>NZ_JANRHB010000001.1:0-436397 GCF_024733855.1 Gordonia sp. GONU
CTCGACCGGACCGGCGAGCCGCGCCCAATGCCGTTCGGCGCGGCTCGCCGGTCGTCGTCATGTCGGGGCCCGGAGCGGGTGATTCATCCCACAGCTGACTAATTCCTAAGGTATTCCTAACCTTAGTTAGTGCGCGCTAAGGTCCAGTCGTGAACTCGGACATTCCCACCTCTTCCGTTTCCCGCCGGACCGTCCTCCGCTCCGCGGCGGGCGCCGGTGCTCTCGCCGCGCTGGCCGCCACCGCACCACAGGCGAAGGCCGCGGCCGGACGCACCGCGATCGTCATCGGCACCGGTTTCGGCGGCTCGGTCGCCGCGCTGCGACTCGGTGAAGCCGGTCTCGCCACAACGGTGTTCGAGCGTGGCCGCCGCTGGCCGATCCGACCCGACGGCACCACCTTCGCCACCTTCTCCAGCCCCGACAAGCGCGCCGCCTGGTTCGGCAACAAGGCGGGCGCGAACAGCGCGACCGCCGTCCCGGTCGAGCCGTACCCCGGCGTCCTCGACCACGTCGTCGGAAACGGAATCGAGGCCGTCTACGGCGCCGGTGTCGGCGGCGGTTCGCTGGTGTTCGGATCGTTCACCCCGGTCCCCCGGCGTCAGGACTTCGAGCACATCTTCCCCGCCGCGGCGAAATACTCCGAACTCCTCTCCACGTACTACCCACGCGCCAAGCGCACCCTCGGTGTCTCGCCACTGCCCGCCGACATCCTCGAACACCCGAACTACGTCGGCCCCCGGTCCTGGCTCAAGGTGATCGCCCGCTACGGCGCCACCCCCCACTTCTTCGACTTCGCGATCGACTGGGACATCGTCCGCGCCGAGATGGCGGGCCGCACACGGCCGTCGGTCATCGTCGGCGAGCTGAGCTACGGCGTGAACAGCGGCGCCAAGAAATCGACCGACCAGACCTACCTCGCCGCCGCTGAACGGACCGGCAACGTCACGATCAAGCCGATGCACGAGGTCTTCGACATCCGGCCGCGCGCACGCCAGGCCGGTTTCGTCGTCACCGCGCGGGTCCGCGACGAGCAGGGTCGCACGATCCGGACGGTGACCGCCGAGGCCGATCATCTGTTCATGGCGGCCGGCTCGTTCCACACCACTCGCATGCTCGTCGAGGCGCGTGCGAAAGGCACTCTGCCCCAGCTCTCTCCGCGCATCGGCGACGGCTTCGGGACGAACGGCGACTTCCTGACGATCCGAACCAATCCGTCCGACGACTTCGGCCTGGTCCAGGGCGGACCGGGATTCGCCCGCATCTACGAGGACAGGCTGTCGGAGACGCCGATGTCGATGGTCTATCAGGCGACGCCGCTACCCGCACCACTCGGGAAGGCCGGGACCACCCATCTCGTGCAGACCCATACCGACGAGCGCGGCACGGTCGACTTCGACCACGCGAGCCGGACGGCGAAGCTCAACTACCCGTCTCCCGAGGGACACAACAAGGTCGACCGTCAGGCGGCCGCGTTCGTCGGCGAGTTCCACCAGCGCACCGAGGCGCGCCACGGCCGGCCCGCAAGCGGGGTCCCGATCTACTCTCGCGCCGTCGGATTCGGTTCGGCGGGTACATATCACGGACTCGGCGGGGTCGTCATGGGTGAGGCGGCGTCGATGGACGGCGCGGTCCGCGGCTACGACAACCTCTACGTCGTCGACGGCTCGTTCGTGCCGGGTGCCGTCGGACTGGTGAATCCCGCCCTGACGATCACCGCGCTCGCCGAACGGACGATGGACCGGTTCCTCGCCGCGCACTGAGCGCAGATTCGGGCCTTCTCCCGACAGACGTGAGGCCCGTCGCGAGACCTGAGGTACTGTGACTCACGACACTCCGAACGATCGTTAGATAACGGACGTTCGGGGTGAAAGTCCCCTTCGTCAGAGGAGTGCACCCTTGTTCCCTGGAGTCTTCGCCAAGTCCACTCCGGACAAGCCCGCCGTCATCCGCGCCGCGACCGGCGAGAAGTTGACCTACCGGCAGCTCGACGAGAACTCGACGCGGCTCGCCAACTACCTGGAGTCGCTGGGCCTCAAGCGCGGCGACAACATCGCGGTGGTGTCCGCCAACGATCTCCGTGTCTTCGAGGTGTACTGGGCGGCCCTGCGCAGCGGCCTGTACGTGACGGCGATCAACCACCACCTGACAGCCGCCGAGACCAACTACATCCTGGACGACTGCAACGCCCAGGTCCTGTTCGCCGGCGCCTCGGTCGCCGACGCCGTCTCGCGTTCCGGCGAGATCGAGGCACTGACGGGCACCGGTCGCCGGGTCGTGTGGGGCGGCGATCTCGAGGGCTTCGACAGCTACGACAAGGTTCTCGCCAACGCTTCCGCCGAACCGCGCACCGATCAGCCGCGCGGCACCGACATGCTCTATTCGTCGGGCACCACCGGCCGCCCCAAGGGCATCAAGACCCCGATGCCCGACGGCCAGGTCGATCAGATCCCCGACACCTACACGGCGATCTTCGCGCCGATGTACGGCTTCGACGAGAACGCCGTCTACCTGTCCCCCGCACCGCTGTACCACGCTGCGCCGCTGCGCTATTGCGGCGTGACCAACTCGGTCGGCGGCACCGTGATCATGCTCGACCGCTTCGAGCCCGAGGCCGCACTGGCCGCCATCCAGAATTACAAGGTGACGCACAGCCAGTGGGTGCCGACCATGTTCATCCGCATGCTGAAGCTGCCCGAGGAGGTCCGCAACTCCTACGACGTCAGCAGCCTCAAGATCGCGGTCCACGCCGCGGCACCCTGCCCGGTCGAGGTCAAGAAGGCGATGATCGACTGGTGGGGCCCGGTCATCCATGAGTACTACGCCTCCACCGAGGCCGCCGGCGCGACGTTCATCGGCCCGCAGGAAGCACTCGATCACCCCGGCTCGGTGGGCAAGCCGCTGCTCGGCGTCATCCACATCTGCGACGAGGACGGCAAGGAGCTCCCCGTCGGCGAGGTCGGACAGGTCTTCTTCGAACGCGAGGACGTGACCTTCCAGTACCACAACGATCCGGAGAAGACCCGCAAGGCCCAGCACCCGGAACACGAGAACTGGTCCACGACAGGCGATGTCGGGTACGTCGACGCCGACGGTTATCTGTACCTGACCGACCGCAAGGCGTTCATGATCATCTCCGGCGGGGTGAACATCTACCCGCAGGAGGCCGAGAACGTCCTCATCAACCATCCCGCCGTCTTCGACGTCGCGGTGATCGGTGTCCCCGATCCGGACCTCGGTGAGGTGGCCAAAGCGTGTGTGCAGCTCGCCGAGGGATATGAGCCGTCCGACGAACTGGCCGACGAGCTCATCACATTCACCAAGGACAGCATCGCCGCCTACAAGGCGCCGCGGTCGGTCGACTTCGTCGACGAACTGCCGCGTACCCCCACCGGCAAGCTGGTCAAGGGCGAACTGCGCAAGAAGTACTGGCCCGCAGGTTAGTTCACGATCCCTCAGGGAGCGGTCGCGCCACCGCTCCCTGAGGAGCGAGCTTGCGAGCGTCTCGAAGGGTCAGGCGAGCTCGATGATCTCCTGATACTCGTCGCTCCAGTGGTCCTCGGTGCCGTCGGGCAGGAGGATCACGCGTTGCGGATCGAGTGCGGCGGCGGCGCCGGGGTCGTGGGTCACGAGGACGACGGCCCCGGTGTAGCTGCGCAGGGCGTCGAGCACCTGTTCGCGTGACACCGGGTCGAGGTTGTTGGTCGGCTCGTCGAGGAGCAGGACGTTGGCGGCCGACGACACCAGACCGGCCAGCGTCAGGCGGGTCTTCTCACCACCGGACAGGGTGCCGGCGGGCTGGTCGAGCTGGGCGCCGCTGAACATGAACGCGCCCAACAGGCCTCGCAGTTCCTGTTCACCCGCGTCGGGTGCGGCGTGGCGGATGTTCTCCCACACCGATGCCTGGTCGTCGAGGGTGTCGTGCTCCTGTGCGAAGTAGCCGATCTTCAGGCCGTACCCGGGTTCGAGCTGCCCGGTGTCCGGCTTCTCCACGCCGGCAAGCATTTTCAGGAGCGTCGTCTTACCGGCACCGTTGAGCCCGAGCACGACGACGCGACTGCCCTTGTCGATGGCGAGGTCGACACCGGTGAAGATCTCCAGTGAGCCATAGCTCTTCGACAGGCCCGAGGCCATCAGCGGCGTCTTGCCGCAGGTCGCCGGCTCCGGGAAGCGGATCCGTGCGGTGCGGTCGGCCACTCGCTCCTCGTCGAGCGAGTCGATCATGCGCTCGGCGCGCTTGAGCATGTTCTGCGCGGCGGTGGCCTTGGTGGCCTTGGCACCGAGCTTGGCGGCCTGCGCACGCAGTGCGGAGGCCTTCTTCTCGGCGTTGGCGCGTTCGCGGCGACGACGTTGTTCGTCGGTGGCGCGCGCGTCGAGGTAGCGCTTCCAGCTCATGTTGTAGATGTCGGCCTCGCCGCGGACGGCGTCGAGGAACCACACCCGGTTCACGACGTCGGCGAGCAGGTCGACGTCGTGACTGATCACGACCAGCCCACCCTCGTGGTTCATCAGGAAGCTGCGCAGCCAGGCGATCGAGTCGGCGTCGAGGTGGTTGGTCGGCTCGTCGAGCAGCAGCGTGGTGTCGGACTTCCCGGAGCCGTCGGAGGCGGCGAACAGGATGCGTGCGAGCTCGATGCGGCGACGCTGACCACCCGAGAGGGTGCGCAGCGGCTGGTTCAGGACGCGGTCCGGCAGGCCCAGGCTGTTGCAGATGCGTGCGGCCTCGGATTCGGCGACGTAGCCGCCGAGGGCGGCGAAGCGCTCCTCGAGACGTCCGTAGCGGGCGACGGCCTTGTCGCGCAGCTTGTCGTCGGCGGCCTCGGCCATGCGCGCCTGCTGCTTCTCCATGTCGCGCAGGATCTCGTCGAGTCCGCGCGCCGACAGCACCCGGTCCTTGGCGAGGACCTCGAGGTCGCCCTCCTTCGGGTCCTGGGGCAGATACCCGAGTTCGCCCGAGCGCCGGACGGTGCCGGCGTAGGGTTCGGTCTCCCCCGCCAGGATGCGCAGGGTGGTGGTCTTGCCGGCGCCGTTGCGGCCCACGAGGCCGATCCGGTCGCCGGGCTGGATACGGAGGGCGTCGCCGGGCGCCGACAACAGGGTCCGAGCGCCCGCTCGTACCTCCAGGTCGGTCGCGGTGATCACGACGGACCAGTCTACCGGGGCGAATCCAGTGGTTTTGCCACGACAAGGCTCCAGACCGCGCTGCGGAGTCGCCCCACGGCGACACGGTGGACCGATACGGTGGCAGACGTGACGCAATCCACAACGATTCCCCAGTCCTCGTTTCCCCAGACGTCCGACCTCACCGGCCGTTCTGCCCTGGTCACCGGCGCCAGCCGGGGCATCGGCGAGGCCATCGCCACCGAGCTCGCCCGGCGCGGTGCCTCGGTGGTCATCACGAGTCGCAAGCCGGAGCCCCTCGCCGAGGCCGCGGAGCGCATTCGCCAGGCCGTGCCCTCGGCGACGGTGACCGCGTTCGCGGCCAACACCGGCGACGCCGACGACCGGGCGGGTGCGGTCGCCGCGGCCGTGAAGCAGGGTGGCGGAATCCACATCCTGGTCAACAACACCGGCATCGCCCCTCTCGCCGGACCGCTCATGGACGCCGACCTGGGCGCCTACCGCAAGACCTTCGACACCAACGTCGTCGCCGCCCTCGGCTTCGTCCAGGAGGCGTACCGGGCGGGCATGAAGGACACCGGTGGTTCGGTGGTCAACATCTCCTCGGTCGCCGGCCTGCGGTCGACGGGGGTGATCGCGGCCTACGGCACATCGAAAGCGGCGCTCATCCGCCTCACCGCGGAGCTGGCGTGGGAACTGGGGCCGAACATCCGGGTGAACGCGATCGCGCCCGCGATCGTGCGCACCAAGTTCGCCTCCGGACTGATCGCGGGCGAGAACGAGGCCCGGGCCGCCGCGGCGTATCCGATGAAGCGCATCGGCGAACCCGAGGACGTCGCCCGCGCGGTCGCGTTCCTCGCCAGTGACGAATCGGCCTGGATCACGGGCGAGACCCTCGCCGTCGACGGGGGCATGCTGGCGACCGGCGGCTCGTGACGGCGCCCGGCGGCCCGGAGTTCCCGTCCGGATCACCGGCTGCGACGAAGGAAGACGTGTGAGCGCTGGAGTGATCGTTGTGGGCGCGGGACCGGCAGGGCGCGCACTCGCGCACCGGCTGCTGGCCGCCGCGATACCGGTGACCGTGGTCGACCCTCGTCCCGAACGGGTTTGGCAGTCCACCTTCGCCTGCTGGTCCGACGAGTTGCCCGGCTGGCTCGATCCGACGGCCTTCGCCGCCCGCCTCGAACGCATCGGCGTCGCCGGCACCGCCCTCGAAGAGGTCGACCGCGGTTACACGGTGTTCGACACCCCGGGACTGCAACGTTCGCTGACTCTCGACGGCGCCGAGATCGTGACCGACCGCGTCACCGGGATCGACGGTGCGCGAGTGCAACTCGACACCGGTCGGGCACTGACCGGGGACGTGGTGGTCGACTGCCGTGGCGCACTCCCCCACGAGGCGCCACGACAGACCGCCTACGGCATCGTCGTCGACAAGGCCACCGCCGCACCGGTTCTGGAGGGTCACGGGGCGTTGCTGATGGACTGGCGGGGCGGGATCGTCGACCGTCGCTCGTTGCCGTCGTTCCTGTACGTCGTGCCACTCGGCGGGGACGAGTATCTCCTGGAGGAGACGTGCCTGGCCGGGTTGCCCGCCCTGGATCTCGACGAGCTGAAGCGCCGGCTCGAGGTCCGGCTCGGCGGGTTGCCGTCGGGTATCCGTCGCGTCGAACACGTGGCGTTCCCGCTGACCGGGTCCTCGCCTCAGCCGTGGCGGGACCCGACGTTCTGCTTCGGCGCCGCAGGCGGATTCAAGAATCCGACGACCGGCTACAGCGTCGCCACGTCACTGATGTGCGTCGATGCGGTGGTGGCCGCGCTGGCCGCGGGGCGCGATCCGGCCCCCGACCTGTGGCCCGCCTCGGCGCGCGCGGTCCACAACCTTCGACTGCGCGGGCTCAGCGCGCTGCTGCGGCTCAGCCCCACCCAGACGATCGCGTTCTTCGAGGCGTTCTTCGCCATGCCGATCGAGTCGCAGCGCAGCTACCTCAGCCGTCGCAACGACCTGACCGGCACCATGGGCGCGATGACCCGGGTCATCCGGGCCGTCGACATGCGCACCCGCGCCGTCGTGGCCCGCGGTGCGATGTCCACGCCGGAATGGGCCGGGGACCTCGGCTCGACCCCGCGCTTCCAGCGCCGGTGACATGACCTCCTCGATGGCGCCGGACAGGTACCCGGCATACCGGCCCGCGATGTGGAACCTGCCGGAGTAGACGAGGCTCCCAGTGGCCATGAATGTGAAGGTTGGCCAACGTCCACTCCGTCGGGTTTCATCCGCGTCGGCGAAGCTCGCGCCATTGCCGGATCATGTCGTCGACGTCGATGGTGTGGGCGACGACGCTGTGGGGCATCGCGATCTGACGCGCGGTGAGATGAGCTTCGCGCACGCGGCGGTTGAAGTCGTCGAGGATCTCACGCACGGCGTCCTCGTCGGCGATGTCGCGCAACGACTCCGGGAAATCCTGTGCCTCCCGGCGTAATTGGAGAGGTGCGGGAAGGAGGGCCGACGAGTCCAGGTTCTCGTCGCGGATCTTGCGTTTGACCCACCAGTCGGGATCGTCGATGTCGGAGAGGTCCAACGGCTTGCCCGCCCCGGGCAGGTTGTCGAACTCCCCGCGCTCGGTCGCCTCGCGGATCATCCGCTCGACTCGACTCTCAAACCGATTCACACCAACGGTTCTACTCGCCTTCGACCGCGTCGGTCATCCCGCGACCCGCGCCAGCAGAATGGTGCGGTTGCCGCATCCCGACTTGGCCAGGACCGACTTCACATGGTCGTGCACGGTGTATTCGGACACCGACACCGCAGCGGCGATCGACCGGTTGTCCATACCCGCACAGATATGGCCGAGCACCTCCCGCTCACGACCGGTCAGGCCGTTCACCCGGGCGAAGAGGTCGAGACGGTCGGTGAAACCACTGGGTTCGATCGTGACGGCGATCTCGCGGCCGGCCGGCGGTCCGGCCCCGCTGATCCGGTCGGCCTCCAGGGTCAGCCATCCGTACTGCTCGAGAAACACTCTCGCGCGCGGCGGCGCGGCGGCGACGTCCTGCTCGCGGGCGATGAGCTGTGCCGCCACGTTGTAGGCCGCCGCCGGGATCGCCGGTACGTCCGGGATGCGCCCGTCCGGCCCGGCATCGGGTGGATTGAGTTGATAGAGCCGCGATCCCGCTCCCGCGGTCTGTCCGCGAAGTCGCAGACCCTGATCGAGCACCACGACGGCGGGTCCGGTGGAGTCCGCGGTGCGGACGGAATCGGTGAAGTGTCCGGCCTGCCGTGATCGCAACGCGGCCGTGACAAGCGGAGTGATCTGCGACATCCGGGCGATGTCCTCGGCGGAGAACTGCGGACGGGGCTCGAAGCGCCAGAGATCCAGCCAGCCCCAACACCCGAACCGGTCGGCGAAGACGAGCGTCGCCACGTCGCAGACCCCGAACTCCGCCAGGATCTCGCGCCACGGGGATGACGATGCGGCTTCGCGATCCCTGGCTCGACACCACGACGTGGCCGGCCCCCGCGATCCGGTGAGACAGGTCCAGCGAGTGCTCGTCGTCAGATATCGGGCACGGATCAGATCCGGCAGACGGGTCATCGGTAAGCCTGGCAGCGTCGCCAGCGGAGAGGTGCCGACCGAGGTCGCGGGGTCGGTCAGAAGCCACACGTGGCCGTCGAACGCCACTGCCGCTCCGAGGTCAGCGAGCACCGCCAGCCGAAGACTCTTCACACCAGCGTTTCGTGCGCAGGAGCGCTCGACCCGACTCAGGAGATCGACGCCCATCGGTCAAGGCTAGGCCGGAAATCCCCCGTGGTGGGGATGTTCGGACGGGGCTCCCGTTCGTACGGTCGAAGAATCCACCCATCGAGAAGGGCGACCGTCATGTATCAGCTCCGGATCACCGACACCATCCCCGACTTCGACGCCTGGCGCCGAGCGTTCGACGGCTACGAACGTGTACGCGCCGACAACGGGGTCCTCGCCTACCGGGTGATGCGCAGCGTCACCGACCCGACCGAGGTCACGATCGAACTCGATTTCGCCGACGTCGCCCGCACCCGGGCCTACATCGGGGTTCTCGAGAAGATCTGGTCCTCGGCCGGCTCACGGCGCGTCAGTGCCGCCCACAGCACGCCGACCGTTCACGAGGTGGTCGTCGCGAAAGCGATCGATCCGGCCGCCTCAGAGGCGGCCGGATCGCATGTCGCACAGTCGATCTAGACGGTGAAGCCGAGGGCCCGCAGCTGTTCCCGGCCGTCGTCGGTGATCTTGTCCGGGCCCCACGGCGGCAGCCAGACCCAGTTGATCTCCAGATCGGTGCACAGACCACTGTTGACCAGCGCGCCGCGGGACTGGTCCTCGATGACGTCGGTCAGCGGGCACGCGGCGGAGGTGAGGGTCATGTCGATCTTCGCGACGGCGTCGTCGGTCACCTCGATGCCGTAGACGAGTCCGAGGTCGACGACGTTGATACCCAGTTCGGGGTCGACGACGTCGCGCATCGCCTCCTCGACGTCCTCGACGGCCGGCAGCGAGGTGGACGGGGCGGCGGGTGTGCCGGTAGCCGTGGTGTCGGTTGCCGGTGTGTCTGTCGCGGTGGTGGTCTCGTCACTCATGCTGACTCCACTTCTGTTTTCTGACTGTCGATGGGGGCGTTCACCGTCTGGGAAAGTGCGTCCTTGAACGCCATCCAGCCGAGGAGTGCGCATTTCACGCGTGCCGGGTACTTGCTGACCCCGGTGAAGGCGATGCCGTCACCGATGATGTCCTCGTCGCCCGGGTCCTTGCCACGGGAGGTCATCATCGCGGTGAACGACTCGACGGTGGCCAGCGCCTCGCCGATCGGTTTGCCGACGATCAGGTCGTGGAGAACCGACGTCGACGCCTGGGAGATCGAGCAGCCCTGGCCATCGTAGGAGACGTCGTCGATGGTGGCGCCGTCTCCGGACACCGCGACGCGGAGGGTCACCTCGTCACCGCACGTCGGATTGACGTGGTGCACCTCTGCGCCGAACGGCTCACGCAGTCCCCGACCGTGCGGATGCTTGTAGTGGTCCAGGATCACTTCCTGGTACATCTGCTCCATACGCATGGCTCAGTTCACCCCGAAGAACTTCTGCGCCTTGACGATCGCCGCGGCCAGCGCGTCGACCTCGGCGAATGTGTTGTAGGCGGCGAACGATGCACGTGCGGTCGCGGCCACACCGAACCGGCGGTGAAGCGGCCAGGCACAGTGGTGACCGACACGGATCGCGACGCCCTCGTCGTCGAGGATCTGACCGAGGTCGTGCGCGTGGATGCCGTCGACGACGAACGCGACCGCTCCCCCACGGTTCTCGGTCGTGGTGGGTCCGACGATGCGCAGACCGTCGATCTCACCGAGCCGGGAGAGCGCATGTCCGACGAGCGCGTGCTCGTGTGCGGCAACGGCTTCCATGCCGATCGTCTGCAGGTAACGCACCGCGGCGCCGAGACCCACGACCTGCGAGGTCATCGGAACACCCGCCTCGAAACGCTGCGGCGGCGGCGCGTAGGTGGACACCTCCATCGTCACGGTCTCGATCATCGAGCCACCGGTGATGAAGGGCGGCAACGCATCCAGGAGTTCGGACTTGCCGTAGAGCGCGCCGACCCCGCTCGGACCGAACATCTTGTGTCCGGAGAAGGCGGCGAAGTCGACGTCGAGCGCGGAGAAGTCGACCGGCATGTGCGGCACCGACTGGCAGGCGTCGAGCACGACCAGCGCACCGACTGCACGGGCACGCGAGACCAGTTCGGCGACGTCGGCGACGGCACCGGTGACATTCGACTGATGGGTGAACGCGATGACCTTCACCGACTCGTCGAGGGTCAGCGAATCCAGGTCGATACGACCGTCGTCGGTCACGCCGTACCAGCGCAGGGTCGCACCGGTCCGACGGCAGAGTTCCTGCCATGGAACCAGATTCGCGTGGTGTTCGAGTTCGGTGATCACCACGGTGTCGCCCGGACCCAGCGCCGATCCGCCGAGGATCGACGCCGAGCGCGGATCTCCGAGCGTGAAGGTCACCAGGTTGAGAGCCTCGGTGGCGTTCTTGGTGAACACCAACTGGTCCGACGACGCCCCGACGAACCCGCTGATGACCTCGCGCGCGTCCTCGTAGGCGTCGGTGGCCTCTTCGGCGAGCTGATGGGCTCCCCGATGCACCGCCGCATTGTGGTGCGTCAGGAAGTACCGCTCGGCGTCGAGCACCTGGACCGGACGCTGCGAGGTGGCCCCGGAATCGAGGTACACCAACGGTTTCTCGTCGCGAACGGTGCGCGACAGGATCGGGAAGTCCGCCCGCAGCGCCTCGACATCGAGAGCGGTTGCCGCGGTTGTCGTCTCAGGCGAGAGTGTCACGTACGTGCACCTCCTGGGGTGTTGGTTCAGCCGGCCTTGGCCGCCGAGGTGAAGCGCTCGTAGCCGTTCTCCTCGAGCTCGTCGGCCAGCTCCGGACCGGCGGATTCGACGACGCGGCCGTTGACGAAGACGTGGACGTAGTCGGGCTTGATGTACCGAAGGATGCGCGTGTAGTGCGTGATCAGCAGGATGCCGCCGTTCTCCTGCTCCTTGTACCGGTTGACGCCCTCGCTCACGACGCGCAGCGCGTCGACGTCGAGACCCGAGTCGGTCTCGTCGAGGATCGCGATCTTCGGCTTGAGCAGGTCGAGCTGGAGGATCTCGTGACGCTTCTTCTCACCGCCGGAGAAGCCCTCGTTGACGCTGCGCTCGGAGAACGACGGGTCGATCTCCAGCGCGGTCATCGCCTCCTTGGTCTCCTTGACCCAGTGGCGCAGCTTCGGGGCCTCGCCGCGGACCGCGGTGGCTGCGGTGCGCAGGAAGTTCGACATCGAGACGCCGGGCACCTCGACGGGGTACTGCATGGCCAGGAAAAGGCCGGCACGCGCACGCTCGTCGACGCTCATCTCCAGGACGTCTTCGCCGTCGAGGGTGATCGAACCCGAGGTCACCTGGTACTTGGGGTGGCCGGCGATGGCGTAGGACAGCGTCGACTTGCCCGAGCCGTTGGGGCCCATGATCGCGTGCGTCTCACCGGACTTCACGGTCAGGTTCACACCCTTGAGGATGCGGATGGGCTCGGCGTCGGCGTCGGTCTGGGCGACGTCGACGTGCAGGTCACGGATTTCCAGTGTGGTCATGTTCTGTGTTCTCTCTTACGGGCTGAGGAAGGTTCGGTCGGGCGCGGAAGCGGTTCAGGCGCCGGCGAGTTCGAGCTCGCGCTCGACGGCGGCGGACAGACGCTCGCGCAGCTCGGGAACGGCGATCTTGGCGATCACCTCGCCGAAGAATCCGCGGATGACCAGGCGGCGCGCCTGATCCTCGGGGATGCCGCGAGCCTGCAGGTAGAACAGCTGCTCGTCGTCGAAACGTCCGGTGGCACTGGCGTGGCCGGCACCGACGATCTCGCCCGTCTCGATCTCGAGGTTGGGCACCGAGTCGGCGCGGGCGTTGTCTGTGAGCACCAGGTTGCGGTTGAGCTCGAAGGTGTCGGTGCCCTCGGCCTCGGCGCGGATCAGCACATCGCCGATCCAGACGGTGTGGGCCTCGCGCGACCGGTCGCCGCTCGTGTCGCCCTGCAGCGCACCCTTGTACACCACGTTCGAGCGGCAGTTGGGCTGGCTGTGGTCGACGAGCAGGCGCTGCTCGAGATGCTGTCCGGCGTCGGCGAAGTACAGCCCCCACAGCTCGACGTCGCCACCCGGCGCGTCGTAGTGGACGATCGGCGACAGCCGGACGAGGTTGCCGCCGAAGCTGACCGCGAAGTGGCGGACCACGGCGTCGCGGCCGGTGCGCACGTGATGGGCGGCGACGTGCACGGCGTCGTCATCCCAGTCGTGCACGTTGACGACGGTGAGCGCGGCGCTGTCGCCGACGACGAACTCGACGTTCTCGGCAAAGGTCCCGCCGCCCTTCTGGTCCAGCACCACGACGGCACGGGCAAAGGGTTCGAGCCGGACCTGGGTGTGCCCGTAGGCGGTCTCGCCCTCTCCGGGGCCGGTGACCGTGATGGTGACCGGCTCGGACAGCTCGACCTCGCGGCCCACGGTGACCACCGTGGCCTGGGTGAACGACGAGTACGCCTGTGCGGCAACCCGGTCGAAGGGCACGCCGCCCTGGCCGAGACGCTCGTCATCGCGTCCGACGGTGTCCACGGTCACACCGTCTGCGATACCGGTGACCTCGACGGTCGCCTCACCCGTCCGCTGGGCGGAACCGTTGTGCAGACCGCGCAGGCGGCGGAACGGGGTGAAGCGCCAGGCCTCTTCGCGAGGGCTGGGCACCTCGAAGGCGTCGACGTCGAACGAGGTGAACAGTTCACCCTTGTTGACGACAGGCGAATGCGAGCCCGGTGTGGAGACCGGGAGTGTCGGATCGGCCATCAGCCGACGGCTCCTTCCATCTGAAGCTCGATCAGGCGGTTGAGCTCGAGCGCGTATTCCATCGGGAGTTCCTTGGCGATCGGCTCGACGAAGCCGCGGACCACCATGGCCATCGCCTCGTCCTCGGTCAGGCCGCGGCTCATCAGGTAGAAGAGCTGATCGTCACTGACCTTCGAGACGGTCGCCTCATGCCCCATCGTCACATCGTCCTCACGGATGTCGACGTAGGGGTAGGTGTCGCTGCGCGAGATCGTGTCGACCAGCAGCGCATCGCATTTGACCGTCGACCGGCTGCCGTGGGCGCCGTTGTTGATCTTGATCAGACCGCGGTAGGAGGCACGGCCACCGCCGCGGGCCACCGACTTCGAGACGATGTTGCTCGAGGTGTTCGGTGCCAGGTGGACCATCTTCGAACCGGTGTCCTGGTGCTGTCCCTCGCCGGCGAATGCGACCGAGAGGACCTCGCCCTTGGCGTGCTCACCGGTCAGCCACACGGCCGGGTACTTCATGGTGACCTTGGAACCGATGTTGCCGTCGATCCACTCCATGGTGGCGCCGGCCTCGGCCTTGGCACGCTTGGTGACCAGGTTGTAGACGTTGTTCGACCAGTTCTGGATGGTCGTGTAGCGGCAGCGGCCGCCCTTCTTGACGATGATCTCGACGACCGCGGAGTGCAGCGAGTCGGTCTTGTAGATCGGCGCGGTACAACCCTCGACGTAGTGCACGTAGGCACCCTCGTCGACGATGATCAGCGTGCGTTCGAACTGGCCCATGTTCTCGGTGTTGATCCGGAAGTAGGCCTGCAGCGGGATGTCGACGTGGACACCCGGCGGGACGTAGATGAACGATCCACCCGACCACACGGCGGTGTTCAACGCGGAGAACTTGTTGTCGCCGGCCGGGATGACCGAACCGAAGTACTCCTGGAACAGCTCCGGGTGCTCCTTGAGGCCGGTGTCGGTGTCGAGGAAGATCACGCCCTGCTTCTCGAGATCCTCGCGGATCGAGTGGTAGACGACCTCGGACTCGTACTGCGCGGCGACACCGGCGACCAGCCGCTGCTTCTCCGCTTCCGGGATGCCGAGCTTGTCGTAGGTGTTCTTGATGTCCTCGGGCAGGTCCTCCCACGAGGCGGCCTGCTTCTCGCTCGAGCGCACGAAGTACTTGATGTTGTCGAAGTCGATGCCCTCGAGTCCTGCACCCCAGTGCGGCATCGGCTTCTTGTCGAAGATCTTCAGAGCCTTGAGTCGCTGTTCGAGCATCCACTCGGGCTCGCTCTTCTTCGACGAGATGTCGGCGACGACGGCCGGGGACAGGCCGCGCTTGGCGCTGGCACCGGCGACGTCGGAGTCGGCCCAGCCGTAGCCGTACGTCCCGAGGGACGCAATCGTCTCCTCCTGCGTGAGGGGAGCCGCGGCGGACGGCGTGGTGGCGGCCGGATCGGTGACGGTCATCGCGTGGCCTTTCGGGTTGTCGTGGGCTGGGCGGGTGCGGTCGTGGAGAGTGGGGTCTCGCGCGGGGGCGATTCCGGTGGTGGATGCATCGGCACGTGGGTCGTGCAGGCGCAGTCACCGTTGGCGATGGTCGCCAGGCGCTGCACATGCGTGCCGAGCAGTTCGGTGAAGACCGCGGTCTCGGCCTCGCACAGTTCGGGGAACTCGGTGGCGACGTGCGCCACCGGGCAGTGGTGCTGGCAGATCTGGATGCCGTTGCCGACCTGCCGGGTGTTGGTGGCGTAACCCGCACCCGTCAACGCATCGGCGATCTCGTCGACGGTGTCTGCCACACTCACCGGATCGGTGCTCGGTTCGACGTCGGCGACGATCCGCTCGACTCGTTCACGGGCGAACTCGGCGACCGCGTCGTGACCACCGAGGTCACGGAGCTTGCGCATCGCCGCCCCGGCGAGGTCGTCGTAGGCGTGGCGCATCTTGCCGCGTCCGGATGCGGTGAGCTGGAACCACTTGGCCGGACGTCCGCGGCCCCGCTGACCGAAACCGGTCGATGCGACCTCGATGTCCCCGGCCGCGGTGAGCGCGTCGAGGTGGCGGCGCACGCCGGCCGCGGAGATACCGAGACGCTCGCCGATCTCGCCCGCGGTCAGCGGGCCGTCGTCGACGAGCAGGTTCAGGACCGCATCACGGGTCTGACCGTCGTGGTGCGCATCGGCACCGGCGGTCGTGTGAGGGGTTGCCGTACCAGCGGAGGGCACGGCATTGCGGCCGCCCGAGGGCAGCACAACATCGTTCCGCATGGTTTTCACAACACGAGTGTGACGTAATTGATTCCTCGCTGCCAGCAAGGGTGCCCTTAGCGATGCGTCCGATTCCGTCCTCCGGTCCCGCGTGTCGCCGATAAAGGGTGGTGGCGAGGGATCCGTCCCCGCCGATTAGAGTCGTCGTGTGCCCGAAACCACAGCTGGCCGCCGTGTGCCGGACTTCTTCGGACTCGTGTGGAATCACCTGATCACCGTGCTGAACTATCTCGGTCTGCGCAAACAGCGCCCCGTCGGCCCCGACACCGACACCACCGAGCAGCGCGGCGACTACGGAAAGACCGTCGCCCGCCTACACGACGACGAACGCGAGGTCGGACCCCTCAACGCCGCGGAGACCCGTCGTCTCCGCCGCATCAAGCTCTTCGGCGCCACCGGTTCGGTCCTGATCCTGATCGGCGCCCTCGGCACCGGTGCGGTGCCGGTGCTGCAGAACCCCGTCGCCGGCATGCGTGTGCTGTCACTGCCATCCCGGATGTTCGGCACCGCCCTCGCACTGTCGATCGGCGGCACGATCACCCTGGTGGTCGCATGGCTGCTGATCGGCCGCTTCGCCGTCGGCCGCCTCAGCGTCGAGGTCCGGCACGGCCGGAGTCCGGAACGACGGATGAGCCGCCGCCAGGCCGACCGGACCCTCATGCTGTGGATCACACCGATCGTGCTGGCTCCCCCGCTGCTGAGCAAGGACATCTACTCCTACCTGGCCCAGAGTGCGATCGCCTCCCGCGGCATGGATCCCTACTCGGTGAGCCCGGTCCGCGGTCTGGGCGTCGACCACATCCTCACGCGGTCGGTGCCCAACCTGTGGCGGGACACCCCCGCGCCCTACGGACCGCTGTTCCTGTGGATCGGCGAGGGCATCACCAAGGTGACCGGCGCGAACATCACCGCCGCGATCTTCCTGCACCGCATCGTCGCCCTGATCGGCATCGCGCTCATCGTGTGGGCGCTGCCGCGACTGGCGAAGCGCTGCGGGGTGTCGTCGGTGGCCGCCCTGTGGCTCGGCGCGATGAACCCGCTCGTGATCCTGCATCTGGTGGGCGGCATCCACAACGAGGCACTCATGCTCGGTCTGATGCTCGTGGGCCTCGAGCTGAGCTTCCGCGCCATCTACGGCGTCGACCGGTTACGGAAACCGGGGACGCTGATACCCACGAGAGCAGGCTGGATCCTGATCGCCGGTGGAGCCGTGCTCGCCGCGTCGTCGATGATCAAGGTGACCTCGATGCTCGCGCTCGGCTTCGTCGGCATCGCCCTGGCGATGCGCTGGGGTGCCACGCTGCCTGCCCTGCGGCACGCACCCGTCCGGGAGTGGTGGACGCGGTCGAAGTGGTCGGTGTACGCCCTCGGCGTCTCCGCCGGGTTCTACGTGGTCGTGCTCGGCATCGTGATGGTCGGGATCTCGCTGGCGACCGGGCTCGGATTCGGCTGGACGGGCACGCTGTCGACCGGCGAGATCGTCCGGTCGTGGATGTCGATGCCGACGCTGCTCGGGGTGACGACGGGTCGGATCGGTGTGACCCTCGGACTCGGCGAGCACACCCAGGCGATCCTCGAGGTCGCACGCCCGATCGGGCAGCTCGTCGCCGGCCTCTTCATCATCCGGTGGATGCTCGCGACGCTGGGCGGACGCCTGCACCCGCTGGGCGCGCTCGGTGTGTCGATGGCCACAGTCGTGCTGTTCTTCCCGTTCGTCCAGGCCTGGTACCTGCTGTGGGCGGTCATTCCGCTGGCTGCCTGGGCGACCGGCCCGTGGTTCCGGATCTCGACCATCTCCGCATCGGCGATCATCGCCATCGTGGTGATGCCGACGAGCTCCAACACCAGCGGAGTCGTTCTCGCGCAGGGTCTTCTGGCAGGTGTGATCATGGTCGCAGCGCTGACCGCGCTGTTCTTCGAGGACCGGTCACCGCGCCGATGGCGTCGTCGCAGAAGGGGGGCCTCCGACGACACCCCGGAGCCCGCGGAGAACGCGCCGACGCGGTGACGATCCCCCACCGCACCCGCGCACGGCGTTTTTCGTCCGCGGGGTCCGAGCGCCTAGTCTGACCTGTGTGCGCGGCACGACTTCTCGGCAGATCAACGACGACGATCAGATGAACGATCGTCTGCTGAGTGTTCCCGCGGTCGAGGTACGCGGACTGGTCAAGACCTTCGGCGACCGTACCGCGGTCGACCGGCTCGATCTGACCGTGGAACGCGGCCAGATCCTCGCCCTCCTCGGACCGAACGGCGCGGGCAAGACCACCACCGTCGAGATCTGTGAGGGCTTCACCGAGCCGGACGCCGGCACCGTGCGGGTCCTCGGACTCGATCCGATTGCCGACAACGACGCGCTCCGGCGCCGCGTCGGCGTGATGCTGCAGGGCGGCGGCGCCTACCCCGGAGCTCGTGCCGAGGAGATGTTGCGGCTGGTCGCGGCGTATTCGGCCGACCCCATCGACCCCGAGTTCCTCATCGAAGCGCTCGGGCTCGGCGAGGTCCGACGCACGTCGTACCGCAGGCTGTCCGGCGGGCAGCAGCAGCGCCTCGCCCTCGCCTGCGCCATCGTCGGCCGTCCCGAGCTCGTGTTCCTCGACGAGCCGACCGCCGGCCTCGACGCCCACGCACGTCTCGTCGTCTGGGAGCTCGTCGACCGCCTCCGCGCCGACGGCGTGTCCGTCCTCCTCACGACCCATCTCATGGACGAGGCGGAGCAGCTCGCCGATCAGGTCGTGATCATCGATCACGGCCGCGCGGTCGCCGCCGGAACCCCCGCCGACCTCACCAGCACCGGCGCCGAGAACGAACTGCGGTTCACCGCGCCCCGCGGACTCGATCTGTCGATGCTGACGCTCGCACTGCCCGAGGGATATCACTGCACCGAGCCCAACCCGGGCTCCTACCTCGTCCTCGGCCCGATGACCCCGCAGGTGCTCGCGACCGTGACCGCCTGGTGCGCCAAGATCAACGTCCTCGCCACCGACCTGCGGGTCGAGACCCGGAGTCTCGAAGACGTCTTCCTCGACCTGACCGGACGGGCCCTACGACAGTGAACAGCCCCACAGTGAACTCCCCCGCTCCCCAGACGGCCCTCTTCGCCGAGGGCATGTTCCGTCCCGCGCCGCGCCCGGCATCCCTGACGGCGATGATCGTCGCCCAGTCCGCTCTCGAGCTCAAGCTCCTGCTCCGCAACGGTGAGCAGTTGCTGCTCACCATGTTCATCCCGATCACCTTGCTCATCGGGTTGTGCCTGCTGCCCATCAACACGACCTTCGGCGACGGTCCGGCCGAGCGCGCCACGCTCTTCGTCCCGGCGATCCTGACGGTCGCCGTGATGTCGACGGCGTTCACCGGCCAGGCGATCGCCGTCGGCTTCGACCGGCGCTACGGCGCGCTGAAACGGTTGGGCGCCACACCGATCCCGAGGTGGGGCATCATCGTCGGGAAATCGGTGGCGGTGCTGATCGTGGTGGCCCTGCAGTCGGTCATCCTGGGCGCCATCGGATTCGCCTTCGGCTGGCGGCCCGACGCGCTCGGCCTGCTCATCGGCGCCCTGGTGATCACCATCGGCACCGCCTGCTTCGCCACCCTCGGCCTGCTGCTGGGCGGCACGCTCAAGGCCGAGGTCGTCCTGGCCCTGGCGAACCTGCTGTGGTTCGCGTTCATCGGTCTCGGCAGCCTCGTGGTCGTCGATTCCAACGTGCCCGGCCCCGTGCACACCCTTGCACGGTGCATCCCCTCGGGTGCGCTCAGTGAGGCCCTGGAGATGGCCGCACGAGGTTCGTTCGACGCCTTCGGGGTGGGCGTCTTGCTGGTGTGGGCCGCAGTGGCCGGCACCTTGGCCGTGAGGTGGTTCCGATTCCGATGACGACGTCGCAGACTTCTTCGACACGACCCGACGACCCGGCTCCCGCCGAGCGCGACCCCCGGCCGGCGGCGCGTGGGGTCTGGCGGTTCATACCCGGATTCGGCCGGCCGACGATCCGCTTCGTCCACCGCTGGGCGATCGCCCTGCTCGTGTCGAACGTCGGCATCGTCGCCACCGGCGGCGCGGTTCGGGTGACCGGTTCCGGTCTCGGTTGTCCGACCTGGCCGCGATGCACCGACAACTCCTTCGTCCCGCACGAGGAACTGGGCATTCACGGAGCCATCGAGTTCGGCAACCGGATGCTCACCTGGGTGCTGATCATCATCGCGATCGCCGCCTGGGTCGCGGTGCTCCGCTACGCCGGGTCGGCGCGCCGCGACAAGTGGACGGTCACCCTGATCGCGCTGGGCATCCCGTTCCAGGGCGTGATCGGCGGGATCACCGTCCTCACCGACCTCAACCCCTGGGTCGTCGCCCTGCACTTCCTGCTGTCGATGGCGCTCGTGTCGGCCGCAACCGTCCTGGTCTATCGGCTGCGGCCCTACCCGACGCCCGCCGAACCCGCCGCCGTCGACGCCGATGTCCCCGCGTCGGCCACGCGCCGGCTCGGGGTCTACCTCGCCTGGCTGATCTATGTGGTGACCTGGGTGACGATCTATCTCGGCACGGTGGTCACGGGTTCCGGTCCGCACGCCGGCGACGTCGACGCCCCACGGAACGGACTCGACCCCGACAACGCCACCCAGCTCCACGCCGACGCGGTGTTCGTCCTGGTCGGTCTGGGCCTGGCCGCACTCGTGTACGCCCGCGTGTTCGCGCGTCCGCAGCAGCGCTCGGCGCTGGTCTTCGTGGCGCTGCTCGCACTGCAGGGTGTGATCGGATTCGTCCAGTTCGCGACCGATCTCCCCGTCGCGCTCGTCATCGCGCACATGTTCGGCAGCGCGCTGCTGCTCATCGGCGCGACCTGGCAGGTGCTGGTCGCGCGGGCGACCGATCAGCCGCGCGTCGACGCTGCCTGAGTCCCCGCCCACAACGAGAACGACCCCCGACGATGTGCACGTCGGGGGTCGTTCTCGTGTACGGGGTGGACGGCCGCGTCAGAGGATCGCGCGGTTGCGCGGCTTCGGGAAGCGCTTCTGCCGGGCGACCCAGCCGGCCATCTTGCGGTAATGCGACGGCTTGACGGTGGTCTCCGAGGTGAGGTCACGGTCCCACTCGGCGATCTCGAGGCCATCGACGGCGTCGACGACGGCCTGGGCGGTGGCGAGGTCGGGGACCACCCGGTCGCCGAGGACTCCACCGGCGTCACCGACGAGCGTGATACGGACACCGGCCGCACCGATCGCCTGCAGGACGACCTTGGCGCTGCCGCCCTCACGGGCGACGAACTTCTTCACCGAGGCGACGACATCGCCCGGGGCCTGAACCGTCGGCGTTGCGGTGGTGTCGGTGGCGGCACTGTCAGTCATGACGCTCAGCATACCGGTGAGCGCAGAGCGCTCCCGATACCGGGATGGGCGTCACATCCGGCCTGTTCGGCGTGTAGAACGGTGTCGTGCGTGCGATACAGGTGACCCGTCACGGCGGCCCGGACGTCCTGGCTTTCGGTACCGTCGACGACCCCATCCCGGCCGCCGACGAGGTGATCGTCCGGACCTCCGCGGTGGGCGTGAACTACATCGACACCTATCTCCGGCGGGGCCTGTACCCGTCGATCCCGCCGTACATCCCGGGCACCGAGGGTGCCGGCGAGATCATCTCCGTGGGTCCGGAGGTCACCGGCTTCGAGGTGGGACAGCGGGTCGCCTGGTGCGCCGCGCCTGCGTCGTATGCCGAGCTCGTCGCGGTCCCCGCCGCGCAGGCGGTGGTCGTGCCCGACGGTGTCGACGACGCGATCGCCGGTTCGTCGCTGCTCCGGGGTCTCACTGCCCACTACCTGCTCGACGGCAGCGCCCACCCTCATCCGGAGGACACCGTGCTGATCCACGCGGGGGCCGGCGGGGTCGGGCTGATCCTCACCCAGATGGCCAAACGTCATGGACTGCGGGTGATCACGACGGTGTCCTCCGACGAGAAGGCGGACCTGTCCCGGCAGGCCGGCGCCGACCATGTGTTGCGGTACGGGGACGACCTGGCCGCGCGCGTCCGGGAACTCACCGACGGCCTCGGTGTCCCGGTGGTCTACGACGGCGTCGGCGCGGACACCTTCGAGCAGTCGCTGGCCGCCACGGCGGTCCGCGGCATCATCGTGCTGTTCGGGGCGTCGAGTGGACCGGTGCCGCCGTTCGATCTGCAGCGCCTCAACCCGGCCGGTTCGCTGGCGGTGACACGACCCACCCTGGCGCACTTCACCGCGACGCCGGAGGAACTGAACTGGCGGGCCGGCGAGTACTTCGAGGCCATCCTCGACGGCGACGTGGACGTGCGGGTGGGACAGCGTTACCGCCTGGCCGACGCCGCACAGGCCCATGCAGATCTCGAAGCCCGCAAGACGACGGGTACGACGGTGCTGCTGCCCTCGGATTCCTGACGGCGGCGGCGAACGGAGATCAGAAGTACGACGAGATCGTCTGCAGGCCGACGACCGCGTCGACCGCGAGACCGCAGAAGACGATCGCCAGGTACTCGTTGGACTGCAGGAACACCTTGAGGGGTTTCACCTCGGCGCCGCGCTTGGTGTCGCGGTAGAGCTTGGTGACCCGCTCGAGGAACCAGCCGCCGGCGACCAGCGCGATCACCGTGTAGATCCAGCTCGTCGCCGGGATCAGGGCCAGCGAGGTGACGACGGTCAGCCACGTGTAGACCAGCATCTGCCTGGTGACGCGTTCCTCGGTCGCGATGACCGGGAGCATCGGCACGCCGGCCGCCTTGTAGTCCTCCTTGTAGCGCATCGCCAGCGCCCAGGTGTGTGGCGGGGTCCAGAAGAAGATGACCAGGAACAGCACGATCGGCTGCCAGCTGAGTGAGCCGGTCACCGCTGCCCAGCCGACGAGCGTCGGCATGCATCCGGCGGCGCCGCCCCACACCACGTTCTGCCAGGTGCGGCGCTTGAGGATCATCGTGTAGACGCCGACGTAGAAGATGATCGTCGCCGAGACGAGCAGCGAGGACAGCAGGTTCGCGGCGAAGTACAGCACCGCGAACGAGGCGGCCCAGAGCACGAGACCGAAGATCAGCGCACTCCGTGTGGCCACCGCGCGCCGGGCGAGCGGTCGGCGCTCGGTGCGCTTCATCTTCTTGTCGATGTCGGCGTCGACGACCATGTTGAGGGTGTTCGCGCTGCCGGCGCCGAGCCAGCCACCGATCAGGGTGAAGGCGATGACGGCGATGTCGACATGGCCGCGATCGGCCTGCAGCATCACCGGGATCGTCGCCACCAGCAGCAGCTCGATGACCCGCGGTTTGGTGAGCGCGACATAGGCGAGCACCGTCGCGCGCACACGTCCGGCCCACGTCAGATCCGCCGGCAGGACCGGCTCGGTCGAGACCTGCGGTGATGCGGTGTCGGTCGAGTGGGATGCGGCGGGATGGTCTCCGCTCACACGCTCCCCTATCCTCACGAACACTCCTCGTCCGCCCGCACAGATCGCCGCGGGCTACTACAGAGCATGGTAGACGTTTGCCTTCGCGAACCGTAATCGCGTCGTGGCCGAGCCCGCGACCGGCGCCGATCGGCGAACCGGGCGGTAAGTTTCGGTCGGCGCGCAGGGCACCCTCGCGGCCGATTACTCTGGACCCGAACGCGCCGAAAACCCGAGCAGGCACAGGAGACAATCACCATCGTGGCCGACACAGATGAGATCCGCGCACTGACCACCCCTCGCCATCCGGACGACTGGAGCGACCTCGACACCCGGGCCGTCGACACGGCCCGCCTGCTGGCCGCCGATGCGGTGCAGAAGTGTGGCAGTGGTCATCCCGGCACCGCGATGAGCCTCGCCCCCCTGGCCTACACGCTCTTCCAGCGCGTCATGCGTCACGATCCCACCGACACCGACTGGGCCGGCCGCGACCGCTTCGTGCTCTCGTGCGGACATTCCAGCCTGACCCTCTACATCCAGCTGTACCTCGGTGGCTTCGGTCTCGAGCTCGAGGACATCGAGGCGCTGCGCACCTGGGATTCGCTGACCCCGGGTCACCCGGAGTTCCGCCACACCCGCGGCGTCGAGATCACCACCGGGCCGCTCGGTCAGGGTCTCGCCTCGTCGGTCGGCATGGCGATGGCCGCCCGCCGCGAGCGCGGCCTGTTCGACCCTGATGCCGCGGTCGGCGCGAGCCCGTTCGACCACTACATCTACGTGATCGCCTCCGACGGTGACATCGAGGAGGGCGTCACCTCCGAGGCGAGCTCACTCGCCGGCACCCAGCAGCTCGGCAACCTGATCGTGTTCTACGACCAGAACCAGATCTCGATCGAGGACGACACCGACATCGCCCTGTCCGAGGACGTCGCCAAGCGCTACGAGGCGTACGGCTGGCACGTCCAGACCGTCGAGGGCGGCGAGGACGTCGTGGCCATCGAGGCCGCGATCAAGGCCGCCCAGGAGGTCGTCGACCGTCCGTCGATCATCTGCCTGCGCACCATCATCGGCTACCCGGCGCCCAACATGATGAACACCGGCATGGCTCATGGCGCCGCACTCGGCGAGGACGAGGTCGCCGCCACCAAGAAGGTCCTCGGCTTCGACCCGGAGAAGAACTTCGAGGTCACCGACGAGGTCATCGCGCACACCCGCAAACTCGTCGACCGCGGCGCCGAGGAGCGCAAGGCCTGGACCGCATCGTTCGACGCGTGGGCCGAGAAGAACCCCGACGCCAAGGCACTGTTCGATCGCCTGACCGCCCATGAGCTCCCGGAGGGCTGGACCGAGCAGCTGCCGACCTGGAACGTCGGCGACAAGGACGTGGCCACGCGCAGCGCGTCGGGCAAGGTCCTCGGCGCCCTCGCGCCCGTCCTTCCCGAGCTGTGGGGCGGTTCCGCCGACCTCGCCGGCTCGAACAACACCACGATGGACGGCGAGCCCTCGTTCGGCCCGACGTCGATCAGCACCAAGAAGTGGTCGGCCAACCCGTATGGCCGCACCCTGCACTTCGGTGTCCGCGAGCACGCGATGGGTTCGATCCTGTCGGGCATCGCCCTGCACGGCCCGACCCGCGCCTACGGCGGCACCTTCCTGCAGTTCGCCGACTACATGCGTCCGGCCGTGCGCCTGGCCGCGCTGATGGAGATCGACCCGATCTACGTCTGGACCCACGACTCCATCGGTCTCGGCGAGGACGGCCCGACCCACCAGCCGATCGAGCACCTGGCCGCACTGCGCGCGATCCCGAACCTCGACGTCGTGCGTCCCGCCGATGCCAACGAGACCGCTCACGCATGGGCGCACCTGCTGACCCGGCGCAACCACCCGGTCGGTCTGGCGCTCACCCGCCAGAACGTCCCGATCCTGGAGGGCACCTCGGCGCAGGGCGTCGCCAACGGCGGCTACGTGCTCAGCGATTCCGAGGGCGACCCGCAGGTCGTGCTGATCGGCACCGGTTCCGAGGTGCACCTGGCGGTCGAGGCACAGAAGGCCTTGGCCGACAAGGGAATCAAGGCCCGCGTCGTGTCGATGCCGTGTGTCGAGTGGTTCGACGAGCAGCCCAAGGGGTACCGGGACCACGTGCTGCCTCCCTCGGTTCCGCGTGTCGCCGTCGAGGCCGGCATCGCGATGCCGTGGTACCGGATCGTCGGTGCCGGCGGCGAGATCGTCGGCATCGAGCACTTCGGCGCGTCGGCCGACTACAAGGTGCTCTTCACCAAGTTCGGGATCACCGCAGAGGCGGTCACCGCCGCCGCCGAACGAGTCGTCGCCGGCTGACCGGCCGCCCACGACACCGGCTCATCCACACTCATCAAGGAGAG
Organism: Gordonia sp. GONU; assembly: GCF_024733855.1. Taxonomy (NCBI): domain Bacteria; kingdom Bacillati; phylum Actinomycetota; class Actinomycetes; order Mycobacteriales; family Gordoniaceae; genus Gordonia; species Gordonia sp. GONU. The sequence continues at coordinate 25,572 of NZ_JANRHB010000001.1, forward strand.
AATCGTGACCCAGAACGAGAAGCTCGCCGAACTGTCCGCCGCCGGTGTCTCGGTGTGGCTGGACGACCTGTCCCGGGACCTGATCACCTCCGGTGATCTCGCCGAACTGATCTCGACCAAGTCGGTGGTCGGCGTGACCACCAACCCGTCGATCTTCCAGGCGGCACTGTCGAAGGGCACCGCCTACAACGCACAGGTCACCGAGCTGGCCGCCCGCGGCACCGATGTCGACGGCACCATCCGCACGGTGACCACCGATGACGTCCGCGACGCCTGCGACGTACTGGCCCCGGTGCACGAGGAGTCCGACGGCGTCGACGGCCGGGTGTCCATCGAGGTCGATCCCCGTCTGGCGCACGACACCGACGCCACGGTCGCCCAGGCCATCGAGCTGTGGAAGATCGTGGACCGCCCGAACCTGCTGATCAAGATCCCGGCCACCAAGGCCGGACTCCCGGCGATCACCCGGGTCATCGCCGAGGGCATCAGCGTCAACGTGACGCTGATCTTCTCGGTCGAGCGCTACAAGGAGGTCATGGACGCCTACCTCGACGGCCTCGACGCCGCCGCGGAAGCCGGCCACGACCTGTCGAACATCCACTCGGTGGCGTCGTTCTTCGTCTCCCGCGTCGACACCGAGATCGACAAGCGCCTCGACGCCATCGGCACCCCGGAGGCCACCGAGCTGAAGGGCAAGGCGGCGCTGGCCAACGCCCGTCTCGCCTACTCGGCCTACCAGCAGGTCTTCGAGGTCGAGTCGCGCTTCCCGGACCTCCTCGCCAAGGGCGCTCGCCCGCAGCGCGCGCTCTGGGCGTCGACCGGCGTGAAGAACCCGGACTACCCGGACACCCTGTACGTCAGCGAGCTCGTCGCGCCCAACACGGTCAACACCATGCCGGGCAAGACGATGGACGCCTTCGCCGACCACGGTTGGGTCAACACCGGCTCGATCATCGGTCTCGCGCAGGAGTCGCAGGAGGTCTTCGACAAGATCGCGGCGCTCGGCGTCGACACGGTCGATGTCTTCAAGGTCCTCGAGGAGGAGGGCGTGAGCAAGTTCGAGGACGCCTGGAACGACCTGCTCAACGCGACCGCCGAGCAGTTGTCCGCGGCGATCAAGGGCTGAGGCCGTCGTGGCCGCCGGTGAGGATTCAGTGGGACCCGGTTCTTGGACCAATCCGCTCCGTGACCCACAGGACAAACGGCTGCCCCGCATCGCGGGTCCGTGCAGTCTGATCATCTTCGGCGTCACCGGTGACCTGGCACGCAAGAAGTTGATGCCTGCGGTCTACGACCTCGCCAACCGCGGCCTGCTCCCCCCGTCGTTCGCTCTCGTCGGTTTCGCCCGACGCGACTGGACCGACGAGGACTTCGGGGCGATCGTGCACGACGCCGTGCGGGAACACGCCCGCACGGGCTTCCGCGAGGAGGTGTGGGAGCGCCTCGCGGAGGGTTTCCGCTTCGTGCAGGGCGATTTCGACGACGACGCCGCGTTCGACAACTTGTGCGACACCCTCAAGTCGCTCGACGACGAACGCGGCACGGACGGCAATCACGCGTTCTACCTGTCGATCCCGCCCAAGGCGTTCCCGACGGTGTGTGAACAGCTCGAGCGCAGCGGGCTGGCGACACCGGACGGCGACAGTTGGCGCCGCGTGGTCATCGAGAAGCCGTTCGGCCACGATCTCGAGTCGGCCCGCGAACTCAACGCCATCGTCAACAACGTCTTCCCGGAGTCGTCGGTGTTCCGCATCGACCACTACCTGGGCAAGGAGACGGTGCAGAACATCCTGGCGCTGCGCTTCGCCAACCAGCTGTTCGACCCGCTGTGGAGTTCGCACTACGTCGACCACGTCCAGATCACGATGGCCGAGGACATCGGCATCGGTGGGCGGGCCGGCTACTACGACGGCATCGGTGCCGCACGCGACGTCATCCAGAACCATCTGCTGCAGCTGATGGCCCTGGTGGCGATGGAGGAACCGATCTCCTTCGAGCCCAAGCAGTTACAGGCCGAGAAGATCAAGGTCCTGGCGGCCACTCGCAACGTCCTGCCGATCGATCAGAACACCGCCCGCGGCCAGTACGGTCCGGGCTGGCAGGGCAGCGAGAAGGTGGCCGGGCTCAAAGAGGAGGACGGCTTCGCCAAGGACTCCAAGACCGAGACCTTTGCCGCGATCGCCCTCGAGGTCGACTCCCGTCGCTGGGCGGGTGTGCCGTTCTACCTGCGGACCGGCAAGCGTCTCGGCCGGCGCGTCACCGAGATCGCGCTGGTCTTCAAGCGCGCCCCGCATCTGCCGTTCGACCAGACGATGACCGAGGAGCTCAGCCAGAACGCGCTGGTCATCCGGGTGCAGCCCGACGAGGGCATCACCCTGCGCTTCGGATCCAAGGTGCCGGGCTCCAGCATGGAGGTCCGCGACGTGAACATGGACTTCAGCTACGGCACCGCGTTCACCGAGGCGTCCCCGGAGGCATACGAGCGCCTCATCCTCGACGTCCTACTCGGCGTGCCGTCACTGTTCCCGGTCAACGAGGAAGTCGAATTGTCGTGGAAGATCCTCGATCCCGTGCTCGAACAGTGGGCCGCCGAGGACTCCCCCGACACCTACGAGTCGGGAACCTGGGGTCCGCCGTCGGCGGACGAGATGATGGCCCGCGTGGGACGCGCGTGGCGCCGGCCCTGATGTCCACCGCCCAGCCCCTCCAGGAGGATCCGCGATGATCGTCGAGCTGCCCGACACGGACACCCGAAGTGTCGCGAAGAGGATCATCGAGGTGCGGGCGGCCGGCGGCGCGCTCAGTCTCGGTCGCGTGCTCACCCTGGTCGTCTGCGTCGAACAGGGCGAACCGATGGAGGGCGCCATCGAGGCCGTCATCGGTGCCAGCCGCGAGCACCCCAGCCGCGTCATCGTCGTGTATCACGGTACCCGCGAAGGGAATTCGCGCCTCGACGCACAGATTCGCGTGGGCGGGGACGCCGGCGCGTCGGAAGTCGTGGTGCTGTCGCTGTACGGCGCGCTCGCCGACGAACCGGCGAGCGTCGTCACACCGTTCCTGTTGCCGGACACCCCCGTCGTCACGTGGTGGCCCGGCGAAGGCCCCGCACGCCCCGCGGACGATCCCCTCGGCAGGCTCGGTCACCGTCGCATCCTCGATGCCACGAAGGACGCCGATCCGGCCACGGTGCTCGCGCGCCGCCTCGAGACATACTCCCCCGGCGACACCGACATCGCGTGGTCGCGCATCACGCACTGGCGGGCCATCCTCGCCTCGGCGGTCGACCGTCCGCCGCATTCGCGCATCACCGCGGTGGACGTCACGGGCGCGCACGATTCCCCGGCGGTGGACCTCATCGCCGGGTGGTTGCATTCGGCGCTCGACGTACCCACGCGGCGCCGTCGCGGGAGTTTCGAGATCCGTCTTCACCGCGACGAGGGTCCGACGATCCTCGCCGTGGACGAGGGCAACAACGCGGTGCTGACGATGCCGGGCAAGCCCGACGGCCGAATCGCGATGGGCCACCGCGACCTACCCGTGTGCATCGCCGAGGAGCTCCGGCGCCTCGACACCGACGAGGTCTATGCCGTCGCCTTGCGGGGTGTCCCCGGGGTCGACTTCATCGACACGAACGAAGGAGTTCTCACACCATGACCGCTGTCGAGACGCTCGTCTTCGAGTCCAAGCCGGAACTCGTCGCCACCGCGGCCGCGCGCTTCGTCGACCTGGTGACCCGCGCACAGGCCGAACGCGGGGACGCGAGCATCGTGCTCACCGGCGGCAGCAACGGCATCGCGATCCTGTCGGCGCTCGCCGCCGACAGCGGCACCATCGACTGGTCGCGGGTCGACGTGTACTGGGGCGACGACCGTTTCGTGCCCGCCGACGACCCGGAACGCAACTCCGGTCAGGCGCGTGAGGCCCTGCTCGACAAGGTGCCGGTGGATCCGTCGCGGGTGTTCCCGATGGCCCCGTCCGACGGCCCGCTCGGCGACGACATCGAGGCTGCCGCAGCCGATTACGCGGCGATCCTGGCCGGACGGTCGTCGGACGGCGTGGCACCGCATTTCGATCTGCACCTGCTCGGCATGGGCGGCGAGGGCCACATCAACTCCCTCTTCCCGCACACCGCAGCCACCGCGGAGACCGAGAAATCGGTTGTCGCCGTGCAGGATTCCCCCAAGCCGCCGCCCCGTCGGATCACCCTGACCCTGCCGGTGGTCAATCGGTCCCGCAACGTGTGGTTCCTCGTCGCCGGCGGCGACAAGGCCGAAGCCGTCGCCGCCGCGCATCGCGGTGCCGACCCGGCCGACTGGCCGTGCGCCGGCGCCCGCGGCACCGACGAGACCATGTGGTTCCTCGACGAGGATGCCGCCTCCCAGATCACGTGATTTCATAGCTTCACGCTAGGCTCGGTGATCGTGACCGAGACCTCGACCTACGCGAACGTGACGCTCGACCCGCGCGCCAACGTCTACTTCGACGGCAAGTGCGTGAGCCACACGTTCCTCCTCGCCGACGGGACCCGCAAGTCGGCCGGCGTCATCTTGCCCGCGACGCTGAACTTCGGGACCGGGGCACCCGAGATCATGGAGTTGCACTCCGGCACCTGCCGAGTGCGTCTCGCCGGCAGCGAGGACTGGACTCCCTACGGCGCCGGCACCTCGTTCTCGGTGCCCGGCGATTCCTCGTTCGACATCGAGGTCACCGAGGCCGTCAGTTACGTCTGCCACTACGGCTGAGCACAGCTCCTCGAGGCTAACCGCTGTTGCGCAGCGCCGACGCGAGACCGTTCATGGTCAGCTGGATGCCGCGACGCAACAACGGGGTGTCCTCCCCCGCGCGGAACCGGCGCAGCAGCTCCACCTGGAGCAGATTGAGCGGCTCGAGGTACGGGAATCGGTTGTAGACCGAACGTTTGAGGGCCGCGTTGTCGTGCAGCAGATCATCGATGCCGGTGATCTTGGCGCACATGCCGATCGTGCGCTCGTGCTCGTCGACGATCATTCCGAACACCTGCTCGCGCAGCTCCTCGTCGGGTACGAGCTGTGCGTAGCGATGCGCCAGCCCCATGTCGGACTTCGCCAACACCTGCGCCATGTTGGACATGACGGTGCGGAAGAACGGCCACTTCTCGTAGTAGCGCTGCAGGGCCTCCAGGCGAGTCGGGTCGTCGGCCACCCACTCCTCGAACGCGGAACCGGTGCCGTACCAGCCCGGCAGCATCACCCGCGACTGCGTCCACGACAGCACCCATGGGATCGCGCGGAGATCGGTGATCTTCTCGGTCTGCTTACGAGACGCCGGACGACTGCCGATGTTGAGGGCACCGATCTCCGACAACGGCGTGGAGGTGGTGAAGTACTCGACGAACCCCGGTGTCTCGTGCACGAGACGGCTGTAGGCCGCACGTGCCCTGGCGGCGATGTCGTCCATGATCTCGTACGCCGACTCCGATTCGTCGCCGAGACCTTCGACGTCGAGCAGCGACGATTCGATGGTCGCGGCCAGCAGTGTCTCCAGGTTGCGGCGGGCGGTCACCGGCTCGGCGTACTTGGCGGCGATGATCTCGCCCTGCTCGGTGATGCGCAGCGACCCCTGCACCGCCCCGGGCGGCTGAGCGAGGATGGCGTCGTAGCTGGGGCCGCCGCCGCGGCCGACGGTTCCACCGCGACCGTGAAAGAGCCGCAACCGGATTCCCGACCGGGACGCCGCCTCCACGAGGTCGAGTTCGGCGCGGTAGAGCGCCCAGTTGGCGGCCATGTACCCGCCGTCCTTGTTGGAGTCGGAGTAACCGAGCATGATCTCCTGCATGCCGTTCTGGTACTCCACGAGCGCCCGGTAGAAGGGCACCTCGAGAACGGCGAGCAGGGTCGCAGCGCCCTGCTGCAGATCCTCGATCGTCTCGAACAGCGGTACGACCCGCACCGTGGAGCGCGGGTCGTTCTCGCCGGCGGCGCCGGGGTCGTAGAGGCCGGCCTCCTTGAGCAGGATGAGCGCTTCGAGCATGTCGCTCACCGAGGTGCACATGCTGATGATGTAGTTGGGCACCGCTTCCGGACCGAACGTCGCGACTGCCTTCGCGGCCGCCCGCACGATCGCGAGTTCCTTGGTCGCCAGCTCGCTCAGTTCCGCATCGGGACTGGTCAGCGGACGGCGCCGCTGCAGTTCGGCGGACAGGATCTCGACGCGTTCCGCCTCGTCGAGCGAGGCGTAGTCGCCGTGCACGCCTGCCCAGGCGAGGAGTTCGGCGACCACTTCCTCGTGCATGTCGGAGTTCTGCCGCATGTCGAGCCCGGACAGGTGGAAGCCGAACGTGCGCACCGATTCCCGGAGGGTGAGGAGCCGGTCGTCGGCGATGGAGGCGTCGTTGTTGACCCGCAGGGTCGCGTCGATGACGTCGAGGTCGACGAGCAACTCGGCGGCGTCGGAGTAGGGCGGTTTGCCGTCGCCGAGGAACAGATCGCTCGACGAGAGGAAGTCCTCGTCGAACATCTGGTTGGCGGTCGCCGCGAGGCGGGATCGGATGTGCCGCAACGCGAGCCGAAACGGCTCGTCGGCGCCGGGGTCCTCGGAGTCGGCACCGGCGAGTTCGAGCAGCGGTTCGGTTCCGGTGATCAGCCGCGCAGACATGCTTAGTTCCTGGGCGAGGTTCTCGAGTTCGGCGAGGTGGTGTCCCACCGCGGTCTCGGCGGCCAGGGTGGCCGCCAGGGTGACCACCTCGGCGGTCACGAACGGGTTCCCGTCGCGGTCGCCGCCGATCCAGGACCCCATGCGGATCATCGGCTCGTCGGCGAGACCCGCGCCGGGGTAGGCCGACCGCAGGGCGGCGCGCACGGAGGTGTTGATGGCCGGCACCACGTCGAAGAACGAGGCGTCGTAATAGCGCAGCCCCGAACGGATCTCGTCCTGGATGGTGAGTCGTTCGAGGCGGATGAGCGCGGTCTGCCACAGCGTGAGGATCTGACGCCGGATCGCCTCGGTGACCTCGGCGTCCTCGTCGGGGGTCAGTTCGGTACGGCCGCGGAAGCGCATCAGCTCGGTGATCCGGTTCTGCGCCTCGAACACCGTGCGGCGCCGGGTCTCGGTGGGATGGGCGGTGATGACCGGCACGACGTTGGCGTCGGCGAGTGCCTTGCCGACCTCCTCGTCGCCGAGTCCGGCGTCGGCGAGCTGCCGGTAGGTCGCGGCCAGGCTGGACCTCTGCGGCGGGTCACCGGCTCGCACGTGGATGGCACGGCGACGTTCGCGGTGGATGTCCTCGGCCAGGTTGGCCAACAACGCGAAGTGACTGAAGGCGCGGATGACCGGAACCGCGGTGGACACGTCGAGGTCGGTGAACATCTCCGCGAGTTCGTTGCGGTCGATCTCGTTGCGGCGCACGCCGAAAGCGGCCACACGAGCTGATTCGACGAGATCGAAGACGTCGGTGCCGGAATGTTCGGCGACGACCTCGCCGAGGATGCCGCCGAGCAGACGGATGTCCTCACGCAAGGGTTCGGTGAGTGCACGGCCCTCGTCGTCGACGACGATGTGGTCGACGATCGACATGGACGGACGAGATGCCGGGGCTCCCCGGGAGGGGGCGGTTTCACTCATGCGACCAAGTATCCCGAGATCGGGGCCATCCGGCATCCCGGGGAAAGCATCGGGCGACGCGTATCACGCGTCGCCCGAGGTCCGAAGCAGAAACCAGCTCAGGAGAGTTTGATGTCGACGCCCACGCCGACGATGAAGATCACCCAGATGAGGCCGACGAAGATGGTCAGCCGGTCGAGGTTGCGTTCGACGACGCTCGAACCCGACAGGCTGGACTGGACACCGCCGCCGAACAGCGACGACAGACCGCCACCCTTGCCGCGGTGCAGCAGGACGAGCACGATCAGCAGCACGCTGGTCACGATCAATCCGATGTCGAGTGCACCTTGCACAGTCACGAGTCGAAACGCCCTTCCGTAAACACCTGGAGATACAGCTGTAGCAGGTGGTGCCGACGTGAGCCGACACCAACCTGCCACAGTGTACGCGTGGGTGTGACCCGTCAGGGCAAGGGGCCACCCGCGGCGATCGCCGACAGCGTCGCGAACTCGTCCGACTTCAGCGACGCGCCGCCGACGAGAGCACCGTCGACGTCGGTCTGGCCGACGATGTCGCCGACGTTCTTGGCATTCACCGAGCCGCCGTAGAGGATGCGGACCGAGGCCGCGGTCTGCTCGTCGGCGATCTCCGCGAGGGTCTCGCGGATCGCCTTGCAGACCTCCTGGGCGTCGGCGGCGCCGGCCACCCGGCCGGTGCCGATGGCCCAGACCGGCTCGTAGGCGATGACGGTCTTGGCGATCTCGGCGGCCGACAGGCCGGCGAGAGAGCCCTTGAGCTGTGCCACGTTGTACGCGACGTGCTCACCCGCCTCGCGGATCTCGAGCCCCTCGCCGATGCAGACGATCGGGGTGAGATCGTGCTTGAGCGCGGCCTTGGTCTTGGCCAGCACGATCTCGTCGGTCTCACCGTGCAGGGTCCGACGCTCCGAGTGGCCGACGACGACGAACGTGCAGCCGAGCTTCGCGAGGAAGGCACCGCTGATCTCGCCGGTGTAGGCACCCGAGTCGTGCTGCGACAGGTCCTGCGCACCGTAGGTGAGCAGGAGCTTGTCGCCGTCGACGACGGTCTGCACGCTGCGGATGTCGGTGAACGGCGGGATCACCGTCACGTCGACCTTGTCGAAGTACTTCGCGGGCAACGCGAAGGCGATCTTCTGAACCAGCGCGATGGCCTCGAGGTGGTTGAGGTTCATCTTCCAGTTGCCCGCGATGAGCGGTTTACGAGTTGCCATGGTTCAGCTCTCCAGCACCTTCAGTCCGGGGAGTTCCTTGCCCTCGAGGTACTCCAGCGATGCGCCACCTCCGGTGGAGATGTGCGAGAAGTCGGAGTCGGGCAGACCCAGGGTCCGCACCGCGGCGGCCGAGTCGCCGCCACCGACCACGGTGAACGCGCCGTTGCCGGTCGCACCGGCGATGGCCTCCGCGACCCCGCGGGTGCCGTCCGAGAACTTCTCGAACTCGAACACACCGGACGGACCGTTCCAGAAAACGGTCTGGGCACCCGAGAGGACCGCGGCGAATCGCTTCACCGACTCCGGTCCGATGTCGAGACCCATCCAGCCGTCGGGGATGGCGTCGGCGGCCACCGTCTGCGCCTGGGCGTCGGCGGCGAACTTGTCGGCCACCACCACGTCGACGGGCAGGTGGATGACGTCGCCGAAACGCTCGAGCAGGCTCTTGCAGACGTCGATCTGGTCCTCCTGCAGCAGCGAGGTACCCACCGGATGGCCCTGTGCGGCCAGGAAGGTGAACGCCATGCCGCCGCCGATGACCAGCGTGTCGACCTTGGGAGCCAACGCCTCGATGACCCCGAGCTTGTCGGAGACCTTCGAGCCGCCGAGGACGACCGCGTAGGGGCGGGTCACCTCGTCGGTGAGCTTCGACAGGACCTCGACCTCGGCCGCCACCAGCTCTCCCGCGTAGTGCGGGAGGAGCTTGGCGACGTCGTAGACCGAGGCCTGCTTGCGGTGGACCACTCCGAAGCCGTCCGACACGAACGCGCCGTCCTCGCCGACCAGTTCGACGAGGGCCTCGGCGAGCTTCTCGCGTTCGGCGTCGTCCTTGGAGGTCTCCCGCGGATCGAAGCGGATGTTCTCCAGGAGCAGGACGTCGCCGTCGGTGAGACCCTCCGCGCGGGCGAGCGCGTCGGTTCCGACCACGTCACCGGCGAGCTGCACGTTGCGGCCGAGTTCCTCGCCGAGGCGCGCCGCGACAGGCGCGAGCGAGAACTTCGGGTCGGGCTCGCCCTTCGGACGACCCAGGTGCGCGGTGATGATCACCTTGGCACCGGCGTCGATGAGCGCGTTGAGGGTGGGCAGGGAGGCGAGGATGCGGCCGGGATCGGTGATCGTCGACCCGTCGAGCGGGACGTTGAAATCCGAGCGGACCAGCACTCCCCGACCCGAAACACCCTCTTCCAGAAGGTTCTTCAGAGTGGGAACACCCATGAGGCGTTGACTCCTCTTTCCGTTGTACGACGAGTGGACTAGAGCGAGTTGCCGACGAGACCGATGAGGTCGACGAGGCGGTTCGAGTAGCCCCACTCGTTGTCGTACCAGGACACGACCTTGGCCTGATCGTCGATGACCTTGGTCAGGCCGGCGTCGAACAGCGAGCTGTGCGGGTCGGTGACGATGTCGGAGGAGACGATCGGGGCGTCGTAGTACTTCAGGATGCCCTTCAGCGGGCCCTCGGCAGCGGCCTTGAGCGCGGCGTTGATCTCATCGGCGGTGGCCGTCTTGGCCAGCTGCGCGGTGAGGTCGGTGACCGAGCCGGTGGGGATCGGCACACGCAGGGCGTAGCCGTCGAGCTTGCCCTTCAGCTCCGGCAGCACCAGGCCGATGGCCTTGGCGGCACCGGTCGAGGTGGGCACGATGTTGATGGCGGCGGCGCGGGCGCGACGCAGATCCTTGTGCGGACCGTCCTGCAGGTTCTGGTCCTGGGTGTAGGCGTGGATCGTGGTCATGAGGCCCTTGACGATGCCGAACTCGTCGTTGAGGACCTTGGCCAGCGGGCCGAGGCAGTTCGTGGTGCACGAGGCGTTCGAGATGATGTTCTGGCTGCCGTCGTACTTGTCGTCGTTGACGCCCATGACGATGGTGATGTCCTCATCCGACGCGGGGGCCGAGATGATGACCTTCTTGGCGCCGGCGTCCAGGTGACCCTGGGCCTTGGCGCGTGCAGTGAAGATGCCGGTCGACTCGACGACGACGTCGACACCCAGGTCGCCCCACGGGATCGCGGCGGGGCCTTCCTTGACCTCGAGCGCCTTGATCTTCTTGTCGCCCACCACGATGGTGTCGTCGCCCTCGAGGCTGACGTCTTCGGGCAGACGACCGAGGATCGAGTCGAACTTCAGCAGGTGTGCGAGAGTCGCGTTGTCGGTGAGATCGTTGACCGCGACGATCTCGATGTCAGTGGTGCCCAAAGCCTTTTGCGCTTCGACGGCACGGAAAAAGTTGCGGCCGATCCGGCCGAATCCGTTGACGCCTACCCGAACAGTCACAGTTGTGCTCCTTAGCGGTATTCATGGTCAGGCCTGTGGGTCAAGCCCTGCTGGCCGCGCCGTGAGCGGTCACCGATGGCACACGAGTGATCCCCGGTCCGCACACGTCGACCTCAGCCTAGTAGGAGGGGTTCGGTCCGGCACACCGCAGGTCCGCCTGTCGGCTTTCCCGCTCCGCTCAGGCTTCGTCGAGGAGCTCCGAGGTGACCGCCGCCTCGGTATCCGGGATGCCGTCCTGGCGCGCCTTCTTGTCGGCCATCGACAGCAGACGGCGGATGCGTCCGGCGACGGCGTCCTTGGTCATCGGCGGGTCGGCGAGCTGGCCGAGTTCCTCGAGAGAGGCCTGCCGGTGGGTGATGCGCAGCTGGCCCGCCGCCACGAGGTGATCGGGCACCTCGTCGCCGAGGATCTCCAGAGCGCGTTCGACGCGAGCGGCCGCGGCCACCGCCGCGCGGGCCGAACGTCGGAGGTTGGCGTCGTCGAAGTTGGCGAGGCGGTTGGCGGTCGCACGCACCTCGCGGCGCATGCGGCGTTCCTCCCACACCAGGCGTGTGTCGTGGGCACCCATCCGCGTGAGCAGCGCGCCGATCGCCTCGCCGTCGCGGATCACGACACGGTCGGCGCCGCGGACCTCGCGGGCCTTCGCGGTGACGCCGAGCCGGCGGGCTGCGCCGACGAGCGCGAGCGCGGCCTCGGGTCCGGGGCAGCTGACCTCCAGCGCCGACGAACGCCCGGGCTCGGTCAGCGATCCATGGGCGAGAAATGCTCCGCGCCAAGCGGCTTCGGCATCCGCGACGCTACCGCCGACGACCTGGGCCGGAAGGCCGCGCACCGGGCGGCCACGCAGGTCGAGCAGGCCGGTCTGCCGGGCGAGGCCCTCGCCGTCCTTGGTGATGCGCACGATGTAGCGCGCCGACTTGCGCAGCCCGCCGCCGCGCAGGACGTGAACGTCCGAGCCGTAGCCGAAGAGGTCGTGGATCTCGCGTCGCAGGCGCCGCGCGACATTGCCCATGTCGACCTCGGCCTCCACCACGACGCGGCCCGCCACGATGTGCAGACCGCCGGCGAAACGCAGCAGCGCCGACACCTCGGCTCTCCGGCAACTCACCTGAGTCACCGACAGGCGACTCAGCTCGTCTTTCACCGCCGCCGTCATCGCCACCGGTCCCTGTCCTCCTGTCAACAGCCCACACGTCCCTCGAGAAAACGCCGAATCATCGCCTGGCTCAGGCGTCCGCCCGGTCAGAGTAACGGTTCGATTCACCTTCGCACAGTTCGTTCACCACGGCGGCGACTTTCGCCGGGTCATGGACCTGGCGGCCGGGTACCGCCACATCGCCGACGTTCAGTTCCGCGCCGAACAGTCCGGCCGCGCGTACGAGATGCTCGCGTTCGCGTCCGGCCGGTACCGACGACGCGTCCACCAGGACGTGGTCGACGCGGAACGTGTCGGCATGGGCGTGCAGGACGTGCAGATGCCGCTCCACCGAGAACCCGGGCGTCTCCCCCGGTTCGGGTGCGAGGTTGACCGCGAGCACCTTTCGGGCGCTGGTGCGCTGCAACGCCTTGAGCTGCTCCGGCACCAGCACATGCGGGATCACGCTGGAGAACCAGGAACCCGGGCCGAGCATCACCAGGTCGGCGGATTCGATTGCCTCGACCGCACTTTCACAGGCCGGTGGATCCTCGGGGATCAACCGCACGCGGCGCACCTTGCCGGGCGTCGTCGCGACCGCGACCTGACCGCGGATCTCGCGGCTGATGCGCGGGTCGGCCTCGAGCCCGGACACGTCGGCCTCGATGTCGAGCGGGACGGTCGACATCGGCAGCACCTGTCCGACGATCCCGAACATCGACCGCAGCTCCTGCAGTGCGGCCACGGTGTCGCCGAGGACCTCGGTGAGACCGGCGAGCATCAGGTTGCCGATGGGGTGTCCGGCGAGTGCGCCGCGACCACCGAAGCGGTGTTGCAGCACCTCCGCCCACAGCTCGTGGCGTCGTCGGGTGTCGGGATCTCCGGCGGTCTGGAAGTCCTCGAGGGCTTTCGGCGCAGACATCAACGCGGCCAGCGCCATTCGCAGATCACCGGGCGGGATGAGTCCGAGCTCCGCACGCAGGCGGCCCGACGATCCCCCGTCGTCGGCGACCGTCACCACCGCGGTGATGTCGGTACTCAGATAGCGCATCGCGGTCAGTGTCGCGTACAGGCCGTGGCCGCCTCCGAGGGCGACGATCTTCTGGGTCATTCGCGCCCCAGATCACGGTGCATCACGCGCACGTCGTAGGAGGCCGCGCCGGCGTCGTCGACGGCCTTGCGGAGCCGGTGGGCGAGCTCCTCGGAGATGGCGACACTGCGATGTTTACCGCCGGTGCAGCCGACACTGATCGTCATGTAGCGCTTGCCTTCCCGCAGGTAGCCGCGACCGACGATGGACACCAGGCCGGTGTAGAGGTCGAGGAAGTCACCGGCGTCGGGCTGACCGAGGACGTAATCGCGGACCGGCGCCTCCCGACCGTTGTGGTCGCGCAGTTCGTCGATCCAGTGCGGATTGGGCAGGAACCGTACGTCGGCGACGAGATCGGAGTCGATGGGCAATCCGTACTTGAAGCCGAAGGACTGCACCGCGATGCTCAGCCGCGGTTCGGTGTCACCGGGTGCCACACCCTCCACCACGGAACGCAACTTGGCCGCGGTCAGCCCCGAGGTCTCCACGACGAGGTCCGCGACGTTCTTGATGGGCGCCAGGATCGCACGTTCGCGGGCGATGCCCTCGACGAGGGTCTCCTTGCCCTGCAACGGGTGTCGGCGACGAACCTGTTCGAACCGGCGGACCAGTGCCTCCTCGCTCGCGTCGAGGTACAGCAGACGGGTACGAATCCCCGACTGTCCGAGGCTGTCCCGCAGCTGCTCGAGTTCATGGGCGAGGTTGGGGTCGGAAGCACGCAGCACCATGGCGAGACGAGTGATCGTGGGATCGCTCTCGCGGACCATCCCGACCATCGTCGAGATCAGTGAGGGCGGAACGTTGTCGGCGACGTACCAGCCGTCGTCCTCGAGTACGTTGGCCGCCGTCGAGCGACCCGCGCCGGACATGCCCGTGACGAACAGGACGGTCAGTTCGTCCGGCGCCGCGTCGGACGTGCCATCGGCCGGCCTCTCGTCGTGTTCGGCCTCGGCCCGCTCACTCATCGACACCCCGTCCCGCGTCACCGGTCACCACCGTCATCTCTGCCTCGTTCACGGTCTCGCTCATCACCGGCGACACCGTCTCTGCAACCATGTCACCGCCGAGTGCGGTCTGCACGGCACGCGCGGTGGTCAGGCCGATCCCGGGTACCTTGGCGATCTCCTCCAAGGATGCCTCACGCAGACGCGCGACCGATCCGAAGTGCGTCACCAGCGCGGTGCGTCGCGTCTTCCCGAGACCCGGGATGCCGTCGAGCACCGACTCGGTCATCCGCTTGCTTCGCTTGCTGCGGTGGAAGGTGATGGCGAACCGGTGCGCCTCGTCGCGTACACGTTGCAGCAGGAACAGGGCCTGGCTGCTGCGCGGCAGGATCATGGGGTCGTCCTCGCCGGGCACCCACACCTCTTCGAGGCGTTTGGCGAGGCCGATCACCGAGACGTCGGTGACCCCCAGTTCGTCGAGGACCGCCGCCGCCGCATGCACCTGTGGCGCACCGCCGTCGACGACGAACAGGTTGGGCGGATACGCGAACTTCCGTGGCTGCGCGGGGGTCTGGGGCTCGGCGCCGACCTCCCCCGACTCCGGTGGTGGTGCGTCGCGGTCGGCACGGTGACGCAGGAACCGGCGGCGGGTGACCTCGGCGATCGACGCGACGTCGTCGGAATGGCCGTCACCCGCGGCGTGGCGGATCGAATAGTGCCGGTAGTCGGACTTGCGCGGCAGGCCGTCCTCGAACACGACGAGGGAGGCGACCACGTCGGTGCCCTGCACATGTGAGATGTCGACGCACTCGATGCGCAGCGGCGCCTGGTCGAGCATCAAGGACTCCTGAAGCTCGGTGAGCGCGGCCGACCGGGTGGTCAGGTCGCCGGCGCGTCGGAGCTTGTGCTGTGTGAGCGATTCCCCGGCGTTCCGGGCGACGGTCTCGAACAGCGCCTTCTTGTCACCGCGCTGCGGCACCCGCAGGGTGACCCTGCTCCCCCGCAGTCCGGACAGCCATTCCTCGAGTTCGGCTGCGTTGGCCGGTAATTCGGGGACCAGCACCTCACGCGGCACCGACTCGCCGTGAGCGCGGTCCTCACCCACGTCGACCGTGGCGTCGAAATCGACCTGCGCACCGTAGAACTGGGTGATGAAGTCGCCGATGACATCGCCGTCGGTCCCGTTGTCGCTGCGTTCGACGACCCAGCCTCGCTGACCTCGGACGCGGCCGTCGCGCACGTGGAAGACCTGGACCGACACCTCGAGTTCGTCGCCGGCGACCGCGACGACGTCGGCGGTGGTGCCGTCTCCGAGCACCACGGCCTGCTTCTCCATGGCACGCCGCAGTGCGCCGATGTCGTCGCGCAGGCGGGCCGCGCGCTCGAAGTCGAGGTCCTCGGCCGCAACCGTCATGTCACGTTCCAGCTTGCGGATCAGCAGGTCGGTGCGGCCGGCCAGGAAGTCGCAGAAGTCCTCGACGATCTCGCGGTGTTCCTCGGCGTCGACCCGGCCGATGCACGGCGCGGCACATTTGTCGATGTAGCCCAGCAGGCACGGACGGTCGATCTGCTGATGCCGCTTGAACACGCCCGCCGAGCAGGTCCGCGCGGGGAACACCCGCGTCAGCAGGTCGACGGTCTCTCGGATCGCCCATGCGTGGGAGTACGGCCCGAAGTAGCGCACGCCGCGGCGCCGCGGACCGCGGTAGACGAACAGCCGCGGGTACTCCTCGTTGAGGGTGACGGCCAGCATCGGATAGGTCTTGTCGTCGCGGTAGCGGACGTTGAACCGCGGATCGAATTCCTTGATCCAGTTGTATTCGAGCTGGAGTGCCTCCACCTCGGTGCCCACGACGGTCCACTCGACCGACGCCGCCGTCGTCACCATCTGGCGGGTGCGCGGATGCAGCGAGGCGATGTCGGCGAAGTACGACGTCAGGCGTGACCGGAGGTTCTTGGCCTTGCCCACGTAGATGACACGACCGTGCTCGTCACGGAACTTGTACACCCCAGGATCGGTCGGGATGGTTCCGTGAGCAGGACGGTAGGTAGTCGGGTCGGCCACGTGTTCCAGGCTAGTTGGCGGGTCGGACGGTCCCGCGATAGCGCTCTTCGAGCTCGCGGAACCGCGCCATCGCCTCGATGGCCCGCGGACCGTCGCCCGCCTGGACCGCCAGCACGGTGATGTGTTCGTCGGACGGGAACAGCAGCCAGGCGCCGAACCCCTTCTCCGGATAGGTCAGTCCGAGGACCTTGTCCCAGGTGAACAGGCGCGTGGGTACCAGGTTGCGCACCTCGACGCCGTCGGGGCCGACACGCAACCGCGGCCGGGTCAGCAGCAGGGCGGCGCCCGTGAACAGGACACCGATGAGGATGATCGCGACCTGGTCGGCGCCGCCGAGGTTACGGACGCCGACGTCGTCGATCGTCAGCAGCAGCCCGAAGGTGGTGTGGATCGCCATGATCACGACGGCTGCCGCGATCGCGTATCGCGGCAGCTTGCGCGGCCGGTACACCAGGTCCCAACGAGGGGAGGTCACGCCGATGCTCCTCCGACCGCAGTCGGCAGGGCTTCGCCGCGTTGCAGTGCACGAAGAGTCAGTGCCGAGGCCAGCGCGGCGACGGTCGCCTGCGCGCCCTTGTCCTCGGTCGAGCCGGGCAGGCCGGACCGCGCGATCGCCTGGTCCTCGGTCAGCACCGTCAGCACACCGTTGCCGACGGGGGTCGACTCGTCGAGCGAGACGCGGGTCAGCCCGGCGGTCACCGCGTCGCACACGTACTCGAAATGCGGTGTCTCGCCCTTGATCACGACACCGAGCGCGACGACGGCGTCATGGGTGCGGGCGAGCGCCTGCACGATGACCGGCAGTTCGATCGCACCGGCGACCTGCACGACGGTGGGCTCGGTGACACCGTTCTCGTCGGCCGCCCGGAGCGCACCGTCGAGCAGTGCGCCGCAGATCTTCTCGTGCCACTGCGACGACACGATCGCCAGCCGGAGCGTGCCGGCGTCGGCGAGTTCGAGGGTCGGTTCTCCGTGGCCGCTCATGCGGGGGCTCCTTCGGATGCGTCGTCGCTGGGATGCGCGTGATCGTCGAGGCCCACGAGGTCGTGTCCCATCCGGTCGCGCTTGGTGCGAAGGTAGCGCAGGTTCTCGGCGTTGGCGCGCACCGGCATCGGCACGCGGTCGACGATGTGCAGGCCGTAGCCGTCGAGGCCGACGCGCTTGGCCGGGTTGTTGGTGAGCAGCCGCATCGACGTGACCCCGAGATCGACGAGGATCTGGGCGCCGAGGCCATAGTCGCGGGAGTCGGCGGGCAGGCCCAGTTCCAGGTTGGCGTCGACGGTGTCGGCGCCGGCGTCCTGCAGCTGGTAGGCCTGCAGCTTGTGCAGCAGGCCGATGCCGCGTCCCTCGTGGCCGCGCATGTACAGGATGATGCCGCGGCCTTCGGCGGCCACCATCTCCATCGCGGCGTCGAGCTGCGGACCGCAGTCGCAGCGCAGCGAGCCGAAGACATCGCCGGTCAGGCACTCCGAGTGCACACGAACCAGGACGTCGTGTCCCTCGCCGTCCTCGCCGGCGATGTCGCCCTTCACCAGGGCGACGTGCTCGACGTCGTCGTAGACGCTGGAGTAGCCGACGGCGCGGAAGTCGCCGTGGCGGGTGGGGATCCGGGCGTCGGCGACGCGCACGACGTGCTTCTCGTGGCGGCGGCGCCACGCGATGAGGTCGGCGATCGAGATCAGCGCGAGGTCATGTTCGTCGGCGAAGACGCGCAGCTCGTCGGTGCGGGCCATCGAGCCCACGTCCTTCTGGCTGACGATCTCGCAGATGACGCCTGCCGGTGCGAGGTCGGCGAGGCGGGCCAGGTCGACGGCGGCCTCGGTGTGGCCGGGACGACGCAGCACGCCGCCCTCCTTGGCCCGCAGCGGGACGACGTGTCCGGGACGGGTGAAGTCGCCGGCCGTGGCCGCCGGGTCGGCGAGCAGACGCATCGTGGTGGCGCGGTCCGAGGCGCTGATCCCGGTGCCGATGCCCTCGCGGGCGTCGACGGTCACGGTGTAGGCGGTGCCGTGCTTGTCCTGGTTCATCGAGTACATCGGTGGCAGGCCGAGGCGGTCGCAGGCGTCGCCGTCGAGCGGGACGCACAGGTAGCCCGAGGTGTAGCGCACCATGAAGGCGACGAGTTCCGGGGTGGCCATCTCGGCCGCGAAGATCAGGTCGCCCTCGTTCTCGCGGTCCTCGTCGTCGACCACGACGACGGCCTTGCCCGCGGCGATGTCGGCGATGGCCCGTTCGATCGTGTCGAACGTGACTCCCTCACCACTGGTCACGTCGTCACCGTCGCGCGGCGATTCGTTCATCAGAACCTCACTCGTTGTGCTCATTTCGCCTCTGTCACATCAAGCGCAGGGACATCAAGCGCAGGGACATCTCTGTGTTCGGAGCCCAGGTGAAGGCGCTCCACGTACTTCGCGATCACGTCGACCTCGAGGTTGACCACGGTGCCCGGCGTGGTGGCACCGAGGTTGGTCTCGTTGAGGGTGGTGGGGATCAGGGAGATCTCGAACCACGAGTCGTCACCCGATCCGCCCACCGACGAGACGGTCAGCGACACCCCGTCGACGGTGATCGACCCCTTCTCGACGAGGTAGCGGGTCAGCTTGTCCGGGACGCCGATCCGCACGACCGTCCAGTTCTCCGACGGACTGACGGACAGGACGCGACCGGTCCCGTCGACGTGGCCCTGCACGATGTGGCCGCCGAAACGCCCGTTCGCGGGCATGGCGCGCTCGAGATTGACGGTGCTCCCCGCGGCGAGGTCGGACAGGGAGCTGCGGCGCAGCGTCTCACCCATCACGTCCACGGTGAACTCGCCGGGACGGAGGTCGACGACGGTCAGACACACGCCGTTGACCGCGATGGAGTCGCCGTGGCCCGCGTCGGCGGTGACGATGGGTCCCCGCACGGTGAAGCGGGCTGCATCAGAGAGATCCTCGCGGTCGGCGATGACGCCGAGTTCTTCCACGATTCCGGTGAACACGCACTCCTCCTGCTCGCTCGGAGCAGACAGGGCGGCACTGTGTCGCCTGTTCTCTCGCATCCGGACTGTGACCGTCGGCTCCGGAATCTCACCGAATCTGCTGTCCCTGCCGTTCGACAGGCGCTCGCGGGCTGGAAGATGCGTATCCACCGCACCCTCATCACCGCCGGTGGGGAATTTCACCCCGCCCCGAGAACTGGTGATATCGACGCTAGCACGATGCAAGAACGGCGTCGCATTGCGATTTCGCTGAGTGAAATGGATGCCTGTCGGTGTGTCGCTCATCTCGGCCTGCTCAGTCCTGCCGGATCGTCGGCGAACGCCGTGCGAGTGTGATCAAGACGTCATCGCCGAGCGTCGTCGTGTGCACGGTGCGGAACCTCTTGGCGTCGGCGAGCGTGATGACCCCGGGTATCTCGACGGAGCTACGACCGGCGCCCAGCACCATCGGCGCCACGTAGGCGTGCACCTCGTCGACGAGCCCGGCGTCGAAGAAGGCGCCCAGGATGTGCGGGCCGCCCTCCACCAGGACCCAGAGCGCGTCGGGAAGTGCGGCGAGGACGTCGGCTGGGTCATGTGATCGGACCAGGACCAGCGGCCCTCCGGTGTCGTCGCGGAGGTTGGCGTCGGCGGGCAGGTCGCGGTGTCCGAGCACCACGCGTGCCGGCTGCTGTGGGTAGAGGCCGCCGGCGGAGGTGCGGGCGGTGAGTGTGGGGTTGTCGGCGAGTGCGGTGCCGGTGCCGATCACGATGGCGTCAAGGCGTGCGCGCTGCCGGTGGGCGTGGTCGCGCGCTTCGGGACCGGTGATCCACTGACTGGTGCCGTCGGGTGCGGCGATCCGGCCGTCGATGCCGGCGGCGATCTTGGCGGTGACCATCGGCCGCCCGAGCCGCTGTCGGGTGAGCCACGGACGCAGTGGACCGTTCTCCACGGTGTCGGCCGCGACTCCCCCGGTCACCCGGACGCCGGCAACTCGCAGGGTGTCGGCGCCGCCCGCGGCGACCGGGTTGGGGTCACCGACCGCGTAGTGGACCTCGGCAACGCCCGCTTCGATGAGTGCCTGCGAACACGGCCCGGTGCGTCCGGTGTGGTTGCAGGGCTCGAGCGTGACGATCGCGGTACCACCCCGCGCTGCCTCGCCGGCCGCGCGCAGTGCCATCACCTCGGCATGCGGGCCGCCCGGCGGTTGGGTCGCACCGACGCCCGCCAGGGTGCCGTCGGCCGCCAGGATCACTGCTCCGACAGGAGGATTGGGCGAGCTGACACCCATGGCCGCATACGACGCCTCGACGGCGCGATCCATGGCGGCGGCGATGTCCACGAGGTGCGTCAGACGTCGCTCTTGGCGCGCGCCCGGGCGGCGGATTCGCGTAGGGCGGCGACGGCCTGGCCAGGGTCGGCGGCACCATAGACGGCCGAGCCGGCGACGAAGCAGTCGATTCCGGCCTCGGCGGCTTCTTCGATGGTGTCGGCGTTGATGCCGCCGTCGATCTCGACGAGCAGCCTCAGGTCCTCGGCGTCGATGAACTTGCGGATGGCGCGGGCCTTCTCGAGGACCTCGGGCATGAACTTCTGTCCGCCGAAGCCGGGTTCGACACTCATGATCAGCAGGGTGTCGAAGTCGCGGAGGATCTCCAGATAGGGATCGAGCGGGGTACCCGGCTTGAGCGACAGGCCGGCCTTCGCGCCGGCGGCGCGGATGTCGCGGGCGACGCCGATCGGGTTCTCGGTCGCCTCCGCGTGAAAGGTGACGTTGTACGCGCCGGCCTCGGCATAAGGCGGCGCCCAGCGCTCTGGGTTCTCGATCATCAGATGGCAGTCGAGCGGGATGTCGGTCGCCTTCAGCAGGCTCTCGACGATCGGCAGACCCAGGGTCAGGTTCGGCACGAAGTGCGCGTCCATGACATCGACGTGCAACCAGTCGGCACGGGTGGCTCCGGGCTTGGCAACGGCCGCCGCCTCGTCGGCGAGATTCGCGAAGTCCGCGGAAAGGATGGACGGGGCGATCATGGGCGCGTTACCGGCGGTGCACATGGTGGACAAGTGTAGGGCGAGGTGGGGTCTGCGGACGAAAGCGCTCGGGTGTCTCAGACCCCGCTGGCCGGCCACCCGGGAAATGGGGGCAGCGTCGGCCAGGGCTGCAATCCCTCTTCGACACCCACAGCGGGCAGATCCGGGTTCGGGGGAAGAGAATCGCACGCCACGATGTCGGCACGGTTCTCCCGTCCGACGCCATGGACTGGCTCTCAATCCGACATAAAACCAGGCGGCTCGTGGCGCAACCCGCAACTACGAGCGCAATAGCCGCAACGAGTAAGCACCCGACGAAATGGGCTCTCCCAAAACGATCCGCCATCAGGTCCGTTCCCCCGTCCTCGGCGCAGACGCCCATGACGACACGCCACATCAGACAACCTAATACGAGCCTACGAATGTCGGGAAGTGTCATCCACAACCCGGACTCGACCGAAGACTCAGGCCACCGCGAGCAACTGCAGCAGCTTCGTTTCGATGACGCTTTGTTCAGGGTCTCGATGCCCGACGGCCGGCGGTGCCGTACTCCGATGTCGTGCACCGGTCGGAGTGATGACGTCGATGACCCGGATGTCGCCGGCCACGCGGACCGAATATGTCCAGCCATCGGCCTCTTTCGCACGATTGTGGGTGACGCAGATGCCGTCGGCGTTGGCCTCGCTCGTGGGGCCGTCGTGACGATGGGGTTTCGCGTGATCGATCTCCGTGATGGGCGCACCGCAGTACGGAGTGCGGCACCGCTGATCTCGTAACCGGATGAAGTGCGCGAGTGCGGGAGGGAATCCGCGGGAACGGGACTCCATCGTCACCAACGCACCATCGGACGGACGTGCATAGAGACGACGCAGCGTCGAGGCGGTCTCACCGTCCGGCGAAACCGAGGCGGCGACAAGTTCCCGTGCCACTGCTGCCGGGATCGGCCCATACCCCCTCACTTCCGCGGCCGAATCGTTCAGCCCGAGCAGACACTCATCGGACATGGCGACATCCACCGACACCGGAACCGGCTCTGCGGCAGCGCGACCGGTTACGCGTTCGACCAGCGTGTCGGCCATGATCTGGGCGTGGGTGCGATCGTCCGCACCGAGCACCGAATCGGCGTGCTTCTTGAGCGCGGCATACACCGAGATCCCCTGCGTCATCGGCAACAGCGCCGACAGCTTGGTCATCAGATCCGGTGCAGATCGTACGCTGACTCGACGATCTCTCTCGGCCTTGGCCTTTCGCGCAACCACCGCCGCCGGCTCGAGTTCGTACGCGTGACGCTTCGCCCGCGCTTCGATCTCTCGGTCCGAGGCGCCCACCAGCGCCTCCGGATCGCCACACACCCGCCGGTCGATCTCCTCCCGCGATTCGCGAGTCAGATAAGCGGTTTCGCGGACGAGGATCGTGGCTCGCCATTCTGTCAACACCCCGTCCGTGAGTGCGGCCATCGTGTGCGGCATCTCGTGCGCCAGAGCACGAGCGAATCCGAGGTACTGACTCCCCTTCTGCGGTGAGGCCTTGCGCGCCAAGCCGACTTCGGCGGCGAGCCCTCGACCCCGGCGCGGTTGCGGAACATTGCGCGCGGCCTCGTCGTCCGCACGCAGCCGGTCGAGATTCGCGGTCTCACGCACCTGGGCCGCAGTGCACGCCGACTTGATCTCCTCGAGCAGAGTCAGCCGCTCCACCGACTCGGCCTCGCCAGCCCCCGCAGCCATGCCGGCAAGGAGGCTCACGAGAGCGCGCAAGTCGCCCGTTGCCGGCCTCCGCGTTTCCGCTACATCGGTTTCGTACATACGTTCGATAGTACCTGAATACTCACTGCTCCGCCGTGCCTTTCCACAACCACTCCTCACCCAGATCACTTAGCCGTTGAGTTCAGCGACCAATCATGCAACACTTAGCCACATGGCAAACAGTTCGGTCACGCTCGACGAGATCTTCGGTGCGCTGGCGGACCCGACCCGCCGCGCCGTCGTAGAGCGACTCGGGCGCGGCCCCGCGACAGTCGGAGAACTCGCCGGCCCCTTCCCCATGACGCTCCCCTCCTTCATGAAGCACCTGAAGGTCCTCGAGGAGAGCGGACTGGTCATGACCAAGAAGACCGGCCGAACGCGGATGTGCACGCTCGACCGGCGACGCCTGCGACGCCTGCAGACCTGGCTCGAACACCAGCGCATCGTCTGGACCGAACGCACCGACCGACTCGAAGCCTTCGTCACCGAACCAGAGGAGACATCATGATCGACCCCGAACTCGACCTGACCCTGCAACGCATCATCCGCGCACCGCGACAACGAATCTGGAATGCGTGGACCCGACCCGAGCAGCTTGCGAAATGGTGGACGCCCTCCCCGACCGTCACCCGAGTCGAACGACTCGAGCCACGCCCCGGCGGCGCCCTGGTCACGCAGATGAGCGACGACGGGGAGACCTTCATCCCGCACATGGACGCCGTCTTCCTCGTCGTCGACGCCACCGAGCGTCTGGTGTTCACCAACGCGATCGACAGCTCCTGGCGACCCGCGGAACCGGCACCGGTCCCCATGACCGCCGAGATCACCTTCGCCGAACACACCGACGGAACCGAGTACAGCGTCGTCGTGCGCCACGGCAATCCATCCGATCGCGACCGACATCATGAACTCGGCTTCTACGACGGCTGGGGCTCGGTGACCGCCGCGCTCACCGAACTGGTGGAAAGCGAGGCCCGGCAATGAAGATCACCATCACCGAATTCATGACTCTCGACGGCGTCACCCAGGGACCCGGATCGGCCGACGAGGACACCTCCGACGGCTTCTCCGCCGGCGGATGGCTCGTGCCGCACATGGACGAGACCTTCATCCGGAAGGCATCGGCGTGGCTCGACCTCGCCGACGGACTGCTCCTGGGGCGTCGAACCTACCAGGCCTTCGCCCGCGACTGGCCGCAGATCACCGACCCCGGAGACCCGTTCACGGAACGGATGAACGGCCTACCCAAGTACGTCGTGAGCAGCACGCTCACCGAACTCCCGTGGGGGCCCGCAACTCTCCTCGGCGGGGATGCAGTGGCAGCGGTGTCAACCATGCGATCGAAGTCTGGCCGCGAACTTCAGGTCCACGGCAGCAACACCCTCGCCGGGTCGCTCCTCGAAGCCGGTCTCGTCGACGCGCTACGCCTGGTCGTCGCCCCGACAGCGCTCGGCACCGGCCGACAGTTGTTCGGTCGCAACGCAACCAGCCTCGGATTTCGACTGACACACCAAACGGCAACGCCCGCAGGACTCCTGATCCTCGAATACGAACCGACCGGCCAAGCCGCGGTCGCCGACTACCAAGGCGTCGCAGCAGTGACAGGGTCAGCAGGACACTGACCTCTAGTCCCTCGTGAGCGCCGCCATAAACATCGCGTCGGTGCCGTGGACGTGCGGCCACAACTGCACATGCGGACCATCGCCGAGCAGTTCCGGTCCGAGCTCTCCGACGGTCACCAGCGGGCGGGCGTCGAGCTGGCGGGCACCGTCGACCGAGGCCAGCACGTCGGCGACCACGGCGGTGGTCTCGGCCGGGTGCGGCGAACAGGTCGAATAGACCACGATTCCACCGGGTTTCACGAGCCGAAGCGCCTCGGTCAGCAACTGCTTCTGCAGCACGACGAGCTCGTCGACGTCGGCAGCGGTTCGGCGCCAACGCGATTCGGGCCGGCGACGCAGCGAGCCGAGCCCGGAACATGGCGCGTCGAGCAGGATGCGGTCGTATCCCGGTTCGAGGCCACTCGACCGGGCGTCGGCGACATGGATGGTCACCGGGAGGTCGCTGACGACCTTGCGGATCAGCTCGGCGCGATGCTTCGACACCTCGATCGCGTCCAGCCGGGCGCCGTCGATGTCGGCGAGCGCGCCGATCAGCGCGGCCTTGCCGCCGGGTCCGGCGCACATGTCGAGCCAGCGGCCGGAGTCGTCGGCGACCTCGGCGACCGTCACCGCGCGCGCGATCAGCTGGCTGCCCTCGTCCTGCACACCGGCATATCCCTCACGGATCGCATCCACGTCGCCCGGATCACCGCTCGGCAGATACACGCAATACGGCGAGAACCTGCCTTCCTCTCCCCCGCTGGTCAGCGCCAGCTCCTCGGCGGTGATGTAACCCGGCCGGGCGACCAGATGTACGGGCGGACGTTCGTCGTCGGCAGCGAGTGCCGCCTGCAACTGGCCGGCCGAGCCGCCGAGCGCATCCCGGAACACTTCCGCTATCCAGCGGGGATGCGCGTACTGGAAGGCCAGGTAGCCGACGAGATCCTCGGCCGGCGACGGCGCGAGCTCGTCGACCCACATCTCCTCGGTCTTCTGCGACACCTTGCGCAGCACGGCATTCGCGAAACCCGAAGGTCCCATCCCGTTCTCGGAACGCACCAGGTCCACCGACGTCGACACCGCGGCATGGGATCCGACGCGCGTACGCAGCAATTGGTAAGCGCCCAACCGCAGTACATCGAGCACCGGGCCGTCGATCTCGCCGACGGGACGCTTGGCCGCCGAGGCGATCACTGCATCCAGCAGCCCCTGGGCCCGCGCCGTGCCGTAGGCGAGTTCGGTCGCGAAGGCCGCGTCGCGACCTTCGATCCTGCGGTCCCGCAGCATCTTCGGGAGAACCAGATTCGCGTAGGCGTCACGCTCACGGATCGCGCGCAGGGTGTCCCGGGCCGCGACACGCGCCGGGTCCAGATCCTTCTGGCGGAACTTCGCGGAGCTGTTGTCGCGCTTGCCCTGGTTCGGTCGTCGATCTGTACTCATCCCAGCACCGTCCCATCGGTGAGTCGGGCGCCACGGGCCCAGTCGGCGGCCGGCATCGGCTTCTTACCGGGCGGCTGAACGGTGCCGAGTCGTACCGGCGTCGAACCGGTACCGACGAACACCGCCTTCTTGGTCACCGCGATGACCCCCGCGGCCAGTGGCTCCGCGCGTACCGGTTCCGGCAGCGACGTGTCGTCGTCGGCGACGGGCCGCACGGGGCCCACCTTGATCCTGGCTTCATCGAGACTCGTCCACGAACCGGGTGCCGGGGTGTAGGCGCGAATGAGGCGATCGATGATGTGCGCGGGCAGATCCCAGCGGATCCGCGCGTCCTCGACCTCGACCTTCGGCGCGTGGCTTACACCGGCAGCGGTCTGCGGTTCCGGGACGAGTCCCCCGGCCTCGATGCCGTCGAGCGTGTTCACCAGTAGACCCGACCCGGCCTCGGCCAGACGCCCGAGGAGGTCACCGCTGGTGTCGGTGGGCCGGATGGTCTCGGTGAGGACGCCGAACACCGGCCCGGTGTCGAGACCCTTCTCCAGGCGGAAGGTGCTCGCACCGGTCACCTCGTCGCCCGCGGCGATCGCTGCCTGCACCGGCGCGGCGCCACGCCAGGCCGGCAGCACCGAGAAATGCAGGTTGATCCAGCCGTGGGTCGGGAGCGCGAGAAGATCCTCCGGCACGAGTCCGCCGTAGGCCACCACCGCACCGCAATCCGGGGCCCAGCGTCGCAGAACCTCGGCGACCTCCGGCTCGGACATCCGTCGCGGGGTGATCACCTCCAGGCCGTGCTCGTCGGCGAGCACGCCGATCGGTGACCGCACGACCTTGCGACCACGCCCCGACACCGCGTCGGGCCGGGTGATGACGCCGACGACCTCATGCGACGGCGAGTCCAGCAGGGCCTGCAACGACGGCACGGCCACCTCGGGGGTGCCGGCGAAAACGATGCGCATTCATCCGATCGTAGGCGGGTCCACCTGAACCCGGATCGGCCCGGTCTGCCGGTGCGTGTTGCGCCGCGCCTGCCCCGCGGCGAGAGCCTGCGCGAGGAGCCGTCCGTGCTTGCGCGGCAACCGCACCAGGATGCGGTCCATCTCGTCGTCCGCGGCGGCCTCCCACTCGGCGCTACCGGCCGGCGGCCGCACTCCCGGTGGAAGCGGCACGGGCCCGAGCACGTCCGACCCCTCGGGTAGTTCGAGATGTTCGACGAAGTCGGTGATCACCTGCGTCGGACCGTCCACCGACGCCATCGTGACCGCCGGCGGGAAGCCCAGTTCGACACGCTGATTCAGCTGCAGCGATGCGAAACCGACCGGATCCCAACGGATCAGCGCCTGGACCGGCGCCAGCGTCGAGTCGGCGACGATCACCACGCGACCTCCGTCGCCGTGCGGTCGGACCATGCCGGCCAGCGCCATCCAGCGTCGCACCGCGTGTTCCTCCGCACGAAGATCGGCTCGGTCGAGTTGTGCCCACGTGTCGACGACGATCGCCGCCCCGTAGCCGTCCGGGGCGACCGGTTCGGCCCCCGGTGTCGCGACGACGAGCCGTGCGCCGGGCTCGATCTCGTCGATGATGGTGTCTCCGCCACTGGTGTGGACCGGCACGCCCGCGAAGGCGCGTCCGAGTTCCTCGGCGGTCCGTCGGGCGCCGGTGACCGTCGCCCGCACCTTCGTGTTGCCGCACTCGGGGCAGCGGAACGATCGCTCCGGGCGGCCACACCATCGGCAACTCAGACGTTGGTGGCCGTCCATCTGCACGGGTCCGTTGCAGGCACGACACCGCGCGTGTTCCCGGCACCGGGTACACGCCAGCGACGGCACGTAACCGCGGCGCGGAACGCTGAACACCACCGGCTGGTCGGCGGCGAACGCCGAACGGGCCGCATCGAAGGCGACCTCGGGGATGCGTGCGGACCTCGCCATCGGATCGCGCGCGATCTGGCGGTCGTCGTCGGAGATGGCCTGCACCCGTGGGCTGCGGTGGCGGACGAGCGGACGGTCGGCGACGAGGTCGTGTGCCCAGCCCGATGCGACGAGCGCCTGCGCCTCCGCCGTCCGGGCGAAGCCGCCGAGGATGAGTCCGCAGCGTTCCTGGTGCGACCGCAGCACCGCGACTTCCCGCGGGTGCGGATACGGCGCCCGCGGATCGGCCATGCTGTCGTCGCCGTCGTCCCAGACGACCACCAGACCGAGGTCGGCGACCGGCGCGAAAACCGCACTGCGCGTGCCGATCACGAGCTTCGCCGCACCCCGGCGTGCGGCCAGCCAGCGGCGGTACCGCGCGGTGGGCCCGAGCCCGGCGGCCAGAGCCACTCCCCGATCGCCGATGAGTGGCTCGCATTCCGCCCACACCCGGTCGAGGTCCCGCTGGTCGGGCACGACGATGATGCATCCGCGTCCGGCCGCCAGGGTCGCCGCGGCGAGTTCGGCGAGCCGACGCGGCCAGTCCTCACCCGGCAGGGCCTGCCACGCCGCCCGCGGGTGCCCGCCGTCGGCGAGCGCCTCGAGGAACGATTCGGCCAGTGGATAGCGACACCACGCCTCCAGATCGGGCGCCTCGACGACAGTCGCGGGCTCGGGTGTCGTCTCCTTCTCGGTCCGCGCATGTCGCGGCGGGATCGCCAGACGGACAACGTCTCCCATCGTGCCGGCGTAGCGATCGGCGACCGCACGGCACAGCGTCGCCAACTCCGGCGACAGGACCGGTTCGGCGGATACGACCCGGTCGAGCCACCCCAGTTTGCCGGGGTGATCGCTCTTCTCGATCCGGTCGAGCAGGTACCCGTCGACGAGACGACCGGAGAACCGAACACGGACCCGCACACCGGGAACCGCCGTCGCATCCTGATCGGAGTCGATCAGGTAGTCGAACGGCCGGTCGAGGTGTGCGAGTCCGAGAATGGGCAGAACACGGGCCACCGGCAGCGAATCAGCCGGGACCCGTGCGCCTTTCGGGGGCAGGGACTGCGCCCTTCGGGGTCAGAGACCGGCGGCCGCGCGCAGCTTGTCCGCGCGGTCGGTCCGCTCCCACGGCAGATCGACGTCGGTACGACCGAAGTGGCCGTACGCGGCGGTCGGGCCGTAGATCGGGCGCAGCAGGTCCAGGTCGCGAATGATCGCGAGCGGACGCAGGTCGAAGTTCTCCTTGATGACCCGCTCGATGACCGCGGGGTCGACGTGTTCGGTGCCGAAGGTCTCGACGAACAGGCCGACCGGCGCGGCCTTGCCGATCGCGTAGGCCACCTGGACCTCGATGCGATTTGCCAGGCCGGCGGCGACCGCGTTCTTGGCGACCCAGCGCATCGCATAGGCGGCGCTGCGGTCGACCTTCGACGGGTCCTTGCCGGAGAAGGCGCCGCCGCCGTGGCGGGCCATGCCGCCGTAGGTGTCGACGATGATCTTTCGTCCGGTCAGGCCGGCATCACCCATCGGGCCGCCGAGGACGAACTTGCCGGTCGGGTTGACCAGCAGTCGGTAGTCGGAGGTGTCGAGGGTCGGCAGGTCGATGTCGGCGAGCACCGCGTCGACGACCTGCTTCTTGATGTCGGGAGCGAGGAGGTTGTCGAGGTCGATGTCGGCCGCATGCTGGGTCGACAGGACGACGGTGTCGAGGCGGACCGGGGTGTCACCGTCGTATTCGATGGTGACCTGGGTCTTGCCGTCGGGACGCAGGTACGGCAGCGTGCCGTCCTTGCGGACCTCGGTGAGACGACGGGAGAGACGGTGGGCCAGCGCGATCGGCACCGGCATCAGCTCGGGGGTCTCGTTGGTGGCGTAACCGAACATCAGGCCCTGGTCGCCGGCGCCCTGGCTGTCGATCTCGTCCTCGGAGATACCGCTGCGGCTCTCGTGGGAGTTGAAGACGCCGCCGGCGATGTCCGGCGACTGGGCGCCGATCGCGACGTTGACGCCGCACGACGCGCCGTCGAAGCCCTTGGTGGAGGAGTCGTAACCGATCTCGAGGATCTTGGCCCGGACGATGCCGGGGATGTCTGCGTACGCGGTGGTCGTGACCTCACCCGCGACGTGGACCTGGCCGGTGGTCACCAGCGTCTCCACCGCGACCCGCGCGTTGGGGTCGTCGGTGAGGATGGCGTCGAGGATCGAGTCGCTGATCGCGTCACAGATCTTGTCGGGATGCCCCTCGGTGACGGATTCGCTCGTGAACAGGCGTGACGAGGTGGTCATCAGATCCTCTCGAGATCTCGCGCGCGGATCTTCCGGCGCCGTTTGGCAGGTATCGTCCGGTCGTCGTGGCCGGTGGGAGTCACTTCAAAACTACACAGCGGTCGGTTTCGCTGCGGTGCCGCTCAGGCCCCCGGACCATCAGGCACCAGTTGTCGCACTTCGTCAAGTATTCGACTCGACATGAGTGTTTTCGACCCGAAGGGCAGCGCGGTCTCGTCACCCTTGGCCGACAGCAGCCAGCCGGTGTTGTCCTCGGTGCCGAACGCCTTGCCGTCGCCGACCGCGTTCACCACCAGCAGGTCGCAACCCTTGCGGGCGAGCTTTGCGCGACCGTGGTCGAGGACCCCGCCGGTCTCGTCGCCGGTCTCGGCGGCGAATCCGACGATGACGGTCTCCGAGGGGATACGGCCGTCGTCCCGCGCCTCGACGAGCCCGCGGAGAATGTCCGGGTTGGTGGTCAGCTCGATCGGGGCCGGACCCTGATCGCCCTTCTTGATCTTGGCGTCGGCCACCGCGACGGGCCGGAAGTCGGCCACGGCGGCGGCCATGATGACGACATCGGCGTCGGCCGCGCGCTTGGTCATCTCCTCGGAGAGTTCCTGGGCGTTCGAGATCCGGACGATGTGCACGCCGGCGGGGTCACCCGGGTCGGTCGTCGAACCGGCGACGACGGTGACGCTCGCCCCACGCTGTGCAGCTGCCCGGGCCAGGGCGAAACCCTGCTTGCCCGAGCTGTGATTGCCCAGGTAGCGCACCGGATCGAGCGGTTCGCGGGTGCCGCCGGCACTGATCAGCACTCGGACACCGGCGAGGTCGTACGGAAGCGCGTCGGCGCGGTCGAGGAGCAGCTCGCCGATGAGGGCGATCTCCTGCGGGTCCGGGAGACGACCGCGGCCGGAGTCGGTGCCGGTCAGGCGACCGGACGCCGGGGTCATGACGGTCGAACCGTGTTCGCGCAGGGTCGCGATGTTGGCCTGGGTGGCCGGGTGCTCCCACATCTCGGTGTGCATGGCCGGCACGAACAGCACCGGGCACCGCACGGTGAGCAGCGATGCGGTGAGCAGATCGTCGGCGCGTCCCTGAGCAGCGCGGGCCATGAGGTCCGCGGTCGCCGGCGCGATGATCACGAGGTCGGCGCCCTGGCCCAGACGCACATGCGCGACCTCGTCGACGTCGTCGAAGACGGTGGTGCTGACCGGGTTACCGCTGAGCGCCTCGAAGGTGGCCTTGCCGACGAACTCGAGGGCTGCCGGGGTCGGCACCACGCGGACGTCGTGCCCGGACTCGGTGAAGTGGCGGATCACCGAGCACACCTTGTATGCGGCGATGCCTCCACCGACGCCGATGAGGATTCGGCGTCGTGTCTTGGTCGGTGTGGTCATCCCCGACGCCGCGACTATTCGCCCTCGGTGTGCTCGAGCAGATCGGAGTGGATCTCGCGGAGCGCGATCGACAGCGGCTTCTCCTGGAGGCCGGGCTCGACCAGCGGGCCGACGTACTCGAGGATGCCGTCACCGAGCTGGTTGTAGTAGTCGTTGATCTGGCGCGCACGCTTGGCGGCGTAGATGACGAGGGCGTACTTCGACGAGGCGCGCTCGAGGAGATCGTCGATCGGCGGATTGGTGATACCCAGCGGTGTGTCGTATGCCGGTGCGTCGGCGATCTCGGTGATGTCGAAATTGGTCGGGGTGGTCACACAAACTCCTGCGTCGAGGTCTGGGATGTCAGAGAGGCTGGTCAGGTCGCGGGCGCGGTGGGCTGCTCAGGTCCGACCAGCAAGGATACCAAGTCGGAGGCCGCTCGGTCGACTTCGCTGTTCACGATGACGTGGTCGAACTCATCCTGGGCGGCCATCTCGACCTTCGCGGTGGCGAGCCGGCGCTCGATCGCCTCGGGGCTCTCGGTGCCGCGGCCGGTCAGCCGGGCGACGAGTTCGTCCCAGCTCGGCGGGGCGAGGAAGACGGTGGTCGCCTCGGGCAGACGGGTGACGACGTTGCGCGCACCGACGAGGTCGACCTCCACCAGAACGGGTTTACCGGCCTCCAGAGCGGCGAGGACGGGCGCGAGCGGGGTACCCGATCTCTGCAGGCCACCGTGGATCTCGGCCCACTCCAAGAGCTCGTCGCCGGCGATCATCCGGTCGAAGTCCTCGGCCGAGACGAAGTGGTAGTCGCGGCCGTCGACCTCACCGGGACGCGCTGCGCGGGTCGTCGCCGAGACGCTGAAGTACAGGTCCGGCAATGCGGCGCGCACCCTGGCGACCACGGTGGACTTGCCGACGGCCGAGGGGCCGACCAAAACGATCAGTCGACCCCTCGTGCGTGCGGCTCCCGCGGTATCCGGCCGGTTGGTCACCGCCGGTCCCACGAGACCGTCACGCTGCCGTGTTCGGTTGCATTGCTCACGTTCAGGAGCTGAACTTCTCGAGCAGAGCCTTGCGCTGACGGTCGCCGAGACCGCGCAGGCGGCGGGTCGGGGCGATCTCCAGCTCGGTCATGATCTCCTGAGCCTTGACCTTGCCGACCTTGGGCAGGGCCTCGAGCAGTGCCGAGACCTTCATCTTGCCCAGGATCTCGTCGTTCTCGGCGTCCTTGAGCACCTGCTGGAGATCGGTGCCACCGCGCTTCAGGCGCTCCTTGAGCTCAGCGCGGACGCGACGAGCGGCAGCTGCCTTCTCCAACGCAGCGGCGCGCTGCTCGTCAGTCAACTGGGGAAGGGCCACGGGTTCCTCCGTCTTTCGTTCTTGATTGGGACTGTCATCGTCCGCCGTGAGGCGTCCGACGGCTGTTGCCACGCTGGCGGCGCTGCGTCGTCTTCGCAACGATGCGGTCGGGTGGGGTACCCGTCCGGCACCGCCGATTGTTGGCGGCGAATGCGACCGTACCCACGTGATCAGGCATTTGCGAGCGCGACCCCCCGTTTTCGCGGTGTTTTCTCATGTTGTAGTGCACCGCAGCACTTCGGCCCGGCACGCCGGCGCTCCACTCGGTGTTGCACCGCTCTGACGACGGGTTTTACATCATACCCGCAGGTCACGACAGTGGCGCCGGTGAACTAGATCGATAGCAATGCGAAATACTTGCAATCGAGCGATCGACGTACTGAGACAGATGTGACTGGAGTGGTGTGACCAGATTCGTCTGGAATTCGACGACGCTTTGCGCGTGTCGCGGCGTCGCACGGAACCGGGCGGTCGCCTCAGCCCAGCGCGGTCTCGATCTCGTCGCGCGCCCGGACGAACGCGTCGCGCAGTGCGTTGACGTCTGGACCGGCGCGGAGCACTCCGCGCGAACTCGCCGGCAGCACCCACCCGGGGTCGGCGCCGGCGAAGACCGCCTTCAGATCCTCGGCGGTGGCTCCCTGAGCACCCAGACCCGGCGCCAGGATCGGGCCGTTCAGGTCGGCCAGGTCGAGTCCGTGCTCGCGGGTCGCACCCACGACGAGGCCGGCGGTCGCGGTGCCGTCGGCGTTCTCGGCCGCCGCGGCATCGACGATCGACTGGGCGACCGTCCGCTCCCCCGTCCGCGCCTGCTGCACGTCTCCGCCCTCCGGATTGGAGGTTCGCGCGAGGACGAACACGCCGCGTTCCCCCGCCCGCGCCAGGTCAAGCGCCGGGCGCAGCGATTCGTAGCCGAGGTACGGCGAGGCGGTCACCGAGTCGGCGCATAGCGGTGAGGCGTCGGCCAACCACGCCTGTGCGTACGCCGACATGGTCGAGCCGATGTCACCGCGCTTGGCGTCGGCGATCACCAGGGCACCCGCCTCGCGGCAGCCCGCGATGACCCGTTCGAGCACCGCGAAGCCCGCGGCGCCGAACGGCTCGAAGAAGGCGACCTGCGGCTTGATCACCGCCGCCGACGGGGCCAGCGCCTCGACGCAGATGTCGGCGAACCGCGACAACCCGTCGACGGACACGTCCAGGCCCCAGTCGGTCAGCAGACCCGCGTGCGGGTCGATACCCGCGCACAGGCGTCCGCGTTCGGCCGTCACCCGCCGGTAGCGGGCGCCGAAGCCGGACGCCCGCGTCATGCGGACGCCACCGTCATGAGAGGCCGGCCATGTCCGCGTGGCGTCGCTGGATGGAGCGGACCTGGACATCGCCGTTGATCGCGGCCTCGATGCCCTGCACCGCCGCGCTGGCGCCCTGCACCGTGGTGATGCACGGGATGTTCACCGACACCGCGGCACTGCGGATCTCGTAGCCGTCGACGCGGGGGCCGGAGTTGCCGAACGGGGTGTTGATCACCATCGTGACCTCGCCCGCCCGGATGATGTCCACGACCGTCCGCTCTCCCGCGGTGGCCTCGAAGTGCTTGAGGACGGTCTCACACTTGATTCCGTTGCGACGCAACACATCTGCGGTTCCCTCGGTGGCCAGGATCTCGAAGCCGAGGTCGGCGAGGTGCTTGACCGGGAAGATCAGCGCCCGCTTGTCCTTGTTGGCCACCGACACGAAGATCTTGCCGCTGGTCGGCAGCGACCCGTAGGCGGCGGTCTGCGACTTGGCGAACGCGCGACCGAAGTCGGCGTCGATGCCCATCACCTCGCCGGTGGACTTCATCTCCGGGCTCAGCAGGTTGTCGACCCCGCTGCCGTCGTGGCGACGGAACCGGTTGAACGGCAGGACCGCTTCCTTCACCGAGATCGGCGCGGTCGCCGGGGTCTCGCCACCGTCGCCGGTCTCCGGCAGGATGCCCTGCTTGCGCAGGTCGGCGATCGACGACCCGAGCATGACGCGGGCACACGCCTTGGCCAGCGGCACCGCGGTCGCCTTCGACACGAACGGCACCGTGCGGCTCGCGCGCGGATTCGCCTCCAGGACATAGAGGACGTCGTCCTTGAGCGCGTACTGGACGTTGAGCAGACCCTTCACCCCGATGCCCTTGGCGAGTGCCTCGGTGGAGGTGCGGACCATCGCCAGGTCGGCGCGGCCGAGGGTGACCGGCGGCAGCGCACACGCCGAGTCACCGGAGTGGATACCGGCCTCCTCGATGTGCTCCATCACGCCGCCGATGAAGACCTCCTCGCCGTCGCACAGGGCGTCGACGTCGATCTCCACCGCATCCTCGAGGAACCGGTCGACCAGCACCGGATGGTCGGGGGTCAGTTCCGTGGCGCGAGAGATGTAGTCCTCCAGGGACTTCTCGTCGTAGACGATCTCCATGCCGCGGCCGCCCAGGACGTAGGACGGACGCACCAGCACCGGATAGCCGATGCGTGCGGCGGTGTCACGGGCCTCGGCGAAGCTCGTCGCGGTACCGAACGCCGGGGCCGGCAGACCGGCCTCGGTGAGGACCTTGCCGAACTCGCCGCGATCCTCGGCGAGGTCGATGGCGGCCGGGCTGGTCCCGACGATCGGGACACCCGCCTCCTCGAGGCGACGTGCGAGACCCAGCGGAGTCTGGCCACCGAGCTGCACGATGACACCGGCGACGGTGCCCGACTGGGATTCGGCGTGGTAGACCTCGAGCACGTCCTCGAAGGTCAGCGGCTCGAAGTACAGGCGATCGGCGGTGTCGTAGTCGGTCGAGACCGTCTCCGGGTTGCAGTTGACCATCACGGTCTCGTAGCCGGCCTCGCTCAGCGTGAGTGCGGCGTGGACACATGAGTAGTCGAATTCGATGCCCTGTCCGATGCGGTTCGGGCCCGAACCGAGGATCAGCACCTTGGGACGATCCGGCTGCGGCGCGATCTCGCTGGTGGCCGCGGGATCGAGCTCATAGGTCGAGTAGTGGTAGGGCGTCTTCGCCTCGAACTCGGCCGCACAGGTGTCCACGGTCTTGTAGACCGGGCGCACACCGAGCGACAGGCGATGCGCACGCACCGCCGCCTCGTCCTCGAAATCCGAACGGAGAGCGGCGATCTGACGGTCGGAGAAGCCGGTCGACTTCGCCTCGCGCAGCAAGGCCTCGTCGAGGATGTCGGCGTCGCGGATCTCCGCACCCAGCGCGGCGATCCCGCCGATCTCGGCCAGGAACCACGGATCGATGGCGGTGGCCTCGTACAGGTCCTCGATCGTGGCGCCGGCCTCGAAGGCCAGCATCAGCTTGTAGAGACGCCCGTCCTTCGGCGTCTTGATCTCCTCGAGCAGCGCGGGCAGATCGACGGTCTTCGGGTCGGGCCGGTTGGCCTCCACCCAGAAGCCGCCGGCCTTGGTCTCCAGCGAGCGCATGACCTTGCCGAGCGCCTCGGCGAAGCTGCGGCCGAGGCTCATGGCCTCGCCCACCGACTTCATCGTGGTGGTCAGCGTGTCGTCGGCGCCCGGGAACTTCTCGAACGCGAACCGCGGCGCCTTGACCACGACATAGTCGAGCGTGGGCTCGAAACAGGCCGGGGTCTCCTTGGTGATGTCGTTGACGATCTCGTCGAGGCTGTAGCCGATGGCCAGCTTCGCGGCGATCTTGGCGATCGGGAAGCCGGTCGCCTTCGACGCCAGTGCCGACGACCGCGACACACGCGGGTTCATCTCGATCACGACGAGGCGTCCGTCGCGCGGGTCCTGGGCGAACTGGATGTTGCAGCCGCCGGTGTCGACGCCGACCTCGCGCAGGATGTCGATCGAGAGGTCACGCATGATCTGGTACTCGCGGTCGGTGAGGGTCATCGCCGGGGCGACGGTCACCGAGTCGCCGGTGTGCACACCGACCGGGTCGAGGTTCTCGATGGAGCAGACGACCACGACGTTGTCGCGGTTGTCGCGCATCAGCTCGAGCTCGTACTCCTTCCAGCCGAGGATCGACTCCTCGATGAGGACGTTGGCGGTCGGCGACGCGGCGAGACCGCCGCCGGCGATCCGCTCCAGGTCGTTGTCGTCGTAGGCCATGCCCGAGCCGAGGCCGCCCATGGTGAACGACGGACGCACGACGACCGGGAAGCCGAGTTCGGCGACGGTCTCGCGGACCTCGTCCATCGTGTGGCAGACGCGGGAGCGCGCGCTCTCGCCGCCGACCTTCTCCACGATGTCCTTGAACATCTGGCGGTCCTCACCGCGCTGGATGGCGTCGAAGTCGGCGCCGATCAGCTCGATGCCGTACTTCTCCAGCGAGCCGCGGTCGTGCAGCGCGACCGCGGTGTTCAATGCGGTCTGCCCGCCGAGGGTGGCGAGCACGGCGTCGATGGGATGTCCGGCGTCGCGCTCGGCCTCGATCACCTTCTCGACGAACTCGGCGGTGATCGGCTCGATGTAGGTGGCATCGGCGAACTCGGGGTCGGTCATGATCGTCGCCGGGTTGGAGTTCACCAGGCTGACACGCAGGCCTTCGGCCTTGAGGACGCGGCAGGCCTGGGTACCCGAGTAGTCGAATTCACAAGCCTGACCGATGACGATCGGCCCCGAGCCGATGACCAGGACGTGGTTGATGTCTTCGCGGCGCGGCATCAGGCACTCGCTCCTTGATTCTTGGTCTTCCGGGACGCACGGTCACCCTCGAGCAGGGTGACGAATTTGTCGAACAGATACGCGGCGTCGTGGGGGCCGGCGGCCGCCTCCGGGTGGTACTGCACGGAGAAGGCGCGGCCGGAGAGCAGCTCGACGCCCTCCACGGTGCCGTCGTTGGCGCAGACGTGACTGACCCGTGCGCGGCCGAAGTCGGAGTCGAACTCCTCCCCCGCCTCGCCCTCGAGTGCGAAGCCGT
This sequence comes from Gordonia sp. GONU, assembly GCF_024733855.1. Taxonomy (NCBI): domain Bacteria; kingdom Bacillati; phylum Actinomycetota; class Actinomycetes; order Mycobacteriales; family Gordoniaceae; genus Gordonia; species Gordonia sp. GONU. Next base: position 63,509 of record NZ_JANRHB010000001.1, read on the forward strand.
GGTTCTGCGAGGTGATCGAGACCTTGCCGGTGGCGTGGTCGACAACCGGGATGTTGATGCCCCGGTGCCCGAACTTCATCTTGTAGGTGGACCGGCCGAGGGCCCGGCCCAGGATCTGGTTGCCGAAGCAGATGCCGAACAGCGGCAGGTCCTGCCCGAGGACACCACGCGTGAGCTCGACGATGTCGTCGGCGGTCGCCGGGTCGCCCGGACCGTTGGACAGGAACACGCCGTCGGGCCTGAGGTCGGCGATCGCGTCGAGCGCGACCGTCGCCGGCAGCACATGCGTACGGACGCCCCGCTCGGCGAACATCCGCGGGGTGTTGGTCTTGATCCCGAGGTCGATGGCGGCGACGGTGAACCGGTGCGCCTCGAGAGGCTCCACGACATACCCGTCGGACGTGGTGACCTCATCGGCGAGCCTGGCGCCCTTCATGTCCGGCTGGTTGCGCACCCGACCGACGAGTTCGTCGGTGTCGGCGAGCGCCGGTCCGGAGAAGATGCCGGCCTTCATCGAGCCGTGGTCGCGGAGGATGCGGACCACGGTGCGGGTGTCGATCCCGCCGATGCCGACGATCCCCTGCTTGACGAGTTCGTCCTCGAGCGAGGTGGTCGCGCGCCAGTTCGAGACTCGTCGGGTGGGGTTTCGCACCGCATATCCGGCCACCCAGATCTTTCCGGAGTCGCCGTCGACCCCGGTGCTGCCCGCGCTGCCGGTGCTCTCGCCGTCCTCGGTGTTCCAGCCGGTGTTGCCGATCTGCGGCGCGGTGGCCACGACGATCTGCCGGTGGTAACTCGGGTCGGTCAGGGTTTCCTGGTAGCCGGTCATCGCGGTGCAGAACACCGCTTCACCGAGGGTCTCGCCCACTGCGCCGAAGCTCCGGCCGGTGAACACCTGGCCGTTCTCCAGCACCAAGACCGCTGTGTTCATTCCTGTGTCCCCTGTCCACTGTCATGCTGCCCGGCAAAGGCGTTCACCCAGCCGGGGTAGATCGATTTGTCGTCTGCGCGGATTCCCGTGTCGATCTCGGTGCCGCTGGGCAGGACCCATCGGATCACCAGGACACCGTCGGCACTCATCACCTTGCCCGCGATGCCGCGTTCGGTCCGTACCGCGGTGATCGCCTCTCGCGGAATCCAGATGTCGCTCGCGCCCTGGCGGGAGATGAGGACGCCCGCTGCGAACTCGGCGATCGTCGCCGACGCGCGGTCGGAGATGTCACCGACGACCACGCGGTTCTGCCAGCTCGGTGCAATGGTGCTGCCGAGGTAGAGGCCGGTGTCGGGGCCGCGGTACTCCGCCCCGAGGTCGGCCGGGGTCGGCGGTAGTTCGCCGATGAGCTCGGCCTGTGCCGCCTGCTTCTTCTTGTTGCCGGTGATCAGCAGGTAGAACATCGACAGCAGGCCGAGGGCGATGAGCGCGCACACGCCGATGAACCACGCGTTGAACACGAACCTGCCGTAGCCGAGCCAGGTGGTGAAGAGCGACGCGGCGACGACGAGTGAGAGGATGGCCGGCACCAGCCCTCGGCGGGACTCGACGCTCATCGGGTCACCCGACCCTCGCGGGTGGTGACCACCCCGCGCAGGACGGTGGCGGTGACGGTCGCCGGCATCGTCATCTCCTCGAACGGAGTGTTGCGCGACAGGCTGGCCAGCTCGTCTCCGCGGACCACCCACGAGGTGTCCGGGTCGACGACGGCGAGGTTGGCGGGTTCGCCGACCTCGATCGGGCGGCCCTGATCGGTCAGTTCGACGATCTGCGCCGGCCGTTCGCTCATGACCCGTGCGACGCCGCGCCAGTCGAGGAGTCCCGGTTTGACCAGGGTCTCGACGACGATCGGGAGCGCGGTCTGCAGCCCGAGCATGCCCGGCTTGGCCTGGGCGAACTCGCAGCACTTCTCCTGCGCGGCGTGCGGCGCGTGGTCGGTGGCCACACAGTCGACGATCCCATCAGCGAGGGCCCGGCGCAGGGCTTCCTTGTCACGGACCTCCCGCAGCGGCGGATTGACCTTGTTGATCGGGTCGTACGTTTCGAGACGCGAGTCGTCGAGGAGCAGGTGGTGCGGGGTCACCTCGGCGGTGATCGCGATCCCCTGGTCCTTGGCCCAGCGCAGCAGCTCGACCGTGCCCTCGGTCGAGGCGTGGCAGATGTGGATGCGTGCTCCGGCGTCGCGGGCGAGAAGCGCGTCGCGGATGACGATCGACTCCTCGGCGGCACGCGGCCAGCCGGCCAGTCCGAGCCGGGACGCGGTGGCGCCCTCGTTGGCGACGGCGCCGACGGTCAGGCGCGGCTCCTCGGCGTGCTGGGCGATGAGCACGCCCAGTCCGGTCGCATACTCCAGGGCGCGGCGCATGAGGAGCGGGTCGTGGACGCATTTGCCGTCGTCGCTGAACATCCGGACGCCCGCGGCGCCGGCGTTCATCATGCCCATCTCGGCGAGCTGTTCGCCCTCGAGCCCGACGGTGACCGCACCCACCGGGTACACGTCGACGAGCCCGACCTCGCGGCCGGAGCGCCACACGTTGTCGGTGACGGTGGAGTTGTCGGCGACCGGGCTGGTGTTGGCCATCGCGAACACTGCGGTGTAACCGCCCAGGGCGGCGGCCTCGGAGCCGGACCGGATGGTCTCGGTGTCCTCGCGACCGGGTTCACGCAGATGGGTGTGGAGGTCGACGAACCCGGGCAGCAGCACTCCGCCCCTGCCCTCGATGCGCTCGGCACCTTCGGGTGCGGACAGGCCCGCGCCGATCTCGGTGATCACGCCGTCGACGACGAGGACATCGATCGGCTCGCCCTCGCCGTAGGGACGGACCTCGCCGATGAGGACGGTTCCGGTTGCCGGGGCGGTCACGTGCGAACTCCTGACGTGCTGGGGGTGGTGGTCACAGGTGGGCTCCCGCGGAGTCGGACCCGACGAGCAGCCGGAAGAGGACCGCCATGCGTACGTGGACGCCGTTGCGGACCTGCTCGAGGACGGTGGCCTTCGGCGAGTCGGCGACCGACCAGCCGATCTCCATACCGCGCAGCATCGGCCCCGGATGCAGGACGACCGCATCGTCGGCGAGCATCGCCAGGCGGCGGTCGCTGAGACCGAAGCGGACCGAGTACTCACGGGGACTCGGGAAGTATCCGCCGTTCATCCGCTCGGCCTGGACGCGCAGCATCATCACCGCGTCGACGGCGGGCAGTTCGGCGTCGAGGTTGCCCGAGACGGTGACCGGCCACTCACCCACTCCCGCCGGGAGCAGGGTCGGCGGGGCGACGAGGACGACCTCGGCGCCGAGGGTCGACAGCAGGTGCGCGTTGGACCGCGCGACCCGTGAGTGCACGACGTCGCCGACGATCGCGATGCGACGTCCCTCCAGCGAGCCGAGCCGCTGGCGCAGCGTGAGCGCGTCGAGCAGGGCCTGCGTGGGATGTTCGTGGGTGCCGTCTCCGGCGTTGATGATCGCGGGACCCTCACCGTTCGAATCGGTTGTCCAGTCGGCGATCTGGGCCGGCGCGCCCGACGCGGGGTGGCGGACGATCAGGGCGTCGGCACCGGCGGCGTGCAGGGTCTTGACCGTGTCGCGCAGCGATTCGCCTTTGCCCACCGAGGAACTCGAGGCGCTGACGTTGATGACATCGGCGCTCATCCACTTGCCTGCCACCTCGAAGGAGACGCGGGTGCGGGTGGAGTTCTCGTAGAAGACCGTCATGACGGTCCGGCCACGGAGCGTCGGGAGCTTGCGGACCTCACGACCGGTGAGGGCCTGTTCGAAACGCTCGGCGTCGTCGAGGAGCGCTGTGGCCTCGTCGCGGTTCAGGTCCTGCGTGGAGAGCAGATGCCGCATCACGAATCGCCCTCGGCGGCAACGGCGTTCGTAGCCGAGCTGAGGACGACCTCGTCGACTCCGTCGTGTTCGGTGAGATGCACCGACACCTGCTCGTCGCGAGCGGTCGGGATGTTCTTGCCGACATAGTCGGCGCGCAGCGGCAATTCGCGGTGGCCGCGGTCCACCAGCACCGCGAGCTGGACCGCGGCGGGGCGTCCGAGATCGCGCAGCGCGTCCAGGGCGGCGCGGACCGTGCGCCCCGAGTAGAGCACGTCGTCGACGAGGATCACGATCGCGCCGTCGACGCCGCCGGCGGGGACCATCGTCCGTTCGAGCGGGCGATGGGGCTTGCCGCGCAGATCGTCGCGGTAGAGAGTGATGTCGAGGTAGCCCACCGGCACCTCGACACCGGCGAACTCGCCGATCTTGGAACCCAGACGAGTCGCGAGAGATGTTCCGCGAGTGGGAATTCCGATGAGAACGACGCGCGGGGCGTCGGGCGAGTCCAGAGCTGTCTTCTCGATCACCTGGTGTGCGACACGAGCAATCGTGCGCGACACGTCAGCGGCATCGAGCAGCACCCTGGGAGCGGGGCTGGCCAAAGCCGACCTCCTTCTCCGCCTCGCAGGACGGATCGTTAAAGGATGTCTGTCTCGCGACACTTTACACCGCGTCGCGAGACAGACGAATTCCCGCGACCTGCGCCACATTCTCGACGCATCGCGTCACTCCGGAGGAACCCGGAGAGGGGTGCCGTTCAGTCCGCGGCGGAATCGCCGGCGGCCGGACCGCTCGGCTCGGCGGACGCGGCGGCACGGACCTGCGGCGCGAGCTCGGCGATCTTGGCGAGCACTCCGTTGACGAAGGCCGGCGAATCATCGGTGGACAGCTCCTTGGCGAGCTCCACCGCCTCGTCGACCACCACGATGGGGTCGACGTCGAGCGAGTTGAACAGCTCCCAGGTCGCCAGGCGCATGATGGCGCGGTCGACCGCGGGCAGACGCTCCAGCGTCCACTCGCGCAGATGGGAGGAGATGACCGCATCGATCTGGTCCTGATCGTCGGCCAGACCCTGGATCACCGTGGCGGTGTAGTCGTGGATCGAGCCGACGCTCTCGTCGGTGCGGACATACTCTCGGCGTTCGGCGACGAGCTGGCTGGGACTGACCTTCTTGGCCTCGGCCTCGAAGAGCAGGTCCACCGCGCGCCGCCGCGCCTTGTGTCGGGTTCCGGGTTGTTTCACAGGTCAGGAGTTGACGCGGCCGAGGTAGCTGCCGTCGCGCGAATCGACCTTCAGCTTGTCGCCGGTGTTGATGAACAGCGGCACCTGGATCTCGGCGCCGGTCTCCAGCGTGGCGGGCTTGGTGCCGCCGGTGGAGCGGTCACCCTGCAGACCCGGGTCGGTCTGGGCGACGATGAGCTCGACGGTGACCGGGAGTTCGACGAACAGCGGGGTGCCCTCGTTGAGCGAGACCTGCACGGTCATGTTCTCGAGCAGGAAGCGCGCGCCGTCGCCGACCACGGCCGGCGGCAGGGCGAACTGCTCGTAGTCCTGCGCGTCCATGAAGACGTAGTCGGTGCCGTCGTTGTACAGGAAGGTCATGTCCCGACGGTCGACGGTGGCGGTCTCGACCTTGACGCCGGCGTTGAAGGTCTTGTCGACGGTCTTGCCGCTCATCACGTTCTTGATCTTGGTGCGCACGAATGCGGGACCCTTGCCCGGCTTGACGTGCTGGAACTCCTGGATCTGCCAGAGCTGGTCGTCCATGCGCAGCACGAGGCCGTTCTTGAAATCGGCGGTGGTCGCCATGTGGTGTTTCTTCCCTTGCAGTCAGATGACGGTGAATGTCTTGTCGGTGGTGGTCAACAGTTCCGGGTCGCCTTGTGTGACGACCAGGGTGTCCTCGATCCTGACCCCACCCCATCCGGGTAGGTACACACCGGGCTCCACGGTGACCGCAGCACCGCATGGCAGTGTACCCGTCGAGAGTTTGCCGATTCCCGGCGCTTCGTGGATCTCGAGGCCCACGCCGTGGCCGAGTCCGTGCACGTAGTGGTCGCCGTGCCCGGCGTCGTCGATGACGGCACGCGCCGCGGCGTCGACGTCCCGCAGCTCCATGCCCGGGGCGAGAGCGGTCCGTCCGGCGGCCTGCGCGGTGGCGACGAGGTCGTAGATGTCGCGTTGCCAGTCCGCGGCACGCTGCAGCACGAAGGTTCGGGTCATGTCGGAGTGGTAGCCGCCGACGACGGCGCCGAAGTCGATCTTGACGAGGTCGCCGTCGGCCAGCGCGGTGTGCGTGGGCCGGTGGTGCGGAATCGCCGAGTGCGGCCCGGCGGCGACGATCGTCTCGAAGGCGATGCCGTCGGCGCCGAGGCGGTACATCTCGAACTCCAGGGCGCGGGCGGCTTCGCGTTCGGTGGTTCCGGCGCGCAGGACACCGTCGGCGATGATCCGGGCCAGAGCGGCATCGCCGATCGCGCAGGCAGCGCGCAGCAACGCGATCTCCCCCGCATCCTTGACGGCCCGCAGACCCTGCACGACGCCGGTGAGACCGACCAGTTCGACCCCGGAATCCTCGATCGACGCGGTCAGCGCACGGTGCCCGGCGACGGTCTCGGCATCGGCCTCGAAGCCGATACGGGCGGCACCCGCGGTCCGCGCGTGCGCAACCAGGGCGGGGACGCAGGCGCGTTCGATGACGGGCTCGACATCGGGGACCTGCGCGGCGACCTGGGTGAGGTAGCGGCCGTCGGTGGCGATCCGGTCCCCCGCGGGGTCGCACACGTCGATGAGGACTGCCGCGTTGGAACCCGTGAAGCCGGTCAGGTACCGGACGTTGACGAGGTCGGAGACGACGAACGCCGCGACCTCCGCGTCGGCTCCCGAGTGGTCGCGTAACTGGTTCCGCAGCCGGTCTCGTCGGCCGGCGGTGTCGTGGATGATCGGCACCCGAGCAACGCTACGGCGGGACGTCCGACTGTGCGAACCCGGCACGCGGAGCCGGCCACATCGACCAGGTGTGTCCGCAATCACGGCACGGATGCGTAGTATGACGCGCATGTCTACGTGGTTGGTACGCGGTCTGGCGATGACCGCTGTTCACGTCCTCGCCCGAATCCTGCTCGGTGTCGCAGTGGTCGAGGCCCCGCTGAACTCCACCGTGTGGCGCACCGTCGCCATCGCGGCGGTCGTCCTGGTAGCCCTGGTCTGGGGTGGTTTCGACGGTATTCGCGATGCGCGCGCCAATCCCGATCCGGACGACTACGCGGATCTCACCGTGCGCTGGCTGAAGGCCGGTGTCCTGGCCGGGGTCGCCGCCGGGCTGATCTCGTGGATCATCGGCAACACGGTCCTCGCCGGGATCGGCCAGGCCGGCCTGTTCGTCGAGCTGATCGCCGGTGCCTCGTTCACCGCTCTGCTCGTGTTCGTCCCCGCGTTCGTCGGTGCCGCCATCGGCCGCTGGTTGATCCGCCGCGAGCAGAACAAGGGCGCCTCCGACGACTGGTCGGTCCACGAGGACCGGCACGCCGACGCGGCCCAGTAGGCGACAGACGACGAACCTTACAAACAAACGAACCCACTGCCCGGCGAAGGCAGTGGGTTCGTCTGTTCATGTAGGTGTGAGGCGCGCACGCCGCAACCCCACGCCAATTGATGTCGTTTCGGGGGTGCGCACCTCAGTACCCGCGGCCGGCTGGCCGGACGTCGTGGAATACAAAAGAAACCGAGTCACGGTAGGCAACGGGCTCCGCGGATCACACGCGACGGGCTCGTCACACCCGCGACCCTTGTCCGTGCACTGGGCCGCCAGGGGCTGCACTGCGGGCCGGGCGGGGCCGAAAGTCGCGTCCATCTCAGGGGCCGGCAAGGGCAATACGCCCTCCGCCAGCGCTCACGTGGACGCGTCCGTCGGCGCTCGCCCTTTCCAACGGACCGGTGCGCGATAAGTCGCATCCCGCTCAGCGGTGTCCGAGGGCAGAATGCCCTCGGACGTCGCTCTCGGGGACGCGAACTCCGGAACCTACGGCGGACGCGTCGCGAAGGGCTCACGAAGTCGACTCACCTGGCCTTCGAGCCTCGTCGACTTCGATGCGCGCGCCTTCGTCGCTTACTCAGCCCGGAGGCTTCCGTACCTCGCACCTCCGGCGGCGGCGTTCGGTTCGTCGCGATCTTTCGGATCAGGCAGCGGACCTGGGTCCGTCGCGTTCTTTCGGATCACGGACCAATGGGTTACCCCGGTCGCCGCGGGTACCGACGTGTGGTTAGAGCAGGACCGAGGTGCTCTTCCCCGCCCCGCCGGCCACCGCGGAGTAGGCGGCGGCGAGGAGGCCGGGGTCGGGTCCTTCGAGCCGGCCCGGCTTGGCCAGTCCGTCGAGCACGACGAAGCGGAGCACACCCGAACGGTTCTTCTTGTCCCCCGCCATGCCCTCGAGCAGGTCGGCGAAGGCGTCGGGGTCGTAGGAGGTCGGCAGGCCCACGAGTTCGAGCACCGACCGGTGACGGTCGGCCGTCGCGTCGTCGAGACGCCCGGCCAGGCGCGCCAGTTCGGCGGCGAACACCAGGCCCACCGACACCGCGGCACCGTGACGCCAGCGGTAGCGCTCGCGTCGCTCGATCGCGTGGCCCAGGGTGTGGCCGTAGTTGAGGATCTCGCGCAGCGAGGACTCCTTCAGGTCGGCCGAGACGACGTCGGCCTTCACCTGCACCGACCGGCGGATGAGATCCGGGAGCACCGGCCCGGTCGGGTCGAGGGCGGCCTCCGGATCGGCCTCGATGATGTCGAGGATGGTCGGGTCGGCGATGAAACCGGTCTTGATGACCTCCGCGAGCCCGGCCACGATCTCGTTGCGCGGCACCGTCTCGAGCGTGCCGATGTCGATCAGGACCGCGTCGGGCTCGTGGAACGACCCGACGAGGTTCTTGCCCGCCTCGGTGTTGATGCCGGTCTTGCCGCCCACCGCGGCGTCGACCATCGCCAGCAGCGTGGTCGGGACGTGGATGACCCCGATGCCGCGCATCCAGGTGGCGGCGACGAACCCGGAGAGGTCGGTGGCGGCACCGCCGCCGAGACTGATGACCTTGTCGTTGCGCTTGAGACCGATCCGGCCGAAGACCTCCCAGCAGAACGCGGCCACCGACAGGTCCTTGCCCGCCTCGGCGTCCGGGATCTCGATGCGGTGCGCGTCGAAGCCCTTGTCCGCCAGGAATTCCCGGATCTGCTCGGCGGTCTTGTTGAGCGGGGGCTGGTACAGGATCGCGATGCGGTCGGCGCCGGCCGCGGCCGCGGCGACCTCGCCGAGCAGCCCGCGGCCGATCGTCACGTCATACGGCGCGCCGGCATCGACGCGGATCACAACGGGTTCGGTGTCGGTCATGGGTCTGTCCTCACATCAGTTCGCGGGCGAGTTCGGTGACGATGGCGTCGGCGACGTCCTCGGGAGCGGCATCGGCGTCCACCTCGAAGGAGCACACCGACGAATAGGTGTCGGTGCGCTCGGCGAGAAGTTCGGCATAGCGGGCGGCCGGGTCCTCGGTGTCGAGCAGCGGCCGGTCGGTGCCGGAGACCCGCTCGTAGCCGCGTTCGGCGCTGACCCGCAGGTAGACCACACGGTGACCGGTCAGTGCATCCCGCACTCCGGCGGTGGTCACCGCACCTCCACCGAGCGACACCACCCCGCTGTGGTTGTCGAGGACATCGGTCACGACGTTCTCCTCGATCGTGCGGAACCCGTCGACCCCGTCGGAGGAGAAGATCTCGGGGATGCTGCGCCCGGTACGCCGGACCAACTCGATGTCGGTGTCGACGAAGTCGACCCCGAGCCGGTCGGCGAGCAGACGCCCGACGGTCGACTTGCCCGCACCCATGAAGCCGATCAGCACTGCGGCGGGGCGGCGCCCCGTGGTCGGCCGCGTGGGGGTCGGCGTCTGCGTCATGGGCGCGGCGGGCGCGCGTGGACGGCTGTCAGGTAGGCGCCGAGGTTCGCGGAGGTCTCGGCGACCGAGTCGCCGCCGAACTTGTCCAGTGCCGCCTGGGCGACGACGAGCGCCACCATCGCCTCGGCGACCACACCGGCCGCGGGCACGGCGCACACGTCCGAACGCTGGTGGATCGCGCTGGCGGTCTCCCCCGTCTCCATGTCGATCGTCGACAGCGCGCGCGGCACCGTCGAGATCGGCTTCATCGCGATCCGGACGCGCAGGTCCTCGCCGTTGGTCATGCCGCCCTCGAGGCCGCCCGCGCGGTTGGTCGACCGCAGCACGCCGTCGGGTCCGGGCACCATCTCGTCGTGGGCCTCGCTGCCGCGGCGGCGGGCGGTCGTGAAGCCGTCGCCGACCTCAACTCCCTTGATGGCCTGGATGCCCATGAGAGCGGCCGCCAGGCGCGCGTCGAGCCGGGTCTCTCCGCTGACGTGCGAACCCAGTCCGACCGGCACGCCGGTGGCGACGATCTCGACGACACCGCCGAGGGTGTCGCCGTCCTTCTTGGCGGCTTCGATCTCGTCGATCATCGACTTCTCGGCGGCGGCGTCGAACGCGCGGACCGGGCTGGCGTCGATGGCCTCGAGGTCGCTGAAGCGCGGCGGCGGACCGACATAGGGATCGCTCGCGCCGATCGAGATGACGTGGGAGACGACCTCGATGCCGAAGACCTGGCGTAGGAAGTTGCGGGCGACGGTGCCCGCGGCCACGCGGGCAGCGGTCTCCCGGGCGCTGGCACGTTCGAGGACCGGACGGGCGTCGTCGAAGCCGTATTTGAGCATGCCCGAGTAGTCGGCGTGCCCGGGGCGCGGACGGGTCAGCGGCGCGTTCCGGGCGCTGCCCTCGAGTTCGGCGGGATCGACCGGGTCGGCCGCCATCACGGTCTCCCACTTGGGCCACTCGGTGTTGCCGATCTCGATGGCCACCGGGCCGCCCATCGTGCGGCCGTGGCGCACGCCACCGAGCACGGTGACCTTGTCGGCCTCGAACTTCATCCGCGCGCCCCGGCCGTAACCGAGGCGACGGCGGGCGAGCTGTTCGGCGATGTCCGAGGAGGTCACCTCGACCCCGGCGACCATGCCCTCGACGAGGGCGACCAAGGCGGGTCCGTGGGATTCTCCGGCAGTTATCCAGCGCAGCACAGTGATCAATTGTTCCATGTGCCCCACGAGTGGCCGACAGCGGTCGTGGGGCGGGCGTCGTCAGCGCAGATCGGACACGACGATCAACGCGCCGACGAGCGCCGGTGCGTGCGCCCGGCCTCGTGACCGCGCCGTCGGCGATGTCTCTGCCATCGTCGCGACCGGGACCGCGACCAGGGAGAGCAGGGCGGCGAGAGCCACCATGACCAGCGCGGTGTCCCAGGACAGCGTGAGACCGCCGCAGGCGAAGGCCAGCTTCACGTCACCCCCGCCGCACCACCCGGCGGCGAAGGTCAGCAGATACGGCGTCGCGGCCGCCGCCGCGGCGAGTCCGACGGACGGCTGTGCGACCGCGCTGAGCGCCACCGCCCAGAGTCCGGGCCAGACCATCACGTTGGGGATGCGCCGGGTGCGCGCGTCGGTGACGGCGATCGTGAGCAGCCACACCGAAATCGAGAGCTCGACCATGCGCCGAGCATCGCGCCCCCGGTGGGTGCCGGCGAGCGAGGTCTCCACACCCTCACGCGTTGGGGATGAGCACCTTCGTCATCGCCTCGCGAGGTGCCGGCAACCCGGTGAACAGCTCGACCTGACGGAACGCCTGGTTCAGCAGCATGACCAGTCCCCCGACGACGGCACCACCGGCCGCCTCGACGGCCTGCGCCAGCGGCGTCGGCCAGGGGTCGTAGATCACGTCCACGACCTTGCCCGCGTGGGCGATGGCCGGCGCGAGGATCTCGGCGGCCGGCGCGGGCACCGTCGACACCACGACGGAGGCGTCGCGACAGCGATGTTCGAGTGCGGCACCGGCCTCGAAGGCGATGACCTCACCGGCGATGCCCAGGCGGTCGCACAGGTCGAGGACCGCCGCGGCACGTCCGGCGTCGCGCGCCACGATCGAGATCGTCGAGACGCCGACCTCGGCGAGCGCCACGACGGTCGGCAGCGCCGTGCCGCCGGCGCCGATCACGACCGCATCGGGGGCGGCCCCCGCGGCGATGTCGGCGTCGACGCCCAGTGCCGCCAGCGCGCCCGTCATGCCGTCGATGTCGGTGCAGTCGGCCCGCCAGCCGTCATCGGTGCGCACCAGAGTGTTCGCCGATCCGACCAGCGCAGCACGTTCGGTCCGCTCGGTCGCGAAGTCCAGCGCGGCCAGCTTGTTCGGCATCGTCACCGAGAACCCGATGAACTCGGGTGCCGCGCCCGACACGATCCCGGGCAGCTCGTCGGCCGTGCACTCGATCCGGTCGTAGGACCAGCCGTCGAGTCCGAGGGCGTGATAGGCGGCGAGATGCACCGCCGGTGACCGCGAATGGCCGATCGGCGAACCGAGCACCGCCGCCCGGCGGTGATCCCCGTACGGCGAACGGATCACCGGCATCCCGTCGACACCAGCTTGTTCTGACAGGCGACGAGGCGATTGCGCTTGTGTTCTTCGAAGGTGTTCGCGAACAACGTGGTTCCCGCCGTGTCGACGGTCACGAAATACAGCCACGATCCCGGTGCCGGGTCGAGCATCGCCTCGAGTGCCGGGACACCGACGGCCGCGATCGGGGTCGGCGGAAGACCCTTGTAGCGGTAGGTGTTCCACTCGTTGTCGGCCTTGTAGGCCTCACCGTGCACGTCGATGTTGGTGACGGCGGCGGTGTAGTTCTGCGTCGAGTCCATCTCCAGCCGCTGATCCTCGTCGAGACGGTTGCGGATGACGCGGGCGACCTTGGGGGCGTCCTCGACGTGGCGCACCTCGCGTTCGACGATCGACGCGGCGATCAGCGTCTCGTACGGCGCCAGTCCCGACTTGTTGTTGTCCACCAGCCCCCACTGGTCGAACATCACCGCGCTCTGGGTGATCATCTCGTTGAGGATCTGCACGGCGGTGTGATCGGGTTCGACGCGTTCCCACGTCGTCGGCGCGATGAGGCCCTCGATGCGGCGGTGGTCCCCGGTCATCGACGCCACGTTCTCCCTAGCCCACTCGGGCACCCCGAGCTCCTCGGGGGTCGCCTTCGCGGCCGCCTCCTCGAGCTGGGCCACGGTGACGCCCTCGGGCTGGCCGTTGACCTCGGTCGACGTGGCGTCCTGGATCATCTGGAAGATACCCGGCGTGATCTTGCCGTCGATGCCGGTCTTGGAGTCGAGCTGGAGACCCGGCGGGATCACCACGCGTCCGACGCGGTGCTGGGCGCTGTCGTCGGTGAGCATCTCCACGGCGGTCGACGCCGGGATCTGGGTCCTCATCTTGTAGAGCCCACCCGACATCGGCTGACCGTCCGCGGCGTCGATGAAGGCACGCACACTGCCGACGACATCGGCGTCGACCAGGATGCGCCCGAAGTCGGCGAGGGTCGAGTTCTCGGGGATGTCGACGATCACGTCGCCGGCGCCCGCCGTGGTGGTGTAGTCCTTACGCGACTCCAGAACCCCGGTCGCACGCAGACCGTAGTATCCGACGCCGCCGACGAGCGCGAGCATGAACACGACAGCGAGCGCCAGAACCACCCGGCGCTTCTTCTGGTTCGCGCGGGAGCGTCGTCGCGGGCGCCGTGATGCCGGTGCCGGCTCGACGTCGTCGGCGCCCGGCCACCAGTCCTCCTCGTCGCGACCGCCGTGTCCGCGCCGGCCGTCCGGCACGGGTTCGGCGTACGCGGGTTCGGCGTACGCGGACTCGGGGTACGCGGACTCCTGATTGTCGACGTCGCTGAACTCGCGCTCGTCGTAGCGTGGTTCGAGGTACTCGGTTGGGGCCTGCGGCAGCTCGGGCTCGGCGGTGTCGGCCGCCTCGTGAGCGGGCGTCGGCGGAGGGGGCGGCGGCGCGGGCCGGCGCGGAGCGACCGGCGGCGGAGGTGCCGCCTGGGTACGCGGAGGCCGCGGGGGCTGTCCGCCCGGCGGGATCCGGACGGGCGTCGCACGCCGGGGGGCACCGACATGACCCGCCGTGCCGCCCTGAGGCGGGTTCGCGAGGTCACCGGGCTCGCCGAGCTGTCCCGTACGCCGACGACGATGCCGTGTGTTGGGCGACCCCTCGGCCGGCTGCGTGAAATACCGCAGACGTTCCGGATCCATGCCCTCGGCACGGCCGCCATGGTTGTCCCGGTGTCGCGTACGACGCCGTTCTTCGGTCACCGCCGGTTCCCCTCCCGACTCTGTCGAGGGACCATCGGACTCACCGTCGCGCATCCAGCCATCCCTGAAGGATAGCGACCGCGGCCGCCTGATCGATGACCCCTCGTGACGACTTCACCGACCGGCCGCTCGCATGCAGCGCCTGCTGCGCGGTCACGGTGGTGAAACGTTCATCCTGCCAATGCACTTCGGCCGGCGCGATGCGCTCGGCGAGCCGGTCCCCGAAGGCGCGCGCGGTCTCCGCGGCCACCCCGGTCGTGTTCTTCAGCGTCTTCGGCAGCCCGATGACGACGCCGATCGCCTCGTACTCGTTCACCAGGTCCACAATCCGGTCGAGATCGGTTGCGGCCGAAGGAGTTCGGCGGACCGTCTCGACCGGTGTGGCGAGGATGCCGTCGGGGTCGCACACCGCGACACCGATCCGGACACTCCCGACGTCGATGCCGAGTCGGCGACCGCGTCGGGGCGACGGGCCCTGATCTGAAGGCATCAGCCGACGAACTCACGGATACGCGACAGGGCGGCGTCGACACCGCCGGGTTCGGTTCCCGATCCCTGGGCGAGGTCGGGCTTGCCACCTCCACGGCCACCGACGAGCGGCGCCACCTCCTTGACGAGGTCGCCGGCCTTGATACCGGCGTCGCGGGCCGCGGCGGTCGTGGCGATCACGAACGGCACCTTGGCATCCGGTCCCTCGCCGTTCGGCGAGAAGATGGCGATCACGGCCTGGCGGTCGGCGACCCGGCCACGCAGGTCGGTGACGACCGAACGCAGTCCGTTGGCGTCGAGCCCGGGGACCCGGCCCTCGACGACGAGCGTGGAGCCGATGGTGGTCGCGGTGTCGAGGAGACCGGAGACGGCCGTCTGCGCCTGTTCGGCACGCACCCGTGCGAGTTCCTTCTCGGCGTCGCGCAGCTTGGTGACGAGCTGCTCGACGCGGCCGGGCACCTCCTCGGACGGCACCTTCAGCGACGACGCCAGACCGGCGAGCAGCGCTCGCTCCTTCGACAGGAAACGGAACGAGTCCATGCCGACGTAAGCCTCGACGCGGCGCACCCCGGAGCCGACGGAGGACTCGCCGATCAGCGTGATCGGACCGATCTGCGACGACGACACGACATGTGTGCCACCGCACAGCTCCATCGAGAACGGGCCGCCGATCTCGACGACGCGGACGACATCGCCGTAGTTCTCGCCGAAGAGCGCCATCGCGCCCATCGCCTTGGCCTCGGTGAGTCCGGTCTCGAAGGTGTTGACCTGATAGTTGGCCTCGACGGCCGCGTTGGCGATCTCCTCGATCTCCCGACGCTGGGACTCGGTCACCGGTCCGCGGGCGTTGAAGTCGAAACGCAGGTAGCCCGGACGGTTCAGCGAACCGGCCTGCGTCGCACCGGGTCCGAGCACCTCGCGCAGGGCGGCGTGCACCATGTGGGTGCCCGAGTGGCCCTGCGTCGCTCCGTGGCGCCATGCGGTGTCGACGGCGGCGAGGACCTCGTCACCCTCCTCGATCTCGCCCTCGTCCACCCGAACCTTGTGCAGCCACACCGACTTTCCGACCTTCTGCACGTCGGTGACCGAGAGGCGCACACCGGAACCGGTGGTGATGGTGCCGACGTCGGCCATCTGGCCACCCGACTCGGCATAGAGCGGGGTGCGGTCGAGCACGAGGGTGAGTTCCTGCCCGGCCGTCGCCACGGGCACACGTGCGCCGTCGGCGACGAGTCCGAGGACGCGCGCCTCGGAGACGAGTTCGTCGAAGCCGGTGAACTCGGTGGGTCCGCGGTCGAGGAAGTCGCGGTACACGCTCAGGTCGGCGTGCCCGGTCTTTCGCGCCGTGGCATCGGCCTTGGCGCGCTGCTTCTGCTCGGCCATCAGGGCGGTGAAGCCCTCCTGGTCCACCGACAGTCCGGCCTCGGCGGCCATCTCGAGCGTGAGGTCGATCGGGAAGCCGTACGTGTCGTGCAGGGTGAACGCGTCGGCGCCGGTGATGGTGGTGCTCGAAGACTTCTTGGTGGCGGTCGCGGCGTCGGCGAACAGCTTGGAACCGGCGGCCAGCGTCTTGGCGAAGGAGGTCTCCTCGCCCACCGCGACGTCCACGATGTGGGTGCGCTCGGTCTCGAGTTCCGGATACGACGGGGCCATCAGGTCGATGACCTTGCCGATGATCGCGCCCATGGTGGCCTGGTTGTCCCCGGCCCCCAGCAGACGCATCGACCGCACGACGCGGCGCAGCAGGCGACGCAGCACGTAGCCGCGGCCGTCGTTGCCGGGCAGCACGCCGTCACCGATCAGCATCGCCGAGGTGCGGGCGTGGTCGGCGATCACGCGGAAGCGCACATCGTCGGCATGCGAGCCGGCGCCGTAGGCGCGGCCGGTGAGTTCGGCGGCCAGATCGATGATCGGCTTGAGCAGGTCGGTCTCGTAGACGTTGTCGACGCCCTGCAGGATGCAGGCGACGCGCTCGACGCCCATGCCGGTGTCGATGTTCTTCTTGGGCAGGGGCCCGAGGATCTCGTAATTGTCCTTGCCACCCCCCGGACCACGGACGTTCTGCATGAACACGAGATTCCAGATCTCGATGTAGCGGTCCTCGTCGGCCTCCGGGCCGCCCTCGATGCCGTATTCGGGGCCGCGATCGTAGAAGATCTCCGAACACGGACCACACGGACCGGGGACGCCCATCGACCAGTAGTTGTCCTTCAGGCCGCGACGCTGGATGCGTTCGGCGGGCACACCGATCTCGTCGCGCCAGATGGCCTCGGCCTCGTCGTCGTCGAGATAGACGGTGGGCCACAGCTTCTGCGGATCGATGCCGTAGCCGCCGTCTTCCACGCTGTTGGTCAGCAGGGTCCACGCGAAGTTGATGGCCTCGCGCTTGAAGTAGTCACCGAAGGCGAAGTTGCCCGCCATCTGGAAGAAGGTGTTATGGCGGGTGGTGATGCCGACCTCGTCGATGTCGAGGGTGCGGACACACTTCTGGACGCTGGTCGCGCGGGAGTACGGCGGGGTCTGCTCGCCCAGGAAGTACGGCTTGAACGGAACCATGCCGGCGTTGACGAACAGCAGGTTGGGGTCGTCGAGCAACAGCGAGGCGCTGGGCACCTCGGTGTGGCCGGCCTTGATGAAGTGGTCCAGAAAGCGCTTCCGGATGTCATGCGTCTGCACTGTTGGTCTTGTCCTCGCCGTTGGTTGTCGCGACATCCCAGAGTACCGTCGGCGCGTCGCGGAACCGGTCCCGGTACGTCATCCCCGCCGTGATCAGCGGGATCGGCGACGTGTGACGGCACCCCGGACGATGGATCTCAGGCGTGCGACGCGCGGCCCGATCTCGCGTTCGAGCCCATGATCGGTGGGCTCGTAGTAGTCGACGCCCACGAGGTCGTCCGGCGCGTACTGCTGGGCCACCACCCCGTCCGGATGGTCGTGCGGGTACTGGTAGGCGACGCCGTTGCCGAGTTTCTTGGCCCCTGCGTAGTGGCTGTCGCGCAGGTGGGCGGGTACCGCTCGGGCCTTGCCGGCCTCGACGTCGGCGAGCGCGGCGCCGATCGCCGACACCACTCCGGCCGACTTGGGTGCGGTCGCCAGATGGATGGTGGCCTGGGTCAATGCCAGCTTGGCCTCGGGCATGCCGACGAGGTTGACCACCTGCGCGGCGGCCACCGCGGTCTGCAGCGCGGTGGGATCGGCCATGCCGATGTCCTCGCTGGCGTGGATCATCAGGCGCCTCGCGATGAAGCGCGGGTCCTCCCCCGCCGCGATCATCCGCGCCAGATAGTGCACCGCGGCGTCGACGTCGGAACCGCGGATCGACTTGATGAACGCGCTGGTCACGTCGTAATGCTGATCGCCGTCGCGGTCGTAGCGCACCGCCGCGCGGTCGATGGCCGTCTCCACGTCGGCGAGGTCGACCCGGGTGGTCGAGTCGGCACTCGCCTCGAGCGCCGTCAGCGCCCGGCGGGCGTCGCCGCCGGCGACCGCCACCAGGTGATCGTAGGCGGCGTCGGTCACCTCCACCTGCCTGTCGAGGCCACGCGGGTCGGCGACGGCCCGGGTGAGCACCTCACGGATGTCGTCGTCGGTGAGCGACCGCAACTGGAGCACCAGCGACCGCGACAGCAGGGGCGCGACGACAGAGAACGACGGGTTCTCGGTGGTCGCCGCCACGAGCAGCACGATGCGGTTCTCCACCGCGTCGAGCAGCGCGTCCTGCTGGGTCTTGGAGAAGCGGTGGACCTCGTCGATGAACAGGACCGTCTGCTGGCCCTCGATCAAGCGGCGCCTCGCCACGTCGATGACGGCGCGCACCTCCTTGACGCCCGCGGACAGCGCCGACAGCGCCTCGAACCGGCCGCCGGTCGCGCGCGCGATCAGGGACGCCATCGTCGTCTTGCCGGTGCCCGGCGGGCCGTAGAGCAGCACCGATGCCGCACCGACCCCGCTGATCAGGCGCCGCAGCGGCGAACCGTCGCCGAGCAGGTGCTGCTGGCCGACGATCTCGTCGAGGGTCTGTGGGCGCATCCGGACCGCGAGCGGTGCGGTCGGTGACGGCGCCGCGGTCAGTCCGTTGGCGCCGGGCGTCGGCACACCGGTTCCGGCCCGGGGATCCACGGGCGGGTCGAACAATCCGTCCACGAGCCGATCAGGCCATCCAGATGCGCTGCAACGCGAGGCCCGTTGCGGTCGCGAAGTCGGCGATCGCGTCCTCACCGGCACGGCCGGCGGCTGCCGCGAGATCGGTCCAGCGGGATACGAGGACGCGCGGATCGTTCGTGTGCAGCGCCCAGTCGTGGGTGAATCCGCCACTCTCGATCGGGGTACCCGCTGCGGAGTTCTGGAGTGCCGCGTCGAACGGGGGGATCTCCAGGCTCGCGTCGGCGTCCTGACCGATCGCGGACTCCGGGTCGACCAGGTCGGTGTCGGCAGGCAGCATCCAGGCGGTCGACAGCCATACCCACAGCAGCCGGGCGACGAGCACCTTGCGCTGCATCTCGCGCTCGTGCGCGAGGGCCGGCCAGATCGGGTTCACCTCGGAGCGCCAGGCGTCAACCATCGACACCTCGAGGTCGGTGGCGCGGGACGCGGCGCGCGCGGGCAGCTGCGCGGACATGGTGACCACGGCGTAGGCGATGTCGAGGGTGGCGTCGCGGAACCCGCCCCACTCGTAGTCCATGAACTGCACGCCGTCGTCGTTGAGCATGATGTTCTCGGGACCGACGTCCGACGGGCTGAACGCGCGGTGCTCGCCGTCGTCGAACAGGGCGGCGGCGGTCTCGAGCGCCTCGAGAACCCGATCCGGCACCTGCACACCGAGCGCGGCGGCCTGTCCGGAGAGCGCATCGACCGAGTGTCTGGCCTCGTCACGGAGGATGTCGCGCCCCTCGGTACCCGACGGGCCGCGGCGGACCAGCGCCAGGAAGTCGATCTCGCCGCCGACGGTCGCCGCGTGCATGCGGCCCAGGGCCTGACCCCAGGCGCTCACCGCGCGGGAGGTCTCCACCGGGTCGTCGCCGTCGAGGAACTCCATCATCGACCGGCCGTGACCGAGATCAGAGAGAACCATCAGGCGCAGGTCGGGGTCGGAGGCGATGAGCTGAGGGCCCGGTCGCGATTCGTTCGGGAGCGCGGTGGCGTACTTGTACGACGCGATCTCGCGGTGGAAGGCCTGCGGGTCCTCGTGCTCGGGCAACGCCTTGATCACCAGCGAACGGTCCATGCTGAGGGGGTTCTGCGCCACCCGCACCCGAACGACCGTCGTACGGCCGCTACCTCCGAGGTCCTCGGGGTCGTCGAGGACTACCGAGGAACCGGCGCGGTGTGACAGCAGCGCCTCTGCCGCCCGCACCACGCTGGTGATGCGGCTTTCAGTAATGACCGTCATGGCGTATCCCAAGGTACCCGTTGCAACGGGGGTGCAACACCATTGTTCATCCTTCTGTACGACGTTGCGGATCTTGTAC
Source organism: Gordonia sp. GONU (assembly GCF_024733855.1). Lineage (NCBI taxonomy): Bacteria > Bacillati > Actinomycetota > Actinomycetes > Mycobacteriales > Gordoniaceae > Gordonia > Gordonia sp. GONU. The sequence goes on from NZ_JANRHB010000001.1 coordinate 83,530, forward strand.
CCGCGAGCGTGTGCGTCGAAACCACTGCGTCGCAGGGGTTTCGGTGCCCTGGTCACAATTCGTGCCGCGATGTGCCCGCGATGGTCCCGACGCGCGGTGTCTCAGGCCCCGGTTCCGGGTTCGGGTGACTGCGCCGGACTCACGTCCACGGAGACGTCGATGTGGCTCTTCGTCGAGTCGGTGTAGATGACCCCGCGCAACGGCGGGGCGTCGTCGTAGTCGCGGCCCCAGGCCAGCGTGACGTGGCGTTCGTCGACCAGTTTGTCGTTGGTCGGGTCGAACGCCAGCCAGCGGCCGTCGGGCATCCAGACCGCCGCCCACGCATGGCTCGCGTCGGCGCCGAAGATCTTCTCCTTGCCCGGCGGCGGGTCGGTCGCCAGGTAGCCCGATTCGTAGCGGGCGGCGAGTCCGACCGAGCGCAGGCACGCGATCGCGACCCGGGCGAAGTCCTGGCAGACGCCCTCGCGTCGTTGCATGACGGTGTCGACCCGCGTCGAGATGGCCGTCGAACCGGAACGATAGGCGAAGTCGGTGAAGATCCGGGTCGTGAGGTCGGTGACCGCCTCGATCAGCGGACGCTGAGGGGTGAACACCGCGGCGGCGTAGTCGCGCACCGACCGGGTGATCTCCGGCGGGTCGAGATCGAGGACGAACTCGACGGCGAGCGCGGCCTCGCGGCCCCCGACCACCGCCGGGCGTGCCGACTCCCACGGGGCCCGGGCCGCGGGGCCGATGAGCACGCCCTGATCGACCGGATCCACCTCGACGACCGACCGTGCGGTGACCGTCAGTTCCCGGTGCGCGGTGCGGACGTGGAAGTAGCTGTCGTGGTTCCCGTAGACGTCGATGCCCGTCGACCGGTCGTCGGGTTCGGGTTCGATGTCGACCGTGGTCGACCGCACCCGTTGTCCGGGCAGGTCGCGCGGGGTCAGGTAGCAGCGGCCGTACGACGAGGACACGTCGTCGTTGTAGGTGTACCGGGTGCGATGCATGACCCGGTAGACGCGCGTGCTCACATCTCACCTCCGCCCCAGATCGGCTGCGCCTGGCGAGGCATGGCGAAACGGCTCCTGGCCAGCAGATCGGACAGGTCGCGGGCCCCCGCGCGGAGCGCGGTCATCAGGTCGGCGAGCGCTGCCCGGCGGCCCTGTGAGTCGACGCCGGCGAGGTCCGCCGGCCCGCTCCGACGCAGCTCGGCGATCATGTCCTGCACACCTCGTTCGGCCCCGGCCGAGCGCAGCGGTTCGGGTACCGACGTCAGATCGTGGTTCATCTTCTCGAGCTGGAAGATCATCGACCGCGGGTTGGTCGGGTCGAACAGCAGCAACTCGGCGACGCTCGAGAACCGGTACAGACCGCGGTTGCGGCGCCGGTAGATCACCGACGACTCGTTGGCGACCAGATACGACTCCAGCAGCGCCTGTTCGACGTCGGTGTCGTGCGCCTGCGCGAACATCGCGAGAGTCAGGTGGGCGAGGGTGATCGCGCGTTCGATGCGCCGGCCCAGATCCATGAACATCCAGCCCGGGTCGTGGACCATCGACTCCTCCTGCAGGCCGGTCAGCGCGAGCACGCCGTGGAGGACCTCCTCGTGGGCCCGCGCCAGATCCGGACCTAGGTCCAGGGCGGAATCGGATTCCGCCCGCGACCGCGAGACCAGCCGCGCGGTGCTCGCGACGACCCGTTCGACGGGCGCCAGGACCATCCAGGTACTGGTCGACATCTGGTCACGGACCGCCCGGGCAGAACCGACGAGCCGGTCGACCGAGTAGGCGACCGTACCCGGGATCGAGCGGGCGACGGTCAGATCGGCGATCTTCTCGATGGCCTCGTTGACCTGGTCCGGCGCGGGCTGACGGTCGGTGCCCGAGACCAGCAGATCGGCGGTGTCGAGGTAGCCGTCGGTTCCGGTGATCGTGGCGACCGCGTGCAGCAGCAGCGGTACCGCCGGGGTCCCCGACATCCATGGGCGGTACTGGAAGTCCTGATAGCGCTGGCGCGAGACCTTCGCCAGCCGGGTGACCTGCTCGGTGCGTTCGGCGTAGCGGCCGAGCCAGAACAGATCGGCGAGCACGCGGGGACTCGCGGCAGCCGCGACCTCCGAGTACTCGAGCGGCACGGGCCGGCCCGTCTCGGGTACGACCTCGCCGGCCGGTTCGACACGGGTCTCCGAACGGCGCGACACGTGTCCGCCGACCTCCGTGCTGGTGACCCAGACGTCCTTGGCCGACACGACGTGGTGGGCGGCCCCTTCGACCCCGTCGGCCAGGACGGCGCCGAGACCACCCGGCATCACCGCGTAGGTGGGCCCCTGGGCGACGCTGAAGGCCCGCACCGACACGGGCGCGGCACGCAGCGCGGTCGTGTGACGTCCGGGTCGCGTCCCGGCGGTGACGGTCGGCGCCACCGAGTAGGCGTCGAGTTCGCGCCCGACCCAGGCCCACGGTTGCGATTCGATCCGCGCGGCGACCTCGGCACGGGTTCGCGCGTCGAGCAACGGCCCGATGAACTCGTCGTCGGTGCGGGTGTCGGTCAGCACCAGCGAACCGATGCGACTCTGGATCTTGCTGCGCTCCAGCGCATCTCCGGCCCAGTAGGTGGTGACCGACCCGAGCGCGAGTTCCTCGTCGAGCAGGACCGGCGCAAGCCGTTCGAGCACGGTGTGCAGCGCGGGATTCTCGAGAACACCGGACCCCAGCGTGTTCAGCACCGTGACGTTGCCTCGCGAGATCGCCTCCACCAGACCGGCGACGCCGAGTCGGGAATCGGTCCGCAGATCGAGCGGGTCGGAATATGCGGCGTCGACGCGGCGCAGCAGGACGTCGACCCGCTTGTACCGCCCGAGCGAACGCATGTAGACCGCGCCGTCACGCACGGTGAGGTCCGCACCTTCGACCAGCGGATAGCCGAGAACCGAGGCGAGGTAGGCCTGGTCGAAGGCAGTCTCGGACATGCTTCCCGGGCTGAGCACGGCGACCGTCGGGTCGTCGACCCCGGGCGGGGCGTACTCGGCGAGCGCGAGGCGCATCGTCCCGACGAAACCGGTCACCGGTCGCGGCGCGCAGGCCTGGAACACCTGCGGGAACGTCTTGGTCAGCAGTCTGCGGCCGACGATCGAGAAGCCGATGCCCGACGGGGCCTGGGTGCGGTCCCGGTAGACCACGAAACGCCCATCGGCGGAACGCGATACGTCGACCGCGTGCAGGAACAGGGCGTGAGGTCCGGCGACCTCGAGACGTGCCGCCTTGCGGATGTAGCCGGGGTGCCCGAAGACCATCTCGGGGGCCACGAGACCGGAGGTGATTGTCTTCTGGTCGCGGTAGAGATCACGCAGCAGCAGATCGAGCAGCATCGACCGCTGGGTGATGGCCCTCTCCAGCTCGGCCCACTCGACACCGTCGACGATGAGCGGCACCGCGTCGATGTCCCAGTCTCGGGTGTGCGTGGCCTGACCGTCGAACTCGTTGTAGACCACACCGTCGTCACGGACCGCCGCGGCGAGACGATCCGCGGACTCGCGCAACCGGGCGTCACCGCGCCGCTGATAGAGCCGGACGAGATCTTCCCACGCGGGACGAACGATGCCGGCGGAGTCGAGGAGCTCGTCGTGGTGGGCGCCGGCGGCCGGTTCGGCATCGCCGGGTCCGGGGACGTCGAAGAGCGTGTAACCCTCGTTCCGGTAACGATCGAAGACCGTGGAGGCATCGAACACCGCGGAAGCGTTGCCCGGCGAAGAAGTCACCGGAGAACTGTACGTGCCCGACGCAGATCCAGGATCCCAGGGACCCCGAAGTCGATGGCCTGCCGGGCCTGTCGTTCCCGGAGAAGCCCGACGTCGACGGTGCCGGTTGTGTGACCGGTCGCCTCGAAGCGCCCGTTGCGGCGCGATTCGGCCTCCACGGCGTTCACCGGTGGTCGGTCGTAGGCGCGTCCACCCGGATGGACGACGTGGTAGGTCGCGCCGCCCACCGACCGCCCGTTGACGGTGTCGACGAGGTCGAAGGTCAGCGGGGTGTCGATGCTGATCGTCGGATGCAAAGCGCTCGGCGGCTGCCAGGCCCGGAACCGGATGCCCGCCACCCGTTCGCCGGATCGGCCGGTGGACCGGAGCGGGATCGGGAAACCGTTGCAGGTCAACAGGTAACGATCGTCCTCACCGCCGAGGACACGCACCTGGACCCGTTCGATCGAGGAATCGACGTAGCGGGCGGTACCGGTTCCGGTCGACTCCTCCCCCAGCGTGTTCCACGGTTCGATGGCGCCGCGCAGTTCGACTTCCTGGTCGCGGATCTGCACGGTCCCCAGCCGCGGAAAACGGAACTCGGTGAACGGATCGAGCCAGGCGGTCTCGAATGGGTAGCCCGCCTCGCGGAGTTCCTCGGCGACGAGCGCGATGTCGGCGATGACGTGGTGCGGCAACAGATGTTTGCCGTGCAGGTCGCCGCCGTGGCGGATGAGCCGGGCCCGGTAGGGCTTGCCCCAGAACCACGACACCAGGCTGCGCGCCAGCAGCGACTGGACCATCGCCATCCGGTGGTGCGGCGGCATCTCGAAGGCACGCAGTTCCAGCAGTCCGAGCCGCCCGCGCACCGAGTCGGGACTGTAGAGCTTGTCGATGCAGAACTCGGCGCGGTGGGTGTTGCCGGTGATGTCGGTGAGCAGATGCCGCAACGCACGGTCGGCGACCCACGGATTCGGCGGCGACCCCTCGCCGGTTCCGGTCCTCGCGGCGAGCCGGTCGATCTCGGCGAAGGCGATCTCCAACTCGTAGAGCGCCGATTCCCGGCCCTCGTCGACGCGCGGCGCCTGCGAGGTGGTGCCGACGAAGCGGCCGGAGAACAGATAGGACAGCGACGGGTGGCGCTGCCAGTAGGTCAGCATCGACACCAGCAGATCGGGACGGCGCAACATCGGCGAGTCGGCGGGCGTCGTACCGCCCAGCGTGATGTGGTTGCCGCCGCCGGTGCCGCCGTGGCTGCCGTCGAGGTCGAAGCTCTCCGTGCCGAGCCGGACGCGGCGGGCGTGATCGTAGAGGGACTCGAGCAGTTCGGACTGTTCGGCGAAGCTCGCCGTCGGCTGGATGTTGACCTCGATGACGCCCGGGTCGGGAGTCACCGACAGCGACGTCAGGCGCGGATCCGACGGCGGCCCATAGCCTTCGATCACGACCGGGGTCGCGGTCGTCGCGGCGGCGCCCTCCACCAGTTCGACGAGGGCGAGGAACTCCTCGCCCGTCGACGTGGGCGGCATGAACACGTATGTGACGCCGTCGCGGACCTCGGCGACGAGCGCCGTGCGCGGCAGGAACTGCGTCGGGTCCACCGCGCGCACGGTGTGCCCGAGTGCGGCGGCCGGGTCGATGGGCAGAGCGTCGTGGCGCGCCGACGGGTCGGCCTCGAACAGGGTCGGCGACGGCCCCCATGACAGTGAGTTCAGCGGCAGGCGCAGACCCGCGGGCGAGGTACCCGGCGTGAGGACGATCCGACCGCGCCGGGTCGACCACACCGCACTCTGCCAGGCGGTCCGGTCCTCCGACCGGTTCAGCGGAAGGACGTGGGCGCTGGGGTCGGTGACCGCGGCGTCGAGCCGGGACAACACGGAGCGACGCCGGGCCACCGAATCGTTCTCGGGCGCCAGTACCTCCTCGTCGCCGTCCGCCAGGCTATCCAGCTCGACGTCGAACTCCGCCTGGGTGAACCTCCGTGCGGTGGGCAGGGTCGGGTCGTCGCCGGGGTCTCCGGGCGGCATGGTGGCCAGCTCGCGCATCCGCACGAGCGGATCCTCGTAGGCGGGCAGCACCTGTTCCGTGGGCAGACCGAGATTCGCCGCGAACGCGGTCAGCAGTTTGTGTGCCGGTTCGGCCCGGGCCGGTTCTCCACCGCCGCTCGTGTCCGGGTGGGCGCCGTAGGTCTCCGTCTCGATCGCCGCGCCACACTGTTCGGGCATCGACCACGGATCGGCGAGCAGGTCTGGGTCACGCCAGATCGGTTCGCCGTCGGCGCGCCAGATGATCTCGATCTGCCAGCGCGGCAACGGTTCTCCGGGATACCACTTGCCCTGGCTGCGCCGCACCAGACCCTGCGGGGCGTAGGCCCCCCTGAGCCGTTCGGCGAGACGGGATGCCAGGAGCCGTTTGTGGGGTCCGTCGGCGGCGGTGTTCCACTCGGGGTCGGCCTGGTTGTCGATGGACACGAAGGTCGGTTCGCCACCCATCGTGAGGCGGACGTCGTCGCGCTCCATGCGTTCGTCCACGAGTGCACCGAGGTCGACGACGCGGTTCCACTGCTCGGGTGTGTACGGCAGGGTGACGCGCGGGTCCTCGTGGAATCTCGTGACGGTGTTGGAGAAGTCGAGCGTCGCGTGACAGGGACCGGTCGCGCCGGTGATCGGTGCGGCCCCCACCGGATGCGGCGTGGCCGCGAGCGGGATGTGTCCCTCGCCGGCGAACAGGCCGGACGTCGGGTCCAGACCGACCCAACCGGCGCCGGGCAGGTAGACCTCGGTCCAGGCGTGCAGGTCGGTGAAGTCGGCGTCGGGACCCGAGGGCCCGTCGAGCGACGTGATGTCGGAGGTCAGCTGCACGAGGTAGCCGGAGACGAACCGCGCAGCCAGGCCGAGTTCGCGGAGCAACGCCACGAGGAGCCACGCCGAGTCGCGGCACGAACCGATGGCACTCGACAGCGTGAACTCGGGTGTCTGCACCCCTGCCTCGAGACGCACGGTGTAACCGACGGCCTCGCGCACGGCGGTGTTCAGCGCCACCAGGAAGTCGATGACACGCGTCCTGCCGACCGGCTTGTTCTGCGCGGCGAAGGCGGCGACCTCCGGATGGACCGGCGCACCGGCGAATTCGCCCTCGCCGACGCCCACCGGCCGCAGGAAGATCTCGAGGTCGCGGCGCAGCTCCTCGGGGTATTCGAACCCGTAGTGCTCGGCCCAGTCCTCGATGAAGAAGTCGAAGGGGTTGATCGCCGTCAGGTCGGCGACGAGGCTGACGGTGATGCTCAGCGAGGTCGACGGCTCGGGGAACACGAGCCGCGCGAGGTAGTTGCTGAACGCGTCCTGCTGCCAGTTGAGGAAGTGCTCACCGGGCTCGACCCTCAGCGAATAGGCCTCGATCGGCGTCCGCGAGTGCGGCGCGGGGCGCAGGCGGACCACATGCGGGTAGATCTTCGTCGGGCGATCGAAGGAGTAGCTCGTCCGGTGTTCGAGAGCCACCTTGATCGTCACCGACGCACCTCCGGGAATCCCTTGCTCGCAGACATGGGGAGAATCTCTCACAGGTGGTGGGCGCCCGCTCGGCGGCAACCGTCCGGAAACGAAAGCGGTGGCCGAACTCACGCTCGGCCACCGCTTTTCGTTGCTCGACGGAACTACTTGTCCGTCGTTGCCTTGTCCTTGTCCGTCGTTGCCTTGTCCGTCGTCGCCTTGCCCGGGACGCTCGCGTCCTGCTCGGCACCGCCACGCGGCACCGGCTTGGCGTCGATGCCCGACTCCTTGCGCTGCTGCGGGGTGATCGCCGCGGGCGCCTCGGTCAACGGGTCGACGCCGCCGCCGGACTTCGGGAACGCGATGACCTCGCGGATCGAGGCCTCACCCGCGAGCAGCGCGGTGATCCGGTCCCAGCCGAAGGCGATGCCACCGTGCGGCGGGGCGCCGTAGGCGAAGGCGTCGAGGAGGAAGCCGAACTTCTCCTGCGCCTCGTCGTGGCCGATGCCCATGATCTCGAAGACGCGCTCCTGCACGTCACGCTGATGGATACGGATCGAGCCGCCGCCGATCTCGTTGCCGTTGCAGACGATGTCGTAGGCATAGGCGAGCGCCTCACCCGGAGCGGTGTCGAGCTTCTCGATCGACTCCGGCTTGGGCGAGGTGAACGCGTGGTGCACCGCGGTCCATGCCGAGTTGCCGAGTGCGACGTCGCCGGAGGCGGTGGCCTCGGCCGTCGGCTCGAACATCGGCGCGTCGACGACCCACACGAATGCCCAGTCGTCCGGCTTGATCAGACCGAGCTTCGAGGCGATCTCGCCGCGGGCGGCGCCGAGCAGGGCGCGGGAGGACTTGACCTCGCCGGCGGCGAAGAAGACGCAGTCGCCCGGCTGTGCACCGACGTGAGCGGCGAGCCCGGCGCGCTCCTCCTCGGACAGGTTCTTGGCGACCGGACCGGTGAGGGTTCCGTCCTCGCCGACGAGCACGTACGCGAGGCCGCGGGCGCCGCGCTGCTTCGCCCACTCCTGCCAGGCGTCGAGCTGACGGCGCGGCTGCGAGGCACCACCGGGCATGACGACGGCGCCGACATACGGCGCCTGGAACACGCGGAACGGGGTGTTCGCGAAGTACTCGGCACATTCGACGAGTTCGATGTCGAAGCGCAGATCCGGCTTGTCCGAACCGAACCGGCGCATCGCGTCGGCATAGGTCATGCGCGGGATCGGGGTCGAGATCTCGACGCCGATGAGCTTCCACAGCGCCACCAGGACCTCCTCGGCGACCGCGATGACGTCGTCCTGGTCGACGAAGCTCATCTCGATGTCGAGCTGGGTGAACTCGGGCTGGCGGTCGGCGCGGAAATCCTCGTCGCGGTAGCAGCGCGCGATCTGGTAGTAGCGTTCCATGCCGGCGACCATCAGCAGCTGCTTGAACAGCTGCGGGCTCTGCGGCAGGGCGTAGAAGGTGCCGGGCTGCAGACGCGCGGGCACCAGGAAGTCGCGGGCGCCCTCCGGCGTCGAACGGGTCAGCGTCGGGGTCTCGATCTCCACGAAGTCGTGGGCGGCGAGGACACCGCGGGCGGCGGCGTTGGCCTTCGACCGCAGACGCAGAGCGGCGCTCGGCCCCTCGCGCCGGAGGTCGAGGTAGCGGTGACGCAGACGCGCCTCCTCGCCCGGCGACTCGTCGAGCTGGAACGGCAGCGGTGCCGATTCGTTGAGCACCTCGAGTTCGACGGCGTTGATCTCGACCTCGCCGGAGCTGAGGTTCGGGTTCTCGCTGCCCTCCGGACGGACCTCGACCACACCGGTGACGGCGACGCAGTACTCGGCGCGCAGGCGGTGGGCGGCCGTGGCCACCGTCTCCTCGCGGAACACCACCTGCACCAGGCCGGTGGAGTCGCGCAGGTCGATGAACACCACACCGCCGTGGTCGCGTCGGCGCGCGACCCAACCGGCGACGGTGACGGTCTGCGACGCGTCGGCGCGGCGCAGCGAACCTGCGGAATGCGTGCGGAGCACTGAGAGTCCTTCCCAACGTCACACGGCCGGCCCGGCTGGCGGGCGGCGTGGAGAAGCGTTGTTTGTGTCGGCTTGTTCGTGACCCGGTGGAAACGCAGGCCAGGTACCCATCGTGCCGCATCGGCGTCGGTGCCCCGAATCCGGCCACCCGGAGATGTCCGGCGCGGGCACCACGGCGTGCCAGAATGACCGCGTGACCTTCCAAGGCAGCGGATCGATCGACACCGGCAACGTCTCCGGCGGTGGCGGCGGTGGCGGGCGTATCGCGCTCGGCGGCGGTGCAGGGCTGCTCATCACCATCGTCGCCCTGCTGTTCGGCGTGAACCCCGGCGAACTACTCGGCGGCGAGACCGGCCAGCAGGGAACGTCGTCGGCTGCGGCCGAGATCCAGCAGCAGCTCGACGCCTGCACCTATGAGATGGCGAACGAGAACACCATCTGCCGCATCAAGGCGACCACGGTCAGCGTCGACGACGTGTGGTCGGACCTCATGCCGGGTTACCAGCCGCCGAAGACCGTCATCTTCGCCGACTCGGTCAACACCGGGTGCGGCGCGGCCAGTGCGGCGACCGGGCCGTTCTACTGCCCCGCCGACCGTACCGCCTACTTCGATCCGTCCTTCTTCACGCAGCTGCGCCGCATGGGCGGCAGCGACGGTCCGCTCGCCCAGGAATACGTGGTCGCCCACGAGTACGGGCATCACGTGCAGAACCTCACCGGTGCCCTCGCCAAGGGCCAGCGGATGGGTTCGCAGGGCCCGCGCTCGGGGTCGGTGCGCGTGGAGCTGCAGGCCGACTGCCTCGCCGGCGTCTGGGCCAATCACGCCGACGACGGTCCCGATGCCCTGCTCGCCCCCATCTCCGAGCAGCAGATCACGACCGTCATCCAGACCGCGAAGGCGATCGGCGACGACACCATCCAGGGACCGGGCTCCAACCCGGAGGGCTGGACGCACGGTTCGGCCACGCAGCGTGCGCGGTGGTTCGGCATCGGATACCAGTCCGGCGACCCCAACCGGTGTGACACCTTCGCCACCAACGACCTCTGACGCGATGTCGAGATGACCCCCATGGCCGCAACCCCCACGAGTCCCCGTCGACGCACCGAAGTGGACGCGATCGCCGAGGCCCACCTCGATCGACTGTGCGAGCTCGATCCGCTGCTGAGCACCGAGGTCGGGTACGACGGCCGGAACGACGCGCTGACCGACTTCTCCGCGCACGGGTGTGCCGAACGGGCCGCGGTCGCCGCAGACACCCTGGCCGCACTGGCCGACGCTCCCGTCGCCGACGCGATCGACCGGGTGACCGTCGCGACGATGACCGCATCACTGCGACGGGAACTCGCCCTCGCGGACGCGGGTGAGCACATCGGCGAGTGCAACGTCATCGCTTCACCGCTGCAGGCCATGCGGGACATCTTCGACCTGATGCCCACCGACACCCGGTCCGATCGCGAGGTGTTCCTCGCCCGCCTCACCGCGATCCCCGGCGCGTTGAACCGGGCCGTCGACGGGTTGGCACACCGACTGCGGCACGGTCCCCCGATCGCGCGCCGTCAGGTCGCCGCGGTGGTCCGGCAGGCCGATTCGGCCACCGATGCCATCGCCGAGAACACGGGTGCCATCGCCGACGACCCGGCGCTCGCCGGCACGCTGGGCACCGCCCTCGACGCGGCCCGGACCGCGTTCGGCACCTTCGCCCACTACCTCGAGACCCAGGTCCTCCCGTCTGCCGTCGACGACGACGCGGTGGGCCGGGACCGCTACCTGCTCCACCTGCCGTCGTATCTGGGCGCCGACGCCGATCCGGAGGAGGCCTACGCGTGGGCGATCACGCGCCTCGAACAGATCGTCGCCGAGCAGCACGAGATCGCGGAGGGGCTCCTCCCCGGACGCGGGGTCGCCGAGACCCTCGCCTGGCTGGATCGGCAGCCGCAGTACCAGATCCACGATCGTCACGAATTCGTGGAGTGGATGCAGGAGACCTCCGACGCCGCCGTCGCCGGACTAGGCGGCCGCCACTTCGACATCCCGGAACGACTGTCCCGCCTCGAATGCCGCCTGGCGCCGTCGTCGACCGGGATCATCTACTACACCCAGCCGACCGCCGACCTGTCGCGGCCGGGCCGCATGTGGTGGGCGGTCCCCGACGACCAGACCGTTTTCCACACGTGGCAGGAGAAGACGACCGTCTACCACGAGGGCGTCCCCGGCCATCATCTCCAACTCGGTTCGGCCATCGTCGATCCCGACCTCAACGCGTGGCGCAAGCTGGCGTCGTTCACCTCGGGACACGGTGAGGGCTGGGCACTCTACGCCGAGCGGCTGATGGACGAACTCGGCTGGCTCGAGGATCCGGGCGATCGGATGGGCATGCTCGATTCCCAGCGGCTGCGCGCGGCCCGGGTGGTCGTCGACATCGGTGTGCACTGCCGCCTGCCGGCTCCGGAGCCGCTCGGTGGCGGGATCTGGGACGCGGAGAAGGCCTGGGAGTTCCTGACCGCCTCGGTCGCCATGGACCACTCGGTGCTGCGCTTCGAACTCGACCGCTACCTCGGCTGGCCCGGGCAAGCGCCGTCATACGCACTGGGACAACGGGTCTGGGAGCACACCAGGCACGCCGCACTGAGCGCTCATCCGGAGTGGACGCTCAAGGACTTCCACACGCGCGCACTGGCGTTGGGCGGTGTGTCGCTGGACGTACTGGCCGACGAGATGACCGGCCGGCACGAGGCCTGACCCCTACGACGCCCGACTGCGGTCCAGGTAGGCCTTCCGCCTGGCGGGGTCGAAGGCCCCGTAGTCGACTCCCCCGACGAACCTCTTGAGCCACCACATGATCGGCGACGGGATGAGTTCCTCGAGGACTCCCATGCCGGCGAGGTACCGCGGGACGGTGACCTCTCCCCGGCCGTGCCGCGCGCTGTCGACGATCGCCGCCGCCACCTCCGCGGGATCGAGCGTCGGCTGCAGTCGCAGCAGCACCCCCGAGGTGAGGTCGGTGCGGGTGGCCGCGGGCATGATCGTCGTCAACGTGACACCGGTGCCCGCCAGTTCGGCGCGGACCGCCCGTGAGAGCGCCACGACCCCGAACTTCGAGGCGCAGTAGGTCGCGATCCCCGGCGTGGTGATCTTGCCCGCCATCGACGACACGTTGACCACGTGGCCGCGTCCGCGCTCGATCATCCCGGGCAGAACGAGGCGGGTGCCCGTCAGCACCGCGCCGAGATTGATGTCCAGCTCGCGCTGCAACGCGTCGAGGTCCTGGTCGACGAGACGTCCCATGTGTTGGATTCCGGCGTTGTTGACCAGCATGTCGACCGGCCCGCGTGCCGAGGCCGCGTCGATGAACCCGGCGAAGGAGTCGGTGTCGGTGACATCGAGATGATGGGCGTGTGCCCGGGGCCCGAGCCGGTCGGCGGTCGCGGTGGCCGCCACCAGGTCACGGTCGCCGATCCACACCGTCGCCCCACGCTCGACCAGCGCCGCGGCGGTCGCGGCACCGATCCCGCGAGCACCGCCGGTCACGCAGACGCGAGCACCCGCAAGCGCGATCACAGCGGGCTGCCCACGGGCTGACGCAGCGCGAAGTAGGCGATCAGGCGCACTTCCTCGTCCGACGCGAACAGCAGCGCACGACCGAGGTACACGCCCGGTGTCAGTTCGACGATCTCGTCGCGGGTCCGGCGGATCGGGAACGTGCGCACCGCCGGGTTGTTGTACTGCGGGACACCGTAATCGAGGGCCCGCACCCGGACCCGCGGCTCGATGAGCCCGATGTCCGGGGCATGGTCGAAGTGGAACCCCTCCATCTCACCGTCGACGTAGCGCAGACCGAGGTGGCCGGCGGTGATGATCGGCATGACCACCGCCGCGATCGGAGACAACCGGTTGAGACCCGTACCCGCCCGCGCGTCGAACGACTTCCCTCGCCACGTGGGATCGATCTTCATCAGCGGATTGGCCAGCGCGGCCTCGGGGATCCCGAACAGCTTGCCGACGATCTGGCCTTCGAGTTTGCCGTCGAGGCCTTCCGGTTCGTCACCCTCGCCGAACAACAACCGCAGAGCTTCCCGGTCCTGACGAGATCCCAACTGGCGCAGATAGTTCCAGGTCTCCACGCGCGCCCGGTGCGGATGGTCGGCGGCAAGCGCTCGAAGTTCGGACAGCATGGCGAGCGGCGCCCGCTCCCCTCCGCGTCTCTGATCGGCCGTGGTCAACTCTGCACTCATCGCATCCTCATTTCTGGTACCAGCGCGTGCCACATCCATGTGGTACCGAAATGTGCCAGATAGGGTGCGGGGTGTCAACACCCCAGGCATCGCGGATGGAAGGATGGGCCGGTGAGTTCGACGAGCACTGAGCGCAGCTACGGCGGCGAGTCCGCCGCGGACAGGTCCGCGCGCCGACGCACCGCGCTCGTCGACGTCGCCTCGACCCTCATGAGTGAAGGACGGTGGCGGGCGGCGACCGTGGCCGGCATCTGCGCCGATGCCGGCCTCAACAAGCGCTACTTCTACGAGAGCTTCCCCGATCTCGACACCCTCGCGGACGCGGTGATCGACACCATCTCGACCGAGGTCGCACAGTCGGCGATCGCCGCATACCTGGCATCGCTGGACGCCCCCCTCGACGTACAGGCCCGCAGAGCGGTCGACGCGATCATCGGTGTGCTCGGCACCGATCGGCGCAAGGCTCGAATCCTGTTGGGCGGGGCAGCCGGGACACCTGCCGCGCTCACCCGGCGAACCGACGCGATGGCCGGCCTCACCGCGATCCTCGTCGAACACGCGCGGACCATCCACGGCGTCGAACTCGAGGCCGATTCCCTCGCCCACACCGCGCCGGCCTTCGTCATCGGCGGCACGGCCCAGGCGATCCTCTCGTGGGCCGAGGGCACCCTCCCGGTCAGCCGGGAGCAACTTGCCGACGACGTCAGCGCGCTGTGGCTCTCGTTGGGCGCCTCCGCGAGCGAACTCGCGCGTGCGCGGCTCAACCCTGGAGCCGTGTGATCGGCGCGCACGAGAGCCGCCCCTGACAGGCAGGGGCGATTCCCCGCGCCGCCGTCAGCCGAGTAGCCGGGCGACCTCGGCGACGACATGTCGAGCGCCACCTGCTGCTGCGTCGTTGGACGTGCTGGCCGCCGAGCTCAGCGCGTAGTCCTCCGCCTCATCCGTCGCGCATCGCCGGATCTCGGCGCTACGAGCGCTTTGCGATTGCTGCTTGTTTCGCGGCCTTGAACTCGGCGTCATCGAGCAGTCCGCGCTGATGCATGTCGGCGAGCTTCGAGAGCTCATCAGCGAGACCACCGCTCGACGACGGCCTTGGCGCGACCTGCTCTTGCAGAATGACGTGCGGACGCTTCGCCGCAGCAACCTTTTGCTGGAGTTCTCTGATCCGCGGCTGCACTTGCTGATACATCAACTTGGGAAGTGGCAGGGCATTGGACAATTCGTAGGGATTGCTGTTCGAATTTCTGCCGGTGTTCCAGAAGTCGTGATTCGCCGTGCCTTGGTAGCTGGGCGTCAGAATTTCCAGCACACCGTTGATGAAACCGCTGTTGTACTCGATGCTTGTGATGTCGACATAGTGGAAGACTGTCTCTCTCCCTCCACCGGTCGCCCCGGCCATGAAACTCGTCATCCCCCCGGTCTTCGAGATCACCAGGCGATCTTCGAATGCGAACAGACGCCCGTCCGCACCTCCGTTGATGATGAACCACGGCAGCTCACCGTCGCGAGAGTGGCGAGCGCAGGCATCCCACCACTTGTCTTTCATCGCACTGCCGAATACTTCGACGGAATCACGTTGACGAAGCCATTCCTGTCTCGCAGTATCCGCGGCCGCAGATTCTTCGCGAAACTGCTTCACACCCGCACTGACAGCCGGATCAACGCCATTTCGCCAGAGGTAGTCCAGATAGTAACGCGCAAAGTCGACCTCGGTCTTGTCTACAATGCCAACGACGACGTCCCCGACATCGGTCGATACGACGACGCTGATCGTCCCCATCTTCTCGCGAAAATCGATTCCACGAATCTTGTCGCCGAAGACCACGAGCGGAAGTCGCTTTTCTGTTGTGCGCTCCGCCGCATAGAAGCCGACAACCCTTGCGTTTGTCACCGCGATTGCGTTGGTCACCGGCTTGATGCGCCCACGCCCGAAGAACGCCCAAACGGTCTCACCGGGAAACAGATCCTGTGCGAGCGCAGACAACCACTTATCGGCATTCTTCTGCTTGATCTTCGGACTCAACTCCGCCATGGCGAACTACCACCCTCCGTCGACCCAGCCTGATCTTGAGATCGCGAACACTGGGCATGCCCGCGTGACCAATTGCGGCCGCGACGCAGATCTGCTGGCCTGCCGTGACCGACGGAGACGTTACTAGGACACGGGAAAGGAAGGCTCCGAGTGACGAGAATCAACCCGACCGGCTGCGAAGTCGCTGTGCCGACGACCTCAGCCGAGCAGCCGGGCGACCTCGGCGACGAGATCGTCGAGCGCCACCTTGTGCTGTTCGCCGTTGCTCAGGTCCTTGACCTCGATCTGACGGTCGGCCAGTTCGTTCTCACCGAGAACTAGTGCCAGACGCGCCCCCGAACGGTCGGCGGCCTTCATCGCACCCTTGAGTCCGCGATCGCCGTAGGCGATGTCGACGCTGATGCCCGCAGCACGCAATGAGCCTGCGACGCCGACGAGTTCGGCCTTGGCGTCTGCACCGAGCGGGACGCCGAAGACCTGGCAGCGCGCCGCCTGGGTGCCGGCGACACCCTCGGCCTCGAGCGCCAGCATCGTGCGGTCGACACCGATGCCGAAACCGATACCCGACAGATCCTGTTTGGCGCCCAGCTGGCGCATCAGTCCGTCGTAGCGTCCGCCGCCGCCGATGCCCGACTGCGCGCCGAGACCGTCGTGCACGAACTCGAAGGTGGTCTTGGTGTAGTAGTCCAGGCCGCGCACGAGTCGCGGGTTGATCTCGTAGGCCACGCCGAGGCGGTCCAGGTTGGCCAGCACGAGGTCGAAGTGCGCCTTCGCCTCGTCGGACAGATAATCGATCAGCAACGGCGCGTTCGCGGTCGCCTCACGGATCTCCGGACGCTTGTCGTCGAGCACGCGCAGCGGGTTGATCTCGGCGCGCTTACGGGTCGCCTCGTCGAGGTCGAGCCCGAAGAGGAACTCCTGCAACGCCTCCCGGTAGCGCGGGCGGCTCGCATCGTCACCGAGCGAGGTGATCTCCAGGCGATAGCCGGACAGTCCGAGTCGCTTGTAACCCTCGTCGGCGACGGCCACGACCTCGGCGTCGAGTGCCGGGTCGTCGACGCCGATCGCCTCGACGCCGACCTGCTGCAGCTGCCGGTAGCGACCCGTCTGCGGCTTCTCGTAGCGGAAGAACGGTCCGGCGTAGCAGACCTTGACCGGTAGCTGACCGCGGTCGAGGCCGTGCTGGATGACCGCGCGCACCACGCCCGCGGTGCCCTCGGGTCGCAGCGTCACCGACCGGTCACCGCGGTCGGTGAAGGTGTACATCTCCTTGCTGACGACGTCGGTCGACTCGCCGACACCGCGGGCGAACAGCGCCGTCTCCTCGAAGATCGGCAGCTCGATGTGTCCGTATCCCGCACGACGCGCGGCGTCGGTGAGCGTGTCCCGCACCTTCCGGAAATCCGCCGAACTCGGCGGGAAGTAGTCCGGGATACCCCGGGGTGCCTGAAATGCTCCGCTCACAGTCCGTGTCGTCCCTTCGGTCGATCAGTGGCGATGGTGTCGGTTCCCGGAGCCCGAAGGTCGACCAGGAAGGGGTTTGCAGCGCGTTCCTGCGCGATCGTGGTCTGCGGTCCGTGCCCGGGCAGCACCAGGGTGTCGTCCGGCAACGGCAGCAGCTTCGCGGCGATGGAGTCGAGCAGCTGCTGATGGTTGCCGCCGGGCAGGTCGGTGCGTCCGATGGACCCGGCGAACAACACGTCACCGGAGAAGCAGACCGGGACCGTCGTCGGAGCGTCGGACCCGGACTCCCCCGGAACGGTCACCTCGATGCCCAACAGCACCGAGCCCTGGGTGTGGCCGGGTGCGAGGTCCACCGAGAAGTGGATGCCGGCGAGTTCGACGGGCTCACCGTCGTCGAACTCGACGACCTTCTCCGGTTCGCGGAACTTCTCGTCGCCGATCATCGCGCCGAGCGCGCGCCCGATGCCCAGGCCGGGATCGGTCAGCATCGGCCGGTCGGCGGCATGGATGTAGACGGGAATGGAGTACTCGTCGCACAACTGCGTGGCGTTCCAGGTGTGGTCCAGATGGCCGTGGGTCAGCAGGACGGCGACCGGGGTGAGGTCGTTCTCGGCGAGCAGTTCGCGCACGCGCGGCGCGGCGTCCTGGCCCGGGTCGATGATCACCGCATCAGATCCGGCTTCGGCCGCCACGAGGTAGCAGTTCGTCTGAAACATGCCGGCAGGGAATCCGGTGATCAGCATGGCACTCCTCGAGGGTCTCGGATCGGGTCGCGGGTCCCTCCATTGTGTCCTAGCTGCCCACGGCGGCCGACAGGCGGTGCGGTCGCGCTGGCACGCGTGCCGCGACACCCCACTCCACCACCCACTGAACGCTGTTCTCAGGTACAACTGGCACACTTGCCTCTCGAGTAAGTGACGTCCGCGCAGATCGTCGGCAGACTATGCCGGGATTCAGGAGGATCCACCCGCGTGACCACCAATGAGGAGCGCCGCGAGGCGGCCAAGCGGAAGCTCGAGGAACGCCTCGAAACCGAGCGTCTCGCACGGCGCAAGCGGAAGATCGTCATCGCCTCGGTCTCGACCGCCGTCGTGGTCGCCGTCGTCGCCGGCGTGACCGCCGTCGTGGTGAAGAAGATCATGGACGACCGGGAGGCCGCACGTTGGACCACCTGCGCGTTCGAGGACTCGCCGAGCCGGTTCGACCAGCTCCCCGACCAGGTTCCCGACACCGTGCCGGCCGATCAGAAGCCGCAGTACCAGGCCGAACTCGACGAGCTGAAGGCGGCGGCGAAGAACGAGCGCAAGTCCCCCAAGCCCGACGACAAGGTCCTGAAGTCCGGCACCGAGCAGGCCACCTTCACGACCACCCAGGGTGTCCTGCCGGTCACACTGGAACGTGACAGCGCCCCGTGCAATGTCGCCGCGGTCACCTCGCTGATCGAGAACAAGTTCTACGACGACACGACCTGCCACCGCATGACCACCAGCGACAAGCTGAAGATCCTGCAGTGCGGCGACCCGACCGGCACCGGCATGAGCGGGCCCGGCTGGACCAGCCCCGACGAGCCACCGACCGACCTGAAGAAGGTCGGACAGCCCGACCCGATGAGCGGATCGCAGCCGGTGGTCTACCCGCGCGGCACGGTGGCGATCGCCAACAGCAGCCAGGGCGGGCAGAACCCGAACACCGGGTCCAGCCAGTTGTTCATCGTGATCAACGACAGCGAACTCGGTCCCGACTACTCCATCGTGGGCAAGGTCGACGAGCCCGGCCTCGCCGTGCTGGACAAGGTCTACGCCGGCGGCATCACCCCCGGCCCGGCCGGCAGCCAACCCGGCGACGGCAAGCCGAAGCTCCCGGTGACGATCGAGACCGCGGTCATCGACTAGCGAAACCGGCTCCGACGACACAGATCCCGTTGCGTTCTGGCCCGGCTACCGGGACAAGACGCAACGGGATCTGTGGTTTCGACACGGCTCCTCGCTGCGCTCGGTGCCGGCTCAACCAGCGGGAGGTTTCCTCGCTTCGCTCGGTGTCGGCTCAACCAGCGGGAGGGTTCCTCGCTTCGCTCGGTGCCGGCTCAACCAGCAGGGAGGTTCCTCGCTGCGCTCGGTGCCGGCTCAACCAGCAGGAGGGTTCCTCGCTGCGCTCGGTGCCGGCTCAACCAGCGGGAGGGTTCCTCGCTTCGCTCGGTGCCGGCTCAACCAGCGCCCCGCTGGCCGAGTAGCGTCGACCGAGCGTAGCGAGGACGCCGCTACTCGAGGTCACGCCGCCGAGGTGACGCGGTAGACGTCGTAGACGCCCTCCACGTTGCGGACCACGTTGAGCACGTGGCCGAGGTGCTTGGGGTCGCCCATCTCGAAGGTGAACTTGCTGATGGCCACGCGGTCGCGGCTGGTGGTCACCGACGCCGAGAGGATGTTGACGCGTTCGTCGGCGAGCACCTTGGTGACGTCGGACAGCAGGCGGTGACGGTCGAGGGCCTCGACCTGGATGGCGACGAGGAAGACCGACTCCGGGGACGGCGCCCACGACACGTCGAGGATCCGTTCCGACTGCTGCTGGAGCGAGGTCGCATTGGTGCAGTCCGTGCGGTGCACGCTGATACCGCCGCCGCGGGTAACGAAGCCCATGATGTCGTCGCCTGGTACGGGCGTACAACATTTGGCGAGTTTGATCACCACGTTGTCGACGCCGTCGACGACCACGCCGGCATCTCCGCCCTGACGCGAGCGGGTCGGCATCGTCGACGGTGTGGACCGCTCGGCGAGCGCCTCCTCCGCGTCCTCGATACCACCCAGAGATGCCACGAGCCGGTTGACGACATGCCGTGCGGAGACATGATTCTCCCCCACCGCGGTGTACAGCGCGGTGACGTCGGTGTACCGCAGCTCCTTGGCGATCGCCGCCATCGACTCCGCCGACAGCAAGCGCTGCAACGGAAGTCCGCCGCGGCGGACCTCCTTGGCGATCGCATCCTTACCGGCTTCGAGGGCCTCCTCGCGGCGTTCCTTGGCGAACCACTGGCGGATCTTGGCCTTGGCCCGCGGCGACACCACGAAGGTCTGCCAGTCCTTCGACGGGCCGGCGGTGGGCGCCTTGGAGGTGAACACCTCCACCACCTCGCCGTTCTCGAGCTTGCGTTCGAGCGCGACCAGCCGGCCGTTGACGCGGGCACCGATACAGCGGTGACCGACCTCGGTGTGGACCGCGTAGGCGAAGTCGACCGGCGTCGAACCGGCCGGGAGGGTGACCACGTCGCCCTTCGGCGTGAAGACGAAGATCTCCCGGACCGCGAGGTCGTACCGCAACGATTCGAGGAACTCACCGGGGTCGGCGGCCTCACGCTGCCAGTCGAGCAGCTGGCGCATCCACGCCATGTCGTCGATCTCGGTGGTGTCGGACTTCTTGCCCGACTTCCGGTAGCCGTTCTCCTTGTAGCGCCAGTGGGCGGCGATGCCGAACTCGGCGGTCCGGTGCATCTCGTGCGTCCGGATCTGCACCTCGAGCGGCTTGCCCTCGGGCCCGATCACGGTGGTGTGCAACGACTGATAGACGCCGAAGCGCGGCTGGGCTATGTAGTCCTTGAAGCGTCCCGCCATGGGCTGCCACAACGAGTGGACGACGCCGACCGCGGCGTAGCAGTCACGGTCCTCTTCGCACAGGATGCGCATGCCGACCAGGTCGTGGATGTCGTCGAAGTCGCGTCCCTTGACGATCATCTTCTGATAGATCGACCAGTAGTGCTTGGGACGCCCCTCGACCGTCGCGTGGATCCGCGCCGCGGACAACGCGTTGTTGATGTCGGCACGCACCCGCGCGAGGTAGGTGTCACGCGACGGGGCGCGGTCGGCGACCAGACGCACGATCTCCTCGTAGCGCTTGGGGTGCAGGATCGCGAACGAGAGGTCCTCGAGCTCCCACTTCACGGTCGCCATACCGAGGCGATGCGCAAGCGGCGCAATGACTTCCAATGTCTCGCGCGCCTTGCGCGCCTGCTTCTCCGGCGGGAGGAACCGCATCGTCCGCATGTTGTGGAGCCGGTCGGCGACCTTGATCACGAGGACACGCGGGTCGCGGGCCATCGCGATGATCATCTTGCGGATGGTCTCGGCCTCGGCGGCACTGCCCAGCGCGACCTTGTCGAGTTTGGTCACGCCGTCGACGAGATGGGCGACCTCGGGGCCGAAGTCACGTTCGAGCGCCTGCAACGAGTAGCCGGTGTCCTCGACCGTGTCGTGCAGCAGCGCGGCGATCAGGGTGGTGGTGTCCATGCCGAGGTCGGCCAGGATCGTCGCGACCGCCAGCGGATGGGTGATGTACGGGTCGCCGGACTTGCGTTTCTGTCCGCTGTGGCGCTCCTCGGCGACGTCGTAGGCCCGCTGCAGCAGGGCGACGTCGGCCTTCGGGTAGATCTCGCGGTGCAGCGTGACCAGGGGCTCGAGGACCGGCCGGACCTGGCTGCGGGTGGCGGTCATGCGGCGGGCCAGACGGGCGCGCACGCGCCGCGAGGCGGATGGCGAGGTCGAGGTCGACGTCGCGGTGGGGACGCCGGGTCCGGTGCCCTCGCCGACCGGCGACGCAGACGAGTCGGCCGCGGGAGTCACGGAGCGCTCAGCCGTGCCGGATTCATCGGGCATCGCCGGTCCTCCTCCGTATGGTCCGTGTCCTGTCGTGGTCTCAATCGAGTCTAGATCCTCGGTCACCCGCGACCGTCAGTCGAGCGCCACCGAGTGGACGGGCACCTCTGGGCCCAGCCCGCGAGCGATCGTGTCGCGCCCGCCGAGCCCGACGAGCTCCATGATCACCGCGACGCCGGTGACACTCGCCCCGGCCCGGCTGAGCAGACCCGCAGCGGCCACCGCGGTACCGCCGGTGGCCAGCACGTCGTCGACGAGAAGGACGCGCTGCCCGCTCAGGTCGAGACCGTTGGCGGGGATCTCCAGCGTCGCGCTGCCGTATTCGAGGCTGTAGCTGACCGCGTGTACCGGAGGCGGCAGTTTGCCGCCCTTGCGCACCGCGAGCACCCCGACCTCGAGTTCGCGGGCGACCGCACCACCGAGGAGGAAGCCGCGTGCGTCGATGCCGGCGACGAGGTCGATCGCGCCGCAGCCGTGGGTCAGGGCCGTGACGATCGCGGACAATCCCTCCGCGTCGGCCAGGACCGGTGTCAGGTCCTTGAAGGCGATCCCGGCGCTCGGGAAGTCGTCGACGAGGCGGGTGTGCCGGGCGATCGCCGCCTGGGCACGTGCCACCGCTTCCGCGGTCCGTTCGGGTACCACGCCACCCATCAGTTCTCCCCTACCGCTTGTCTGCACTGCCACTCGACCGTCATTTGCCGATCGTCCATCGATCCATGTTCCACCCGGTGCCTGCGCGACTGAGTCCGGCCGCGACGCCACCCACCTGATCCTTCCACTGCCGTATGCGCGGCGCGGCGAACAGGGGGATCGACGGCATCGACGACCAGCTCGCGTTCTCGATCGAGCGGACCAGACGGAGCCGGTCGGGTACGGACACGGTGACCGCGAACTGGTCGATCCCACGACTGACCTGAGGGCCCCCGGTGCCGGAGAGGTTGAGCGGGTCACCGCCGCGCAGCGTGTAGGCGTCCCGGCTCGGGTCCGCGGCGCCGGATGCGGCGAAGGAGTCTCCCCCGGCCGTGATCAGGGCATCGACATCCTTGCCCAGTGATTCTGGTTGCACGTCGGGCGTGGCGACATCCTCGACGACGAATCCGGCTTCCCGGCAGGACGCCGCGATGGCCGCCACCATCTGCTGCCACCGCAGGGTCGGCGCCACGTACCCGATGCGGACACGACGCGGCTGCAGACCCGACGTCGTCGATGTCCCGTCCCCCGCGCCCTGACCGGTCGCGGCGCGCAGCAGCGTCCGTGCCCGTTCGAGATCCGGGCGCTCGTAGGCGCGGCCGAACTCGGTGTTCATCGGCCCGGCGAGGTTGTCGGCGGGTGCGAGCACGCGCAGATTCCACACCTGGGCGCCGCCGGAGAAGTCACGGGCGAGGTCGGCACGCGGAACGCAGGAGGCGAAGGCCTGCCGCATCCGCACGTCCCCGAAGACGCCTCGTCCCGCGAGCACGACCTGTTCCACGCCGAGCGCCCGGGCGGGTGAGGCCGGTCCGTCCGCGCCGGGTGTGCCGGCGATGTCACCCTCCACGATTCCCGCGGTGACGTCGACGATGTCGAACTTCCCGTCGGGAAGGCGGCGCGCCGAATCGGTGCCGCGGCCCCAGATCGCGATGCGCGAGGTCTCGGGCTTGTCGCCCCACCACGATTCGTTGGGGATCAGGACGAGTCCGCCCGACCGGGAGTAGCGGTCGATGCGGTATGGCCCGGAGGCCGGGAACCGCGCATGGTCGACCGGACCGAAGGTCAGATCGAAGCCCGTATTCCAGGCGGTGGCGATGCGGGCCAGCGCACCGCGGTCCATCGCCCGGATGGGGTCGACGACGTTGGCGACTCCGGCCTCGCGGGCCACCACGTGGGCGGGCAGCAGCGTGCCCGCGCCGAACAGCGACAGCCAGTCGCGGTACTCACGTCCTGGCGCGAACGTCACCGTCGCCGACTTCGCGCCGGGTGCGCACTCTACCTTCTCGATGTCGCGGTACCCGGCCGTCGTCGCCGGCGTGAAACCTGGGAAGCGCCCACTCATCGCTGCCCACGCCAACACCAGGTCGTCGCAGTCGAGGGCGACGTCGTCGGTGAAGGCGGCCTCGGGGGTGAACTCGTACCGCAGCGTCGTGGCGCGTCCGGGGATCCGGGTCACGGTGCCGACGTCGCGGTCCGGGATGACCTGCCCCCGGGGTCCGAGCAGGCTGAAACCCGGCAGGAGACGACTGGTCGCCATGATCACGCCGTCGGCGTTGCCGTCCACGGTGTTCGCGTTGTAGCTGGTCACGTGGGCGTCGACCACGTAGTCGAGGGTCGGTGGCCCGTCGTCCCCGCACGCCGTCAGGACGCCCGCGCCCGTGACGACCCCGACGAGCAGGCTCAGGACCCTGATGAACTCCCGGTGCCTGACGATCACGTCGGTGAGACTAGCGGTTGCGACGGCGTTTGCCGGTCGGTACCGCCCGGTCGGTGTCGTCCGTGTCGGCCGCGCCGCGGCGACGACGCACCGGCCGCTCGGTGTCGGTCGAGCCGGCGCCGGAAGTGATCCCGGCACGACGGTTCATCACCTTCGTGGTGTGCCGGGCGACGTCCGGACGGCGTTCCTTCAGCGTCACCAGCAGCGGCGCGGCGAGGAAGATCGACGAGTAGGCGCCGACCACGACGCCGACGAGCTGGATCAGGCCGAGGTCCTTCAGCGTGCCGACCCCGAGCAGCCACACCGCCACGACCATCAGGGCGATGATCGGCAGCACCGAGATGATCGTCGTGTTGATCGATCGCATCAGGGTCTGGTTGATGGCGAGGTTCGCCTGCTCGCCGTAGGTACGACGCGTCGTCTGCAGGACCGAGCGGGTGTTCTCGGCGACCTTGTCGAACACGACGACCGTGTCGTACAGCGAGAAGCCGAGGATGGTCAGCAGGCCGATCACCGTCGCCGGCGTCACCTCCCAGCCGACCAGCGAGTAGACACCCGCGGTGCACACGATGTCGAAGAACAGCGATGCCATGGCCGCGATCGACATCTCCCGGTCGAACCGGACGGCGATGTAGGCGAACACGATGACCAGGAACACCGCGAGCGCGAGAACCATCTTCTCGGTGATCTCACGGCCCCAGGTGGAACTGACGTCGGAGATGCTGACCTCGTTGGGTGCCAGCTCGGGACCGAACTCCGTGGCGAGCGCGCGCGTGACCGCCTCGGCCTGGGCGATGTCGAGGGTCTCGGTGCGCACCTGCACGGTGGCGCTGTCGCCGGCGCCCGCGGTCTGGACCGATTCGGGCTCTTCGCCGAGGGCCTCGGCGACGACCTTCTCGACCGAGTCCGCGGTGACCTCCGACGAGACGACGGGGACCGACATCTGGGTGCCGCCCTCGAAGTCGATGCCGAAGGTGAACCCGCGGATGGCGATCGACGCCAGGCAGATCAGCATGATCACGGCGGTGACGATGTACCAGGTCTTCCGCTTGCCCACGATCTCGAAGGCGCCGGTGCCGGTGTAGAGCCGGGCGAAGAACCCTCGCCGGGTGTCGGAGACGAAGTCGGCGTCGGTCCCGGTGGACGGCGCCGGCGGTTCGGCGACCGTGGTGCCGGTGGTCTCCCGCGCGTCCTTGTTCGGGTTGTCCGGACGGGTCATCGCACAGTCCCCTTCTCGCTGGTGGACGCGTCGACGCGGGCCGCTTCGGTGCCGGTGGCCTCGGCCTGGCGGCGGGCTGCGACCTTTCGCTCGCGGGCCACCTCGGTGACCGCGCCGAGGCCGTTGACGCTCGGCTTGGACAGGAACGCCGACCGGCTGGCGTAGACCACGAGTGGGTGGGTCACCAGGAAGACGACCATGACGTCGAGGATCGTGGTGAGGCCCAGCGTGAACGCGAAGCCGCGCACCTCGCCGATCGCCAGGATGTAGATCACCGCGGCGGCGATGAAGCTGACCGCGTTACCCGACCAGATGGTGCGGCGGGCGCTGGCCCAACCGCGTGGCACGGCCGAACGGAAACTCCGGCCCTCGCGCATCTCGTCCTTGATGCGTTCGAAGTAGACGACGAACGAGTCCGCGGTC
This sequence comes from Gordonia sp. GONU, assembly GCF_024733855.1. Classification (NCBI taxonomy): domain Bacteria; kingdom Bacillati; phylum Actinomycetota; class Actinomycetes; order Mycobacteriales; family Gordoniaceae; genus Gordonia; species Gordonia sp. GONU. Next base: position 109,178 of record NZ_JANRHB010000001.1, read on the forward strand.
ATACCGATACCGATGATCAGACCGGCGATGCCGGCGAGGTCGAGCGTGAACCCGATCCAGCGTCCGAGCAGCACGATGATGCCGTAGACCATCGCACCGGCGAGCACCAGTGACAGCGTCGTCAGGAGGCCGAGCATCCGGTAGTAGGCCAGCGCGTAGATCAACACCGCGACGAGACCGATCGCGCCGGCGAGCAGACCTGCCTTCAGCGACGAGAGACCCAGTGTCGCCGAGACGGTTTCGGCATCGGAGGCATTGAACGACAGGGGCAGCGAGCCGTACTTCAGCACGTTCGCGAGCTCGTTCGACGACTTCTCGGTGAACGGGTCGGCGCTGCTGCCGCTGATGCGGGTCTGGCCACCGGGGATCGGCTCGTTGATCGCAGGCGCCGAGACGACCGCCGAGTCGAGGGTGAACGCGGTCTGCGTGCGGTTGGGGGCCTCCTGCGCGGTGTACTTGGGCCAGAAGTCCGCGGCCTTGCCCTTGAACTCGAGGGTGACGACCCACTCACCGGTCTGCGGATCGGTGCCGGCGGACGCGTCCTTGATGTCGCGACCGTCGATGATCTGCGGGCCGAGGAGGTAGACCTCCTTGCCGTCGGTGGAACAGGCCACCAGGTACTGGTCGGGCAGGTCGTTGCCCCGGAGGGGGTCGTTGGCGGTCGGCGAGCAGTCCATTTTCGCCATCTGCTCCTGCAGCGGCACCAGCTGTTCCTGCTTGGCGTCGCCGGGGGCCTGGCGGAGCTTGCGCTGTTCGGCGATCGCCGCCGCGGCCACCTCGGTGGGCATTGCGTCGGCCTGTTTCGCGGTCTGGTCCTCCGGCTTCGGCGGCTGCGGGGTCGCCGCGGTGGCGCCGACCACCGGCCGCACGTACAGCCGCGCGGTCTGACTCAGCGACTTGGCCTGCGCGCCGTCCTCGCCGGGCACCGTGATCACGAGGTTGTTGCCGGTGACGACGACCTCGGAGCCGGACACACCGAGCCCGTTCACACGCTGCTCGATGATCTGCTTGGCCTGGTCGAGCTGTTGCCGCGTCGGCTCCTTGCCGTCCTCGGTGCGCGCGGTGAGCGTCACCCGGGTTCCGCCCTGGAGGTCGATGCCCAGCTTGGGTTCGAGCGTCTGGGGACCGGTGAAGTAGATCAGCCCGTACACGACGGCGAGGAGCGCGAGGAAGGCCACGAGCGGACGCCACGGCGGGATCTCTCGACTCGGTCGCGACCGCTTGCCGGCGGGCTTGTCCGCCTTTGCAGTCGAACGAGGAGTAGTCACAGCTGTTCAGGTCTCCTTTGGGAACGTCAACCGGCCGAGGATGCTGGGACCGCATGACCCACCGACTCCGAAGGTCTGCGTGCGCGCGCCGAGATCACAGCGCGGCACGCAGACCTCAGCAGGACAGGTGTTGCGCGGGAGGTGGGCAGGAGGCGCCACGCCGTTGGACGGCGCGGCGCTGCGCGGGGATTACTTGTCGGTGTCGCGCGCGTCGTCGGACGACGGCTTGTCCAGGCTCACCGAGTCCGAGTGGTCGGCGTAGTCGTCGTACTCGACCTCGGGTGCGGTGTGGCCCGCGTAGGTGGCGGCGGCCTCGTCGGTGGGGATGACGCGCATGATCGCGAGGCGGTTCCAGCGGGTCATCACGCCGGTGGCGATCTCCACATCGACGAAATCCGACGACGTGGCGTCGATGACGGTGCCGTACAGGCCGGAGGTCAGCTGGATACGCGCACCCGTGGACACCGAGTTCTGCATGTCCTGCATCTCGGCCATGCGCTTCTTCTGCTTCCGCATCGACAAGAACATGAAGCCGGCGAGAAGGGCCAGCAAGAGGGGGAAGAGCAGAGCGTCCATGGGTGAGAGTCAGTCCTTTGTGTTTTCGGGGTGTACCGCGTGGACCCCCGCCCCGCGCCGACGGGCGTGAGGCGGCAACGGCCACGCTGTGCTCCACACAGTGTGCCACGTCCGCCGGCAAGATCATCCCCGCAGGTGGTGCCCCGCGTCACATGCGGCGACGTCACGCAGCGCGGGTGGGGGTCACAGCTCGTCGAACAGGGGGTCCGTTCCGATGTCGCGAGGCCGGGTGCCGAAGGACGCGTTCATCGCGCCGGCGGGCGGCGTCAGACCGAGGTGATGCCACGCCGCTGCGGTGGCGACCCGGCCACGCGGCGTGCGGGCGATCATCCCCGCGCGGACGAGGAAGGGCTCGCAGACCTCTTCGACGGTCGCGGGCTCCTCGCCCACCGCCACGGCGAGCGTCGACACCCCGACCGGTCCCCCGCCGAACGCCCGGATCAGAGCGTCGAGGACGGCCCGGTCGAGGCGGTCGAAGCCCAGTTCGTCCACGTCGTAGACCGCGAGCGCGGCCCGGGCGACGTCGACGGTGATCGAGCCGTCACCGCGGACCTCGGCGTAGTCACGGACACGGCGAAGCAGACGGTTGGCGATGCGGGGCGTGCCGCGCGAGCGGCGCGCGATCTCCTCCGAGGCGTCGGGACGCAGTCCCATGCCGAGGATTCCCGCGGAACGGTTCAGGACCTGGACGAGTTCGGCCGGGTCGTAGAACTCCATGTGCGCGGTGAACCCGAAGCGGTCGCGCAGCGGGCCGGTCAGCGAGCCCGAGCGAGTGGTGGCGCCGACCAGGGTGAACGGGGCGACGTCCAGCGGAATCGACGTGGCGCCCGGCCCCTTGCCGACCACCACGTCGACGCGGAAGTCCTCCATCGCGAGGTACAGCATCTCCTCGGCCGGCCGGGCGATGCGGTGGATCTCGTCGATGAACAGGACGTCACCCTCGACGAGATTCGACAGCATCGCGGCGAGGTCACCGGCGCGTTCGAGCGCCGGTCCCGACGTCACGCGGATCGCGGCGCCCATCTCCGAGGCGATGATCATGGCGAGCGAGGTCTTGCCGAGTCCCGGTGGGCCGGACAGCAGGATGTGGTCGGGGGTCCCGCCGCGTCCCTTCGCCCCGTGCAGGACGAGCTCGAGCTGTTCGCAGACGCGCGGTTGACCGATGAAGTCGGCCAGCGACCGGGGACGCAGGCCTGCGTCGAGGTCACCGTCGGAACGGACCGGTGTCGCGTTGACCTCGCGTTCCTCGAGGTCGTCGGGGTCGCCCGTCATCACGAGGCCTTGCCCAGCAGCGCCAACGAGCGGCGGAGCGCGGTGGAGGCGTCGGCGTCGGGATTCTCGGCGAGCACCGCGGTGACCGCCTTCTCGGCCGGGCCGGCGGTGAAGCCGAGGCCGACGAGCGCCTCGGCGACCTGTTCGCGGATTCCGCCGGCGACGACGGTGCCGGCCGACGTGTCGCCCGCCGGCCGGTCGACCTTGTCCCGGAGTTCGACGCAGAGTCGTTCGGCGACGCGCTTGCCGATGCCGGGCACCGACGTCAGCGCCTTGGTGTCGGAGTCGGCGAGTGCGCGACGCAACGCCTCCGGCTCGAGGACTGCGAGAGTCGCCATCGCCAGCCGCGGACCGACCCCGGTCACCGTCTGCAGCAGCGCGAACAGCGCGCGGGCGTCGGGTTCGGTGAACCCGTACAGCGTCATCGAGTCCTCGCGGACGATCATCGAGGTGAGAAGCGTCGCCTCGTCGCCGCGCCGCAGCCGCGACAACGTCACCGGGGTCGCGAGCACCCGGTAACCGACTCCGGCACAGTCGATCACGGCATGGTCGAGGGCGATCTCGAGAACCGGACCGCGGACTGACGCGATCATGCGCGACTCCCCTCTCGTGCCTGGGCGAGCCGCTGACGGTGCTTCGCGGCGGCCGCGTCGGCCTGTTTCTGCGCGGCGGCCATCCGCTCCATCATGGGCCCGCGCCAGCAGTGACAGATCGCGAGCGCGAGTGCGTCCGCGGCGTCGGCGGGTTTCGGCTTGGTCTGCATGCCGAGAATCCGGGTGACCATCGCGGTGACCTGCGCCTTGTCCGCGCGACCGCTGCCGGTGACGGCGGCCTTGACCTCCGACGGCGTGTGGAAGCGTACGGGTACGCCACGCTGGCTCGCCGCGAGCGCGATCACGCCGCCGGCCTGCGCGGTACCCATCGCGGTCGACACCTGGTTCTGCGCGAAGACCCGTTCGATGGCGACCACATCGGGCTGATGGACATCGAGCCAGTGACACGCCGAGGTGTAGACGGCCAGCAGACGCTCGGCCAGTTCCATGTCGCTCGGCGTGCGCACCACGTCCACGTCGAGTGCGGTCACCGACCTCCCACGACCCGACTCCACCAGTGCGATACCGCACCGGGTGAGACCCGGATCGACGCCCATGACGCGCACTCGTACCCTCCCAGGAATCCGAACAGTGTTACGAACAGTTGTTCGAGATCCTATCGGGGCGCGGGGACAACTCCGATGATCAACACGCCCTCGTGAAGGCGGTGGGCGATCAGTCGTTCTCGAGCTCGGCGAGGACCTCGTCGCTGATGTCGACGTTGCTGTAGACGTTCTGCACGTCGTCGGAGTCCTCGAGTGCGTCGATCAGCTTGAAGACCTTGCGCGCGCCGTCGGCATCGACGGCGACCTCCACCGATGCGCGGAAGCTGGCCTCGGCCGAGTCGTAGTCGATACCCGCGTCCTGCAGGGCGCTGCGCACCGCGACCAGGTCGGTCGGCTCGCTGACGATCTCGAAGGTGTCCCCGAGATCGGTGACCTCTTCGGCACCGGCGTCGAGCACGGCCATCAGGACGTCGTCCTCGGACTGGCCGTTCTTCTCGAGCGTGACGACGCCCTTACGGGTGAACAGGTACGACACCGAGCCCGGGTCGGCCATGTTGCCGCCGTTGCGGGTCATCGCGGTGCGGACCTCACCGGCGGCGCGGTTGCGGTTGTCGGTGAGGCACTCGATCAGGATCGCCACGCCGTTGGGGCCGTAGCCCTCGTACATGATGGTCTGCCAGTCGGCGCCGCCCGCCTCTTCACCACCGCCGCGCTTACGGGCGCGTTCGATGTTGTCGTTGGGCACCGAGGACTTCTTCGCCTTCTGGATGGCGTCGAAGAGAGTGGGGTTGCCGGCCGGGTCACCACCGCCGGTACGTGCCGCCACCTCGATGTTCTTGATGAGCTTGGCGAACATCTTGCCGCGCTTGGCATCGATGACCGCCTTCTTGTGCTTGGTGGTGGCCCATTTGGAATGGCCGCTCATGTCCGTCCTTTCCCGGTGCCGGTGCGCGGCGGGGGGTGCCCGCGGCACGCTGCCGGGCCCACGAGCCCCACATCCGGCGTTCCTCTACCTGCCGACTCCTGCCGCAGGCGCTTGCACTATCGCTGGTTCGGCACGATCTTACCGACGCACCATCTCCACGAAGTATTCATGTACACGACGGTCGCCGGTCACTTCCGGATGGAATGACGTCGCGAGCACCTTCCCCTGGCGTACGGCGACGATCCTCCCCTCGGCCGGACCCCGTGGGACCCGGGCGAGAACCTCGACGTCGGGCGAGATCGACTCGACCCACGGCGCCCGGATGAAGACCGCGCGCATCGCCGGGGCGCCGACGCGATCGGTGATGCCGGCGAAGTCGAGATCGGTCTCGAAACTCTCCACCTGACGACCGAAGGCGTTGCGGCGCACCGTGATGTCGAGGGCGTCGAGGTGCCGCGCGTCGGGACGGGTGTCGAGGATGGTGGAGGCGAGCATGATCATGCCCGCGCAGGAACCGTAGGCCGGCAGTCCGTCGGAGAGGCGCTCGACGAGTGGATCGAAGAGATCGACGATGCCGAGCAGCTTGCTCATCGTCGTCGACTCCCCGCCCGGGATGACGATGCCGTCGATCTCGTCGAGTTCGGCCCGCCTGCGGATGGGCAGGGCCTCGGCGCCGCTGGCGTGCAGGGCGTGGACGTGCTCGCGCACGTCACCCTGTAGCGCGAGAACCCCGATCCGCGGTCGCGATCCGGCGCTCACCGATCGGTCCGGGCGTGCTGATCTTCGGGCATCTCGCGACCGGTGCGCGCGAGTCCCTCTTGCGTGACGGCCGCGACCATGCGTCCCTGCCGGTCGAAGATGCGGCCCTGCGTCAGGGCGCGGCCGCCGTCGGCCGACGGCGAGGTCTGGTCGTAGAGCAACCAGTCGTCGGCGCGGAACGGGCGCATGAACCACATCGCGTGGTCCAGGGAGGCGACCTGGGGGTTGACCTCGGGGTGGGGCACCCGCGACGACCCGAGGAGCGTCATGTCACTCATGTAGGCGAGCGTCCCCACGTGGAACACCGTGTCGGCGGGCAGCGGATGCCGATAACGGAACCAGACCCGTTGCTGCGCAGCGAAATAGGGCGAGGTCACCATTTTCTCGGGCGGCACGATGCGGAGGTCGAAGTTGCGCCACTCCTTGAACACCGCTCGCTCTTCCTCCGCGAGCTCGTCGAGGCGGTCGTTGAGTTCTTCGGGGTCCGGGACCGGTGGCATGCGGTCCTGGTGTTCATAGCCCTGGTCGGTGCGGACGTGGAACGAGGCCGACATCGTGAAAATCGCCTCGCCGCGCTGGATTCCGGTGACCCGCCGGGTGACGAAGGAACGACCGTCACGGACGCGGTCGACGAGGAACACGGCGGGAATGTCCGGGTCACCGGGCCGCAGGAAGTATCCGTGCAGTGAATGGACGTAATAGTCGGCGTCGACCGTGCGCGTCGCCGACATCAGCGCCTGTCCGGCAACCTGTCCGCCGAATGTGCGCTGGAGGTGACTCGGGAACGCACCACCCCGGTAGATGTCGGTCTCGATCCGCTCGACCTGGAGTATGTCCTCGATGGCTGCCACGCAGACCAGTATTCCGCACCGGACGACCCGGCCGGAGGCCGGACCACAGAGTTCCCCGGTCCGGACGTCGGCGTCAGAGCTCGTCGAGCGTCATGATCCCGTCCTGGATGGCGCGGGCGACGAGCGACGCCTTGGTGGGTGCGGGACGACCGATCTCGGCGTACTTGGCGCGAATCCGGGTCAGATGGGTGTTGACCGTGCCCAGCGAGATGTAGAGCTCCTGGGCGACGGCGGGCTTGGAGTCGACGAGCATCCAGGTCCGGAGCACCTCGACCTCGCGGGAGGTGAGGTTCGGCTTCGCGCGACCGGTGGAGGTCTCCACCTTCACCGCGCTCTCCGCGACCGGCATCGGCGAGGCGACGCGGTGCAGGTGGGGGTGACCCGCGCGGTGGCCGAGTCCGGGCTGACTCTGGCGGGAGACCTGTCCGGGAAGCGGCATCCGGCGGGCTGCGAGACGGGCCAGAGCCTCCTGCCGGCGGGCCTGCGCCTCGGCGTCGCGTCGAGCGTTGATCTGGCGCAGGTGCTGGGGGGCCGGGTGGGCGATCGCAGTCATGTGTGCTTCCTCTTCACTCAATCGAACCGGATGGTCGGTGCCGGGTCGTTCCGGCGATGAGTTGAAGATTATGAGCGTTTCGCGTCCCGGTCGATGGGGAGAACTCCCCACCGCATGGGGAGAACTACCCATGCCATGACCGCAGGTCAGACGGTCGGCATCAGCCGGCGGCGTTCCTCGCCGCCTCGGCGTCGATGAGCGGGAGGTCTTCGCGGGTCACAATGCGCGAGGACACCGCGTACTCGACGAGCTTGGTCCGGCGGTTGCTGGCGAGTTTGCCACCACCGCCGCGCATTCCGCTGACGCCGAGCTGGTCGAGCTTGTCGCAGACGTTGTCGAGCTTGCGGTTGAACTTGGTCAGCGGCCAGCCCAGGCGCCGCGCCGCCTGTGCCGAGGACGGGATCGCCGAGGCGCCGGTCCCCTCGCGGCGCAGGATCTCCTCTGCCAGCACGACGATCAGCAGCTTCTGGCTCTCGGTCAGGGTCGGAACGCCCTGGGTGGTGTGGCCGCCGCTGAACTCCGGGCGCGTCACCGACTTCACCTGCGGCGCACGGGCGAACACGCTCAGCTCGTAGGTGGTGGGTCCGGCGGTGAACACGATGGTCGTCTCGCCGAACACGAGCGGCATCCGCGCGCCCGGGCCGAGCGTGGCCGAGAAGCCGACGTCGCCTGCGGAGACGCTCGCCGACAGGTGGGTGCCCAGATTGGTCAGCCACCACAGCCCGTTCTCGTTGTGCACCACCAGGAATCGGCGGTGGAGATACGGGTTGTCGTCGATGGACAGATCGGCCTCGCGCCCGATGAAGAAGCGCCGCTCGGCATCGAGTGCGATCCGTTCGCCGCAGTACTCGACATAGGTTGCGCCGGCGTCCATCCCGGTGTCGGCGCCCTCGGAGGCACTCGGAGTCCCGGGGTGGTCGTGCACCGAGGGGTCGTGACCTGTATTCATCAGATCGCCGCGGTCACTCGGGGCCGGCGACCGTCGCCTCGCCGGTGGTCTCCCCGTCGAGAGCGGGCATCGTCAGGGTCGGGACCGACTCGTGCACGGTCACCACGATGACGGTGACGTTGTCGTGGGCGCCGAGCGCGAGCGCCGCGTCGACGAGACGTTCGGCGGCTTCGTCAGAGGTCGACGCGTTGGCGAGGATGTCGCCGATCTCCTCGTCGGGCAGTTCACCGGTGAGCCCGTCGGTACACAGGAGCAGGACGTCGCCCGGGAAGGCCGGCGTGTTGAAGAAGTCCGGGACAGGGTCGACCATCCCCGCACCGAGTGCGCGGGTGATGACGTTGCGGCGCGGGTCGGTTCGCGCCTCCTCCGGCGTCAGGAAGCCCGCGTCGATGAATTCCTGGACCTGCGAGTGGTCGGTCGTCAGCTGCTGCAGCGACCCGTTCTGGTACCGGTAGGTGCGCGAGTCGCCGATGTTCAGGACCAGCCAGTGCGGACTCTGTTCGTGGGTGACGAGCACGGCGCCGGTGGCGGTGGTACCCGCGCGGCGGTCGGTCTCGGTGTCGATCTCGCCGATGCGGCGCTGCGCGGCGACCAGCAGATCGTCGAGCTGGAGCCTGGTGGCGTTCAGTTCGCCGGCGCTCGTCGCCTCGGCGAGGGTGAGCAGCGCGGCCTCGCTGGCGAGTTCGCCGCTGTCGTGACCGCCCATGCCGTCGGCGATGAGGTACATGCCCGGAAGGGCGAGTGCGGCGTCCTCGTTGGTCTCGCGGACCCGTCCGACGTTGCACGCCGCCGACCACTCGAGCCGCAAGTCACCCACGATGTGTGTGCCCGAGACCGAGGTGTCCCGAACGATGGTCGCCGCATCCATGATCAGCAGATCCTACCGCCGGAACACCCCCGGCTCGCTACGCATGTCGACTGTTCGGTCTCCGGCGTGTTGAACAGGGGCGTTCCGGCGGTCGGGGTCACCAGCCGCGCTCGGCCAGGCGGTGCGGCTGCGGGATGTCGTCGACGTTGATGCCGACCATGGCCTCGCCCAGACCGCGCGAGACCTTGGCCAGCACGTCGGGGTCGTCGTGGAAGGTGGTGGCCTGCACGATCGCGGCCGCACGCTGAGCCGGGTTGCCGGACTTGAAGATCCCCGAACCCACGAACACACCCTCGGCGCCGAGCTGCATCATCATCGCCGCATCCGCCGGGGTGGCGATACCGCCGGCGGTGAACAGCGTCACCGGCAGCTTGCCGGCCTCGGCGACCTCGACCACCAGGTCGTAGGGAGCCTGCAGTTCCTTTGCCGCCACGTACAACTCGTCCTTCGGCAGCGACGTCAGGCGGCGGATCTCGTCGCGGATCTTGCGCATGTGCGTCGTGGCGTTGGACACGTCACCGGTACCGGCCTCACCCTTGGAACGGATCATCGCCGCACCCTCGGTGATACGACGCAGCGCCTCACCCAGGTTGGTCGCACCGCACACGAACGGCACGGTGAACGCCCACTTGTCGATGTGGTTGGAGTAGTCGGCCGGGGTCAGCACCTCGGACTCGTCGACGTAGTCCACGCCCAGACTCTGCAGGATCTGCGCCTCGACGAAATGCCCGATGCGCGCCTTGGCCATCACCGGGATCGACACCGCGGAGATGATCCCGTCGATCATGTCCGGGTCGCTCATCCGCGAGACCCCACCCTGGGCGCGGATGTCGGCGGGCACCCGCTCGAGAGCCATCACGGCCACCGCGCCGGCGTCCTCGGCGATCTTCGCCTGCTCAGGGGTGACCACATCCATGATCACGCCGCCCTTGAGCATCTCGGCCATCCCCCGCTTGACCCGGGCGGTGCCCTGACCGACCTCGGGAACGGTCGCGCCGTTGTGACTCACTGATTTCTCCTCATGTCGCTGTCTCGGCGTGCCGCAGCCGATCCGCTCCAGCGGACCCCGCGGCAGCGTGGAACCAGTCTAGGTCAGCCGGGCGAACGCGCTGGTACCAGGATCACTCGCCCTGACCCGGCGTGACGCGTTCGTTGATCTCGAAGTACGTCGGCGGCGACGCGCGGCCACCGAGACGCAGCCACCGGACCAGTCGCCGCTCGGCGAGCGCCCGGGTGTCGCGCACCGCATCGTTGTAGAAACGGCGGGCCATCATCACCCGCGTCTCGGCGTCGGCGAGCTCGATGACCAGGGCCGGAGACCGTCCGCGGCCGTCGGTGCGGGCCAGTGCCGCCGACAGTGCGTTCTCGGCGTCCTCGCGTGTCTCGGGCGCTGCACGCTCGGCCCGGTCGGCCAGTGCGGTCAGCTCGGATCCCGGCAGTTCGGCGGCGATCGCGCGGACGACGACGGCGCGACGGTCGAGACTCGCGTAGAGGGACTGCCGGGCGAGGTCGACCCGGACGTTGAGGCGGTCGAGCCGGTTGGCCGTGTGATAAGCCCAGCCGACGACCAGCAGGACCAGGACGATCCCGATGACGATCCAGGTGGCCATCAGTCCGACACCACCACCGGTCCGGCACCGACCGTCACGGTGTCGTAGACGCGCAGGATCTGGTCGGCCACCCGCGACCAGTCGTATTTGTCCGCTCGGACGCGACCCGCGGCCACCAGTTGCTCGCGCGCCTCGTCGTCGGAGAGCAGCGAGATGATCCCCGCGGCCAGCTCATCCGGCGACCCGGTGTCGACGAGCTTGCCCGCCCGGCCGTCGTCGAGGACGCGCCGGAAGGCGTTCAGCGAGCTGGCGATCACTGCGGCCCCGGCGGCCATCGCCTCGACGAGGACGATGCCGAAGCTCTCGCCGCCGAGGTTGGGTGCGCAGTAGACGTCGGCCGATGCGAGCGCGCGCGCCTTGGTGGCGTCGTCGACCTGACCGAGGAACACGAGGTGGCCGGCGAGGGTCCCGGCCCGCCGGCGCAGTGCGGCCTGGTTGCCGCCACCGACGACGAGGACGCGCACGTCGGGGAACCGGGCGACGACCGCCGGCAACGCGCGCATCAGGATGTCGATGCCCTTGCGCGGTTCGTCGAAGCGACCGAGGAACAGGATCGTGCCGCCCGCATGCGGATAGCCGTCGAGCGGTCTGGCGTTGGCGAAGCTGCCGACGTCGATGCCGTTGGGGATCTCCACGGCATCCGACCCCAGCGACTCCATCTGCCAGCGCCGGGCGAGTTCGGAGACGGCGATCTTACCGGCGATGCGTTCGTGGTACGGACGTAGGATTCCCTGGAAAGCACTGAGCCACAGCGACTTCGACGTCGCGGTGTGGAAGGTCGTGACGATCGGGCCGGAGGCGACCATCAGCGAGAGCATGGAGATCGACGGCGAATTGGGCTCGTGGACGTGGAGGACGTCGAAGCCGTTCTCCGCGATCCAACGACGCAGTCGTAGATAGCCTTTCGGACTGAAGTTCACCCGCGACACCGACCCGTTGTACGGGATCGCCAGCGACGGGCCCGCACGCACGACGTACTCGGGCAGTTCGGTACGACGCGATGCCGGGGCGAGGACGCTGACCTCGTGGCCGCGGTCGATGAAGACGTGGGCGAGTTCGGTGACGTGCGCCTGCACACCTCCGGGAACGTCGAAGGAGTAGGGGCAGATCATCCCGATTCTCATGTCGCTCCCCCGGTGTCGGCCAGCCGCGCCTTCTGCTTGTCGGTCCAGTCGGCTTCCCAGAGCGGCTGCAGCATGTGCCAGTCGGTGGGATGCGCGGCGATGTTCACCGCGAATGCGTCGGCGAGCGCCTGGGTTGCCGCCTCGACCCCGGCGGAGACGTCGATCTCCTCACCACAGGACATCGCGGAGTACGGCGCCTCCTCGAACCAGTGGTGGACGGGGATCAGCGCTGCCCCGGTCTCGATGGCCAGGCGCGCCGACCCGGCCGGCATCCGGGTTCGTTCACCGAAAAAGGTGACCGGGACGCCCTGACGGGCGATGTCGCGTTCCCCCAGCAGACACACGATGCCGCCGGCGCGCAGCCGTTCGGCGAGTGCGCCGAACGGCGGCTGTTCACCGCCGCTGAGCGGGAAGATCTCGAAGCCCAGCGACTCGCGGTACTCGACGAACTGGGTGAACAGCGACTCCGGCTTCAGCCGCTCGGCGACCGTCGCGAACTTGCCGTAGTGATGGACGAGCCACACCCCGGCCATGTCCCAGTTGCCGGTGTGCGGCAACGCCAGCACGACGCCCTTGCCGCGGGCGACCGCGGCGTCGAGGCGGGCGTGGTCGGGGTCCGGCAACGTGGCGGTCGACGCCGCCGTGGCCCGGTCCTGGGTGGGTAGGCGGAAGGCCTCGCACCAGTACCGGGCGTAGGACCGCACGGCGTCGGCGACGAGGTCGTCGGGGACGTTCGCCGGGTCGGTGCCGATCACGCGGGCCAGGTTGCGGCGCAGCTGTTCCGGGCCGCCGTTGCGGCGACCGGCGAACTCTCCGGCACGGTCGAAGACGGCGCGTGCGGCGCGTTCCGGCGCCCTCCGCACCGCCGCCCAGCCGGCCCGGTATCCGAGGTCGGCGGCGAGAGCGGCGACGTCGGTCATCGCGCTCCGTCGGGGGGAGTCGATCCGTTCGCGTCGTTCCCGGTGTCGTCGTTCCCGGTGTCGTCGTTCGCAGTGCCGTCGTTCCCGGTGTCGTCGTTCCCGGTGTCGTCGTTCGCAGTGCCGTCGTTCGCGGTGTCGTCGTTCCCGGTGTCGTCGTCGGGGTCTGCCTTCAGCGGGATCAGGTCGCGGGCGCCGGGCGAGTTCGAGATCGACCACATGCGCTGGCCGACGGTGATCACGCTGCCGACGGCGAGCAGCCACATCGCCACGTGGACCGCCCAGGGCAGGCCCAGCCCGGTGAGGCCGGTACCGACGAGCACGATGATGAGCCGGTCGGGACGCTCGATGAGCCCTCCGTCGCCGTAGAGCCCGCTGGCCTCGGCCCGGGCCTTCGCGTACGAGATGACCTGAGAGGTGACCAGGCAGATCAGGGTCGCGACCAGGAGCAGGTGGTGCGGTTCGGTGACGGTGCACCACCACACGAGTCCGGCGAAGATCGCGCCGTCGGCGATGCGGTCACAGGTGGCGTCGAGGACGGCGCCGAACCGTGTCCCGCCACCACGGGCACGCGCCATCGCGCCGTCGAGCATGTCGAACATGACGAACAGCCAGATCACCAGGGTGCCCAGGAAGAGGTACCCCATGGGGAACAGCGTGAGGGCGGCGGCCACGGTCGCGACCGTTCCGATGACGGTCATGATGTCCGGGGTCAGACCGGTCCGCAGCAGCGCCCGCCCCATCGGCAGCGTCACCTTGGAGACCGACGCCCGACCCAGAATGCTCAGCATCCGCGAGCTCCCTCCCCCTCAGTCATCAAAGCGCTGCCACGCCTCGGCGAGCAGCAACCGGGTGTCGCGCAGCAACTGCGGCATCACCTTCGTCTCGCCGACGATGGTGATGAAGTTCGCGTCGCCCATCCAGCGAGGCACGATGTGCTGATGCAAGTGCTCGGACAGCGAGCCACCCGCGGCATAGCCCAGGTTGAGTCCCACGTTGAAGGCGTTCGGGTTCGAGACCGCCTTGATCGTGCGGATCATCCGCTGCGTGAACGCCATCAGCTCGGCCGACTCGGCGGGTGTCAGGTCCTCGAGGTCGGCGACCTGGCGGTACGGGACCACCATCGTGTGACCGGGGTTGTACGGGTAGAGGTTGAGCACCGCGTACACGGCTTCGCCGCGCGCGACGATCAGACCGTCCTCGTCGGACATCGTCGGGATGTCGAGGAAGGGGTGACCGGTCTTCGCCGCCGGCTGCGGGTCGGCGATGTAGGTCATCCGGTGCGGACTCCACAGCCGCTCCAGACGATCACCGACACCGACGCCCTCGTCGCGGATCTCGCCGGATGCCTCAGCCATCGACCGCCCCCACCGGGCCGAGCTTCGCCTCCAGGAGTTCCCCGGTCGGCGACTCGTTGCGCCGGCTCGCCACCCAGTCGGTGATCGCGGCGATCGCGGGACCCACCGGGACACCGTTGATCTGGGACCCGTCGCGGAATCGGAAGCTCACCGCATGCGCTTCGACGTCGCGCTCGCCCGCGAGCAGCATGAAGGGAACCTTGCCGGTGGTGTGGTTGCGGATCTTCTTCTGCATGCGGTCGTCGGAGTGGTCGACCTCGGCACGGACACCGGCGGCCCGCAGCGCGTCGACGACGCCCTGTAGGTGATCGGCGAACGCCTCGGCGACCGGGATGCCCATGACCTGGACCGGGGACAGCCACGCCGGAAAAGCGCCCGCGTAGTGCTCGGTGAGCACGCCGAAGAACCGCTCGATGGAACCGAACAGCGCGCGGTGGATCATCACCGGCCGCTGCTTGGTCCCGTCCGACGCGGTGTATTCGAGACCGAACAGCTCCGGCAGGTTGAAGTCGAGCTGGATCGTCGACATCTGCCAGGTGCGACCGAGCGCATCCTTGGCCTGCACCGAGATCTTCGGGCCGTAGAACGCGGCACCACCCGGATCGGGCACCAGATCCAGACCGGAGGCCTGGGCCACCTCGGCGAGCGTGTTCGTCGCCGCCTCCCACACCTCGTCGGATCCGACGAACTTCTTCGGGTCCTTCGTCGACAGTTCGAGGTAGAAGTCGTCGAGACCGTAGTCCTTGAGCAGCCCCAGGACGAAGGTGAGGATCGACGTCAGCTCGTCGCGCATCTGGTCCTGCGTGCAGTAGATGTGCGCGTCGTCCTGCGTCATACCGCGCACTCGGGTCAGCCCGTGGATCACGCCGGACTTCTCGTACCGGTACACCGACCCGAACTCGAACATGCGCAGCGGCAGTTCCCGGTACGAACGTCCCCGACCCCGGAAGATCAGGTTGTGCATCGGGCAGTTCATCGGCTTCAGGTAGTAGTCCTGGCCGGGCTTGCGCAGCTCGCCGTTCTCGTCGTACTCGGCGTCGACGTGCATGGGCGGGAACATCCCGTCGCGGTACCAGTCGAGGTGACCGGAGACCTCGTAGAGGTGCGACTTGGTGATGTGCGGGGTGTTGACGAACTCATACCCCGCGGCGACGTGACGCGCCCGTGAGTAGTCCTCCATCTCCTTGCGGATGATGCCGCCCTTGGGGTGGAAGACCGGCAGTCCCGAGCCGAGTTCGTCGGGGAAGCTGAACAGGTCGAGTTCGGCACCCAGCTTGCGGTGGTCGCGCTTCTCCGCTTCGGCGAGCAGTTCGAGATGGGCGTCGAGCGCCTCCGCCGACTCCCATGCGGTGCCGTACACGCGCTGCAGGTCGGCGTTGTCCTGGTCACCGCGCCAGTAGGCGGCCGACGACCGGGTCAGCTTGAAGGCCGCGATGTATTTGGTGGTCGGCACGTGCGGACCGCGGCACAGATCGCACCAGATCCGTTCGCCGGTGCGCGGATTGAGGTTGTCGTAGACGGACAGCTCACCGCCGCCGACCTCCATGACCTCGGCATCGTCGGCGGCGCCCTTGTCGTCGATCAGCTCGAGCTTGAACGGCTCGTTCGCCAGCTCGGCGCGCGCCTCGTCCTTCGAGTCGTAGACGCGGCGCGAGAAGCGCTGGCCGGACTTGATGATCTGCTTCATCTTCTTCTCGAGGGCCTTGAGGTCGTCGGGTGTGAACGGCTCGGCGACATCGAAGTCGTAGTAGAAGCCGTCCTTGATGGGCGGTCCGATACCCAGCTTGGCCTCGGGGAACAGATCTTGGACCGCCTGCGCGAGCACGTGGGCACACGAGTGCCGGATGACGCTGCGTCCGGTCTCGGTGTCGGCCGCAACGGGTTCGACCTCGGCGTCCTCGGCCGGCGCCCAGGACAGGTCACGAAGGTCACCGTGCGCGTCGCGGACGACGACGATCGCATCCGGCCCCTTGTTGGGGAGGTCGTGATCACGAAGTGCGGTGCCCGCGGTCGTTCCAGCCGGCACACGGATCGTGGCTGGGCTGGTCACCTGGACGTCGTCGGGCACGGGGACGCTCCTCGAATAGGTTCGGACACGCGAAGGGCGCGTCCGTGGGGGACGTTTGCGACTCTGATGGTATCCGCGTGTCATCCCGCCCGACCGAACCCCTCCTCTGCGGCGCGGCTCGGGTGAGCGATCAGGAGAAAATGGGACTCGCGAGCCACTCGTAGTGGAGGTTCACCCAACCGGCCGCCGTCTGCAGGGCCCCGAGGAGCCAGAGGGTGCCCACGACGATCGCGCAGGTACCGATCCAGAAGACGGACTGCACCGACCAGTGTTGCCGGCCGATCCATTCCATCCAGGCGTCGTACTTCGCGCGTGCGAACTTCAGCAGGCGATGAGCCCAGTCGAACTCCGACGCCAGGATTCCCAGTCCGAGGAAGACGATGAGCCAGCCGGGACCCGGGTACGGGATGGTGACGAGCCCGCACAGCAGGACGACGGTGCCGACGACGGCGACCGCGATGCGGTAGATCCGATGCCAGCGGGGATTGGAGCGAACCACGTACCGGCGATGACGCGCCCGGATCCGCAGTCGCTTCCACCACGACTCCGTCATGTCTCCCCTACTCCGCCGTCGCCCAAGCCGTGTTCAGGCTACCGGCATCTCGGCGACCATCGCCGACGCGGACATGAGGCCCGCCGCCGCGATACCTTTACCAGAAGTTCGCCCGATCACCCGGTGCCCGGGGGCATGCTGGAACGATGGCGACCACGGCGGCCCCGACACGACCGGTGACGATCGACGCGCGTCTGCACGACGGCGTGATCGTCGGCTTCGGCCACCCGACCACTGAGGCGCACCCGCGGGCGATCGAGTCCACCGCCGGTCTCGTCCAGCGTCTCCGCGGGTTCGGAATCGTCTGCGGGGCCCGCTCGGTCGGGCGCACCTTGGGCCCCGAGCTCGACGGCCTGTTCGCCGCGAACGTGACCGACACCCCGCCCGAACAGCTCGAGGGCACCCCTCACCCCGACCCGGCCGGGTTGCTCGACATCGCCCGGCGCCTCGGCGTGTCACCTCTGCGATGCGCTGTCGTCGAATACACCCCGGAAGGCGTGGCCGCAGCTCGACGGGGCGGATTCGCGCTGGTCGTGGCGATCGGGACACCAGCGCGGGCCGAGGAACTCCGGCGTCTCGGCGCCGACGCCGTGGTCGGTGATCCCGCCGACATCCGGGTACGCCTCGGCGGCGCCCGGATCTCGACGATGCCCGACGCACTGACCTACCTCGAGCACCTGCACGCCATCGCCGCATCTCGACGCCCCGTGGTCTTCCTCGATTTCGACGGAACCCTGTCCGACATCGTCGACGATCCGTCCGCTGCGGTCCTCGTCGAGGGTGCCGCCGAGGCGCTGACCCGGTTGGCGAAGTTGTGTCCGGTCGCCGTCATCAGCGGCCGCGACCTCGACGACATCCGCGAGCGCGTGGGGCTTCCCGGCCTCTGGTACGCCGGGTGTCACGGCCTCGAACTCCTCGGACCGGGGGGCGAGCACCTCGTCAACGAGGTGGCCCGCACGTCCACGCCGACGATCGCGGCGGCATCCGAGGAACTTCGGCAGCGGTTTGCCGCTGTCGACGGAGTCCTGGTCGAGCCCAAACATTTCAGTGTCGCCGTCCACTTCCGCAACGCCTCCCCCGACGATGTCGAGGACATCATCGTGGCGGCGCGCGAGATCGGTGTGCGCCAGGGATTGCGAGCCCTCCCCGGTCGCATGGTCCTCGAACTGAAACCCGACGTCGACTGGGACAAGGGGCAGGCGCTGGAGTGGGTCCGCCACCAGGTGGGCGCCGTCGACCGGGGGTGGATCACGATCTACTTCGGCGACGATCTCACCGACGAGGACGCCTTCGACCGGATCGCCACCGACGGGATCGGGATCGTGGTGCGCGCCGAGGAGAACCGCGACCGCCGCACGGCCGCCCAGTTCGCCGCGGAGTCACCCGCGGCGATCCCGGCACTGCTGGCCCAGATCGCCGATCACGTCGAGCAGGCGAGCGAGCCCCCGTCGGACTGGTCACTGACCTACGACTCCTACGATCCGCCCGCGGAGAAGCTCCGCGAAGCCCTGTGCACCGTCGGCAACGGCTACTTCGCGACGCGTGGGGCGGCCCCGGAGTGCGATGCCGGACCGGTGCACTACCCGGGCACCTACGCCGCCGGCGTGTACAACCGGCTCACCGACCGACTGCCCGCCGGGGAGGTCGAGAACGAGAGCCTGGTCAACCTGCCGAACTGGTTGCCGCTGACCTTCCGGATCGACAGCGGTGACTGGTTCAGCATCGACGATGTCGAGGTGTTGTCGTTCCGTCAGACGCTCGACCTGCGGCGCGCGATGCTGACCCGCGACCTCCGCTACCGGGATGCGCACGGTCGCACCACCACCGTCCGGCAACGCCGATTCGTGTCGATGGACCAACGTCATGTCGGCGCGCTCGACACCAGAATCCTGGCCGAGGACTGGTCGGGCAGGATCGAGGTCTCCTCGATGATCGACGGCACCGTCACCAATTCCGGGGTCGAGCGCTACCGGGAGCTGGCGAGCAGGCATCTCACCGCCCCCGAGGGCACGGCGGATTCGACGGACTCGGTTCTGTTGCGGGTGCAGACCAACCAGTCCCGCATCACCATTGCGGTGGGGGCCCGGACCACGGTGTGGCGCGGGAACGAACAGCTACCCGCCCACTACGACCTGATCTCCGATCAAGGTCGGATCGGGCACCGGATCGGTGTCGACATCGCCGCGGGGGAAGAGGTCACCGTGGAGAAGGTCGCCACGCTGTACACCTCACGCGACAACGGGATCTCCGAACCCGGTGTCGCCGCCTCGCGCACACTTGCCCGGCTCGGGCGGTTCCACGACCTGCTCACCGATCACGCCAGGACATGCGTGCGCATGTGGGACCTGTGCCGCACCGACCTCGAAGGGCACCCCGACGCGCAACGGGCGCTCCGGTTCCACATGCTGCACATGCTGCAGGTGGTCTCACCCAACACCATCGACATGGACGTCGGAATCCCGGCGCGGGGCCTGCACGGTGAGGCTTATCGAGGCCACATCTTCTGGGACGAGGTCTTCGTCCTGCCTGTCCTCACCCCCCGGCTCCCCAAACTCGCCAAGGCACTGCTCCGCTATCGGTTCCGGCGTCTCGGGGAAGCGCGGGTCGCCGCCCGCGAAGCCGGCCACCGGGGTGCGATGTACCCCTGGCAGTCCGGAAGCGACGGCCGGGAGGAGAGCCAGAAGCTGCACCTCAACCCGCGCTCGGGACGGTGGAACCCGGACCCCAGCGCCCGCCAGCACCACATCGGCCTGGCTGTGGCCTACAACGTGTGGCAGTACTTCCAGGTGACGCACGACCTCGACTTCCTCATCGAGTCCGGCGCGGAACTGCTCGTCGAGATCGCCCGGTTCTGGGCCGACATCACGACCTACGACCCGCGCCACGACCGGTACGCGATCCGGGGCGTCATCGGGCCCGACGAGTTCCACTCCGGCTACCCCGAGGCACCCTACGACGGGATCGACAACAACGCGTTCACGAATGTGATGGCGGTGTGGGTCATCCGGCGCGCTCTTGATGCCCTGGCGACCATCCCGCAGCGTGATCGGGTCAATCTGCTCGACGAGATCGGCTTGCGCGAACCAGAACTCGAGCTGTGGCGGACACTGACCTGCCGGATGTTCGTCCCCTTCCACGACGGCACGATCAGCCAGTTCGAGGGATATGACGAACTGGTCGAACTGGATTGGGACGCCTACCGCGCCGAGTACGGGAACATCCAGCGGCTGGACCGCATCCTGGAGGCCGAGAACGACGACGTGAACCGGTACAAGGTGTCCAAGCAGGCCGACGTTCTCATGCTCTTCTATCTTCTTTCTGCGGAAGAGTTGCGAGAGTTGCTGGAACGCCTGGGCTATGGGCTGCCGCCCGAGATGATCCCGCACACCATCGACTACTACATGTCCCGGACCTCGCACGGGTCGACATTGAGTTCGGTCGTCCACGCGTGGGTGCTCGCCCGCGGCGATCGCGAACACGCGGTGTCGTTCTTCGAGAGAGTCCTCGACTCCGATATCACCGACATCCAGGGCGGTACGACGTCGGAGGGTATCCACCTCGCGGCAATGTCCGGGAGCATCGACCTGTTGCAGCGCTGTTTCACGGGCCTCGAGCTCCGCGACGACCGCCTGATCCTCAACCCGCGGTGGCCGCGATCCCTGGGCGTCTTGTCCTTCCGCGTCTACTACCGTCGGCACCGTCTGCAATTGCGGGTCAGCGGCAGCGGCGTCGAGGTCACGTCTGAGAAACGCGACGTCGCTCCGATCGATGTGCAGTGTCGCGAGAAACTGGTCCAGTTGGCGCCCGGGACAACGGTCCGCTTCCGATGACTCCTCCGGACGGACGAACCAGCAGGGCGTGGGCCGGAGGCCTGATCGCCAGTGGCGCCCTCGCATCGGCGGCCGGGATGCTCGGCATCGCCTATGTCCGAGACCGCGTCGCAGCACGGAAGCGGGTCGGGGCGGTCACCCGCCATGTGATGGAATCCCGCTGTGGCGCTGTCGAATACGCGGCACACGGCGCGGGTGAGTCGGTCCTGGTGAGCCACGGCATCTTCCAGGGCTGCGACGGTGGACTGCTGTCGGTGCGCGACCTGCTGCCAGACCGAAGGATCATCGTCCCGTCCCGCTTCGGATATCTGGGATCGGTGATGCCCGCCGAGCCCTCGGTCGCCGCCCAGTCCGACGTCTTCGCCGAACTGCTCGATCACCTCGGCCACCACGAGGTCGACGTCATCGGGATCTCCGCGGGCACGAGCGCAGCGGTCCAGTTCACGCTGCGCCATCCCCACCGGGTTCGGCACCTGATCATCCTCTCCGGGAACTTTCCGGGGAGCCGCACGGCACGCATACCACCCCGGTGGGCACGGTGGTTCTATTCCGATCACGCCCTGTGGCCCCTGAAAGCCTTCGCCCACCCGACGTTCCTCCGCCTCCTCGGTGTGCCGCCGGGGTTCCCTCGTTCGGCCGATGAGCGCCGTGTCGCCGAGGAGATCTCGGAGAGCATCTTCCCCGTCGCCTGGCGTCGGCGGGGCGCGGTGTTCGACGCCTATGTCGCCGACCCGGAGATCGGCACCTACGACCTCGAGGCGATCGAGGCGCCGACTCTGATCGTGCACGCCGCCGATGATCCGCTGGCGTCCTACGACGCGGCCCGTGACGCGGCGTCGAGGATCCCCGGCGCACGACTGCTCGGCCTCGATTCCGGCGGACATCTCCTCCTCGGTCAGCGCGACCGGGTGAAGGAGGTGATCGCCGATTTCGTGGAATCCCGACCCGGATGAAGCGGTCGCCGGCCATGAAGCGAAAGTTCGCGCCGCGGAGTGGCAAACGGGTCCTTCACGCCACGAGCGCGAGTAACGTGCGCCCACACGGCCGCGCATGGACCGAGGGCGCGACGACACCGGTTCGAGGTGATATCGAATGCCGAACCCCCATGTGGACACCGGATCGCAGACGCCAGAGCACTCCCGAGCGTCGACGCTGACACCCGACACCACCGCCGACGTCGATGCCGTGGTCGAGAGGGCCGCGGCCGCAGCGACCGAGTTCCGCACACTCGACCAGCAACGGGTCGACGCGATCGTCGCGGCCATGGCGCGGGCCGGGGTGCGGGCCGCCGCCGAACTCGCCGCGGTGGCGATCGAGGAAACCGGTTTCGGGGTCTTCGAGGACAAGGTCGTCAAGAACTATGTCGCGACGGAGTTCCTCCACGACCACCTCAAGGACAAGAAGTCGGTGGGCGTGATCGAGGAGGACCACGAACGCGGTGTCGTGCGGGTGGCCGAGCCCATCGGCGTCGTGCTCGCGATCACTCCGGTCACCAATCCCACGTCGACGGTGCTGTACAAGGCGATCGTCGCGGCGAAGACGCGCAATGCCATCGTCTTCCGCCCCTCGCCGGTGGCGGCGCGCTCCTGTGAACGGACGGTGACGATCCTGCGTGAGGCCGCCGAAGCGGCCGGGATGCCCCCCGGCGCTCTGCAGGTGATCCCCGACGCCGCCCACGAGGTGACCCATTATCTGTTCCGGCACCGGCTCGTCGACTTCATCTGGGTCACCGGCGGGCGGAAGATCGTCGCGCTCGCCAACGCGGCCGGCAAACCCGGACTCAGCGTCGGACCCGGCAACGCGCCGATCTACCTGCACCGGACCGCCGACATCGAAGCCGCTGTCGTCGACATCCTGATCTCCAAGACCTTCGACGCCTCCGTCATCTGCCCCGCGGAACAGACCTGCATCGTCGACGACGCGATCTACGACGCCACGGTCGAGGAGTTCCGCCGGATGGGCGCACACCTGCTCACCGACGAGCAGTCCGCGGCCATCGCCGACTTCGCGTTCGGCGACGGCGACAAGGTCAATCTCGGCGCACTCGGCCAGCCGGCTCCGGAACTGGCCGCCCGCGCCGGTTTCACCCTGGACCCTTCGGTGAAGGTGCTGCTGGCGCCGCTGCCGTCGGATCTCGACGAGCTCGCGGCACACCCGCTCGTGCAGGAGAAGCTGATGCCCGTCCTCGGACTCGTCCGCGCCCGCGACGTGCATCACGGGATCGACGCCGCGGTCCTGGTCGCCGAACACGGCGGTCTCGGCCACACCTCTGCCGTCTATGCCAACGATCAGTCGGTCGTCGACGCCTACAGTGCCGCAGTACGTACCGGACGGATCCTCGTCAACGCACCCACCGCAGTCGGAGCCCTGGGCGGGATCTACAACGATCTCCCGCCCACCTTCTCGCTGGGCTGCGGCACCTGGGGCGGGTCGAGCACCACCGAGAACGTGAACTATCTCCAGCTGCTGAACATCAAGACCGTCGCTCATCGACGTACCCCGTCCCAGTGGTTCCGCGTGCCCGCGAACACGTTCTTCAACGCCGGCGCACTGGACAATCTCCGCGACGTCCCGTGCGCGGATGTCGTGGTCGTCACCGACGCCCTGAGCGCCGAACGCGGAGTGGTCGACGAAGTGCGTGCCCACTTGCACGCCCAACACGTCCGGGTCTTCGCCGAGGTCGAGCCGGAACCGGACGAGGCGACGATCCGTCGTGGCGTCGCCGTGCTGGAGGGTCAGCCGCCGGATCTGCTCATCGCCGTCGGAGGTGGGTCGGTGATCGACGCCGCCAAGGCGATCCGGCTCTTCCACGAGCACCCCGACACCGACCTGGCCGAGCTGACCCTGCCGTTCCTCGATCCCCGCAAGCGGTTGGCGGAATACCCGCAGGACCCGCACACCCTGCGGCTGGTGGCGATTCCCACCACCGCGGGCACCGGGTCCGAGGTGTCACCGGCCGCGGTACTGACCGTCGCGGGCCGCAAGGAGACCCTCGTCGACTACTCCCTCGTCCCGGACATGGCGATCGTGGATCCGACGCTGACCCTCTCCATGCCCCGCGCACTGACCGTCGACACCGGCGTCGACGCGCTCACCCACGCATTGGAAGCCGTCGCCTCGATCTTCGCCTCCCCGTACACCGACGCGTTCTGCGTCCAGGCCGCACGACTCATCTTCGACGCGTTGCCGCGTGCGTACGACGATCCGACCGACCTCGCGGCCCGCACCGACATGGCCAACGCCGCCACTCTCGCGGGGCTCGCCTTCTCGAACGCGTTCGTGGGGACCAATCACGCGCTCGCCCACGCCGTCGGCGCTGCATTCGGTATCGCGCACGGTCGGGTGAACGGCGTGTTCCTGCCTCACACGCTGCGCTACAACGCCGCGGTGCCGACGAAGTTCATGCCCGCGCCGGGATACTCGGCGTACGTCGCGCCGGAGAAGTACGCACAGCTGGGACGGGTCATCTTCGGCGGACGCGAGCCCGACGAGAGCCGACGCCGGCTGTTCGCAGGTGTCGACGGTCTGCTGCGCCGGTTGGCAATCCCACAGACCCTCAAGGAGATCGGCGTCGCCGAGGACGAGTTCCTCGAAGCGTTGCCCGAACTCGCGATGAATGCGTTCCAGGACCTGAGTAACCGCACCAACCCGCGGATGCCGCTCATCAGCGAGATCACCGACCTGCTCAAACTCGGCTACTACGGTGAGGATGATCATGCCCACTGACCGCGCTTCCCAGACCGTCGAGGTCGACGCCCCGCTCGAGACCGTGCTCGCGACGCTGCGCGACCTCGAGAGCCAGCCCGAGTGGATTCCGGAGATCATCGAGGCGGAGGTACTCGAGACCAACCCGGAGACCGGACTTCCCCGCACGGCCAGGTTCAAGGCGTCCGCGACCGTCGGGACAGACAGTTACACGCTCACCTATGAGCACCGCGACGACGGCATGAGCTGGTCGATGCTCGAAGGGCGCATGCAGACCGGCCAGGAAGGCCGCTACCAACTCGACGCGACGGGCCCTGACACGACCTCGGTCACCTATGAGCTCACGATCCATCACAATCTGCCGCTGCCCGGGTTCGTGCGCAAAAGGGTGATCAAGGGACTCGTGGACAGCACACTGACCGGTTTGACGAAACGTTTCGCCAAGTGAGATCCGAACCCGCACCGACACGACGCGAAGGAGACCAGGCATGACAGATCCGTCCACCGAACCCCAGATCGTCGAGCTGACCCCGGCGCGGGTCGCGGTACATCGCGAGAAGGTCCCGATGACCGGCCTTCCCCAATTCTTCGATCGTTCGTTCCACGCGGTGGACGACGCGATGCGGAACGCGGGAGCAAGCGTTGTCGGACCGCCGCTGGGCCTCTACCACGGCATGCCCACGGACACTGTGGATGTGGCGGCCGGGTTTCCCACCGACCGCGACGTCTCGGTGGACGGAGAAGTCACTACCGAAACCCTTCCGGGCGGTCGCGCCGCGCAGATCCTGCACATCGGCTCCTACGATGCGATGGAGCAGACCTACGGTCGGCTGATGCAGTGGATGCAGGCCCAGAATCTGAGGCCGGCCGGGGTGATGTGGGAGAGCTACCTGACCGAGCCCGACGAGAACGATCTGTCGTCGATGCAGACCCTGATCGTGTGGCCGTTGGAGGACTAGACGACGCTCAGCGGGTTCCGGGAGCGATCGGCTCTCGTGAGGAGACAACAAAGGCCTCGTCGTCACGACGAGGCCTTTGTCTGTGTGGTCCCGGCTGGGATCGAACCAGCGACCTTCCCGGTGTGAACGGGACGCTCTTCCACTGAGCCACGGGACCGTGTCGGGCGCCTGATGTCGGTGACAGGGGCGCCTGCGCACGAGCCAGAAGATTACACGGGTTCCGCAGAGTTCCCAAATCACGGACGTGCGCCACGTCACAGTCATCGGTTTTGCCGGTCCGGAGTAATCACACGCTGGGAATTCGTCTTTTGCCAGCCCTCTGACCAGGCGATTTGTAAAGTTCGGAATCCATCGCGTAAGTTTCTCTTCGCACCGCGAGCAGCAAGATCCACAAGATCGCTCGTGGGCATGCGGATGTAGCGCAGCTGGTAGCGCATCACCTTGCCAAGGTGAGGGTCGCGGGTTCGAATCCCGTCATCCGCTCGGCGCGAGTCGACTCGCATCTGGTGGTGTGGCCGAGTGGTGAGGCAACGGCCTGCAAAGCCGTGTACACGGGTTCGATTCCCGTCGCCACCTCC
Organism: Gordonia sp. GONU; assembly: GCF_024733855.1. Taxonomy (NCBI): domain Bacteria; kingdom Bacillati; phylum Actinomycetota; class Actinomycetes; order Mycobacteriales; family Gordoniaceae; genus Gordonia; species Gordonia sp. GONU. The sequence goes on from NZ_JANRHB010000001.1 coordinate 135,000, forward strand.
ACACCACAATTTCATATACCCGCGCGATTAGCTCAGTGGGAGAGCGCTTCCCTGACACGGAAGAGGTCACAAGTTCAATCCTTGTATCGCGCACCATCGTCATTCAGCCCCGATCTGCGGATCGGGGCTGAATTCGTTGTGTGGCCATACCCGGGGCACGTGAACAACCACTCCCCAATAAGTCGAGTGCTAAGTTATTTTGTATGCGAGTACTTAGGGGATGCGCGCCCGCCGGCCGTCGGACGGAGCGATCATGACTTCGATCGGATTGACGCTCCCCCAGCTCGGTCCAGCCGTGTCTGCGTCACTCGTCCGCGACTTCGTCCAGCAGGCGGACGACATGGGTTTCGACTCGCTCTGGGTGCAGGACCACTTCTTGTACTCACTCAAGCAGGCCGGCGAGTACGGCGGCAGCGCCCAGTCGCAACCCGACGTCTACCGCTCGGTCTGGGCCCCGACCGAGCTGCTGGCCGCGGTGGCCACCTGGACGACTCGCATGGAGCTGGGCACGAGCATCCTGGTGGGCGGAAATCACTGGCCCGCCCAACTTGCCAATCGTCTGGCCACGATCGACCAGCTCAGCGCCGGACGGTTGACCGTCGTCGGGCTGAGTGTGGGCTGGTCGGTGGAAGAGCATGTGGCCATGGGTGTCGACCCCCGAACCCGTGGCCGGCGTATGGACGATTTCGTTCCAGCCCTGCGAGCCTGCTGGGGCGAGGATCCGGTCGAGCATCACGGGGAGTTCTTCGAGATCGGCCCCGCAGTGATGCGTCCGAAACCGGTGTCCCCACCCAAACTGATGTCCGGCATGTACTCCGAGCAGGGACTCGCGAGGACGGCAAGGGATTTCGACCTCTGGAATCCCGGTTCCGTCCCGATCGCCACGGTCGTGGACACCCTGGGACAGATGAACAGCCGGCGTCCGGCCTCGATGGCGCCACTCGACGCCATCTATCGCGTCGCCCAGCAATCCACCGCGGGCGTACGGCTCGACGTGGCAGAGATGACCACACGCGTCAGCGAATGCGTTGCCGCCGGCCTGGAAGGCGTCATCGTCGAGACCAACTTCTGCTCGGAGATCACCGAAGCCGCCGACTGGCTCGGAGTCCTCGCGAACCTGGCCCCGCTCGTCGACGCCGCGCGGGGCTGACCGGGCCGCCCGGGCCGACCGGATCGGCGCGGCCGGCCCGGAACGCCTCAGCCCACGAGCCCGCTGTCGACGACCGAGCGTTCCAGCGCGTCGAGGAACATCGCGACGTCGTCGTCGGTCATCGGGGACGTCACCGTCCCGAGTGCCGATTTGAACATCAGGATCCCCTGGTTGTAGAGGCTGGTGGTGAGCAGGTTGGTCACCGCCTTGTCCGAGGTGAGAGCCGTCTCCAGGTCGACGACCGGCGTCGGGGTCCAGTGGATGCCGAAGACGTGGGCGAAACCGGTGACCTGGAGCGGCGCGTGACGCCGGCGGCCGATGTCGCGGACACCCTGCCGGAGCTGTTCGCCGAGCCGGTTGAGATGGTCGTGTACCTCGGGTGTCAGCGCGCGGACCTGCGCCAGCCCCGCGGCGAGGGTCGCCGGTATCCCGCCGAGAGTGGTCGCGTGCCGCATCTGCGTCATCGGATCGAGAACCGGATCGACCAGCGACATGATGTCGGCGCGGCCACCGTAGGCGGCCAGCGGCAGGCCGCCGCCGATGGCCTTGCCCAGGGTGGTCAGGTCGGGTTCGATCCCGAAATGCCCCTGCGCCCCGTGGACACCCATCGGGAACGAGACGACCTCGTCGAGGATGAGGAGCATTCCGTGCCGCCTCGTGACCTCGCGGAGTCTGGCCAGGAACTCCGGGGTCGCCGGAATCATCCCGGTTCCACCGAGGATCGGCTCGACGATGACCGCGGCGATCTCGTCGGCATGCCGGTCCAGGATCTGCTCCGACTCGCCGGAGTGGTTGTACGGCAACAGCACCACGGCATCCTCGACGCCGGGGATGAGGCCGGGCGGGATCGCGCCCGGATCCGCGAAGCGGCCGTTGGCGACGAGCGACAGGTCGTGGGTGCCGTGGTAGCCACCGCGCATCTTGGCGATCTTCGGCCGGCCGGTGAAAGCACGCGCCAGACGTAGCGCCGTCATCGTCGCCTCGGTACCGGACGCGGTGAACCTGATCTGCTCCATCGACGGGAGACGACGATGGAGTTCGGCCGCCAGGTCGGCACCCAGCGATACGTGCGGCGAGCAATAGGTGGTGCCCCGCCGCAACTGAGTGATGGTCGCGTCCAACACATCCGGGTGACAGTGCCCGAGCGGCAGCAACCAGTCGCCGGACATCACATCCAGATACTTGTTGCCGTCGGCGTCCCACGCGTAGGCGCCGTCGGCGCGCTCGAAGTAGACCGGATGGGGACTCATGAAGCCGAGACCGCCGGGAACCCCGCCCGGAATGTGCTCGCGTGCCCGGGCGAACGCCTCGCGCGATGTCGCGGTCCGGGACTCGAAGACGGCCTCGACCTCCGCGCGCCACCGCTCCACGCGGTCGGCGTCGGCGCCGTCCAGGTCGACGCGGTTCATCTCCACGCCCGATTCCGTTACGCCGCCTACTGTTTCGGTCATCCCGATCCCTCCTGACGCGCTGTTATATCGCGTTTTCATTAATTGAGTTATAGACTACTTACTTGTAGGCTACGTCACAATCGCCGAGGACGAAGGAGCCGTGTTGATCGAGTTGCCCCGCCCCGTCGCGGAATTCTTCGACGCCGTCAACTCCCGCGACTTCGACGCCCTCGCCTGCTGTCTCGCCGAGGACATCTCGTACCACCTGGCCGTGCCCCACCCACCGGTGACGGGCCGCACCGCCGTCGTGGATGCGTTACGTGTCTCCTTGACGGCCGCCGACCGAGTCAGCTGGGAACCGATAAGTCACCTCGCCGATCACGATCGGACATTCGTCGAGCGCGTCGACCGGTTCTGGTTCGGAGCTCACGAAGCAGCGATCGAGGTCACCGGAGTCTTCGAACTCGCCGGCGACACGATCGGTGCCATCCGCGACTACGCCGACCTCGACACCTGGCGGCAGCGAAAGGCCGCTGCACTCAACGCCGGTCGGCCGACAGACGAAGGAGACCGATGACCGTCGCCGACCGGTCCGATGGAGGCCGACTTCTCCCGCAGGCAAGGTGAGATACTGGGCCGGTGACTGCGCGTCCGAGCGGCAACCTCCCGGTGGAACTGACGAGCTTCGTCGGCCGGCGTGACGATCTGACCAGAGCACGATCCCTGCTCGGAACCGCACGACTGCTGACGCTGACCGGCGTCGGCGGAGTCGGGAAGACCCGTCTGGCCCTCGCCGTCGCCGCCAGCGTACGACGCGAGTTCCCCGACGGCGTCTGGCTCGTCGAACTCGCCGACCTCCGGCAGACCGGTCTGCTGACACAGACCCTGTGCGGACTCTTCGGCCTCCCGAGTGATTCCTCCGACGCGTTCGGCACGTTGGCCGAGCACCTGCGCGCGAAGAAGCTCCTCCTGGTGCTCGACAACTGTGAGCATCTCATCGACGCGTGCGCCGAGGTGGTCGGCCGATTGCTGTCGGTGGCCCCAGCCGTGAAGATCCTCGCGACCAGCCGCCAGGTACTCGGCGTCGAGGGCGAACAGCTGTTCCCCGTCAGTCCGCTGACCCTGGGATCGCCGGGAGGCCTGGGCGAGGCGATGCAACTGTTCGAAGAACGCGCCTCGGCCGCACAGCCCCATTTCCGCGTCACCGAGGACAATCGCGCCGCGGTCGAGGAGATCTGCCGACGACTCGAGGGACTGCCGCTGGCGATCGAACTGGCCGCCGCCAATATCAGGGTCTTCGGGCCCGCCGAGATAGCAGCGCGACTGGGCGACTCCGCGATGATGATGTCGAGCGAACGGAACCGGTCGGCACGCCACCGGACCCTGGAGTCCGTGGTGGACTGGAGTTATCAGCTGTGTTCACCACGCGAACGTCAAGTGTGGGAACAGCTCTCGGTCTTCGCAGGCGGTTTCACCGCGGAGACCGCCGATGGCGTCTGCCTACCCTCCGAGACGGGCGCAGGGGTGCTGCGGGAACTGATCGGGCTCCTCGACAAGTCGATGATCGTGCGCGTCGACGAGGACCACGAGCCGCAGGGACGCTATCGATTGTTGGAACCGATGCGCCAGTACGCCCTCGCGAAGCTCGAGTCGTCCTCCGATGCGACTGCGGTGCGAATGCGCCATCGCGACCATTTCCTACGCCTGGCCCAGACCTCGGACACCGACTACTGCAGTCCGGACGACGTCGAGTGGTTCCGGCGCACCCGCGCCGAACACGCGAACATCCGCGAGGCACTGGCGTTCAGCCTCGAGACGGGAGACGGGGCCGCGGCGGCCGAGATGGTGCGCACCCTTCGCCCGTACTGGTCACAGTCGGGGACCCTGCGGGAAGGATTCGAGTGGGCGAACCGCGCGGTCGACCTGCTCGGCGAGCCGACGGTCGATCGGGCGAATGCACTGCTCATCGGCAGTGTCCTCGGTTTCCTCGTCGGTGAGGTCGAGCGAGCACACACGTATCTCGCCGAGTACACCGAACTCGCCGAACGAGTGGCCGCGACCGACGAGCTCGTCTTCAGCGCGCGGTTCGCGGCAGGATTGGAAGCGTCGTTGCGTCACGACGCACCCCGGGCCTTCGACCTCGCCGAGGAAGCGATCGCGGGGAGGTCAGACCGGGTGAACGTCGGGTTCGTCGCGGATTGTCTGGCACTGTCCGCGCTGTATGCCTTCATCACCGAAGACGAGAACGCAGACCAGTACACGACTCGCTACCTCGACTATGCCGATCAGCACGGCACGCACCTGGTGAAGGCGATCGCACTGGGTCCGATGGGCATTCTTCGCTGGCACCAGGGAGACATCAGCGCCGCAAAGGCGTTGATGGCCGAAGCGATCGAATTGTATCGGGCCTTCGACTATCCCGGCATGGTTGCCGTGTGCATCGAGGTCAGCGGGTGGTGTGCCGCCGGCACCGACCCCGAACGGGCGGCGACACTCTTGGGGTCGGCGCAGACCGTGTGGCACCAACACAGTCACATGACTCTCGCCCAGGCCGCGATCAACCCGGTGACGACCACCGTCGAGAAGAAGTTGCGCGCGGAGCTGGGCGACGAGGGCTTCGAGAAGTCCTATGCGATGGGGCGAGAGTCGACTCTCGAGGTCGCGGTCCAGCTCGTCTCCGGCCGGACGCCCGCGACCCAGGGACGCTCGGGGACCGCATCTCTACGCTCCTCCCTCACCCGCCGCGAGAACGAGGTGGCGACGTTGGTCGCGGACGGCCTCACGAACAAGGAGATCGCCACCAAACTGACGATCTCCGCCCGTACCGTCGACGCCCACGTCGACCACATCCTGACCAAGCTCGGGTTCCGGTCGCGCACGCAGATCGCGCGGTGGGTCAGCGCCGACGAGAGCCTCTGATCCTTCTCAAGCCACCGACGCGAGGTAGGCCAGCGCCTCGACACCGGCGGGCGTGACCCGGATTCGCGGCCGACCGGTCGAATCCGCATTGTCGTCGACGAGACCCAGTTCGACGAGCCTGCGCACGGCCGAGGTGTCCGTCTCGGCGACGCACGTGCGCGGGGCCGACATCACCACGTCGCGCGACCCGACGATGTGTGCTGCCAATTGATCGACAGCCACTCGCTCCAGTACGTCCAGCTGCATAGCGTTCATGACCAGGCCTCCTTTTGCCACCTCCCACCTTGGTCGGCGCGGACACCCGAATCCATTCGCAAAAGTACCTAGGTACCTACCTATGAACTGGCTCACACTCGGATTCGACCGTGAAGTGAGACATAACCGTCACGAAGCCTCGCTCCCCTGCCGGTCGGATGGACGGTCAGTCAACAGTCAACTCACCGGCTGTGCCGAGCGAACGCGAGGAAGCACCTTGTCGACCAGCAATTCGAGGCTGCGCCAGGACAATTCGGGTGAGAGACCACCGAGTAGCGAATGCACCCGCAACTCGTAGCCGTCGTCGAGTTCGGAGAGCCGTCGTACCGCTTCATCCGGACTCACGATCCACATCGAGGGATCGTTCCGGATGGAGTCGAGATCGCTCTTCTGGGCCCAGTACCCATTCGTGGTGGCGTTCGCCCGCTCGCCTGCCCAGGAGGCGTACATGTTGCTGGCATAGATGACGTGCGGTGCCACCTGCTCCAGGGCCTGTTCCGGATCCTCGGCCACGTAAAGGAACGCCGGACCGTGCCGCGGGAACGGTTCGGGTTCGGGATGCCCGAGCCTGGCACACTCCTCCACGTAGAAGCGGTAGAGGTCCTCGGTGGCCGGCCGGTAACCCAGGCCCATCCGTGCCGCTCGCCGGGCGGACGGTTTGGCGTTTCCCCCGATGTACAGAGTCGGTCCACCCGGGGTTCCCGGGACCGGTGTGACGCGGACGCGGGTGCCTCGGTAGTCGAATTCCGCACCGCGCCACGCGGCGCGGAGGACTTCGAGCTTGTCCTCGAAGACCTTGCCACGATTGGGGAAGTCGACGCCGAACATGTCGAATTCCTCCGGGCGATAACCGATTCCGGCGGTGACCAACACCCGGCCGGGACCTGCGATGAGGTCGAGCACAGCGAGGTCCTCGGCGAGTCGCAGGGGGTCGTGCATCGTGACGCACAGTGCGGAGAAGTGCAGTTCTATCTGTTCGGTGGCTCCGGCGATCGCGGCCGCCAGGATCAGCGGCGACGGACAGTAGTTGTCCTCTGCCCCATGATGTTCGGCCAAATAGACGGTGTTGAAGCCCTTCTTGTCGGCCCAGAGGCATTGCTCGACGGCGGCCCGGTACAGGTCGCGCGGGCTCGCCGACCCCGGACCGAGATCGGGCGCTCGCATGTCGTACCGCAAGCCGATCTTCATGAGTTCTCCTTGTCCCTGGGGTCCAGCCAGATCCGGGGCGAGATGGTCGCGGATGATCAGCGCCCGGCATGCAACCCAATAGTCTTTATCGAGACTATTGACTACTAGACTTTACTGATAGTGGGACACTACCGGGCCTCGACCGGGTTCGTGGCAGATCGCCTGAACAGGTTGATTCAGATGCTTCGCCCGACCGTCGCCCCGTCCAGGACGGCAGTGCGCAGCCGGCCCGGCACCGACGCGTCACCGATGACGTGGACCTCACCTTCGAAGACCTCGGTGATCACCTCGGCCACTTCACGATTGGGTTCCCGCGCCCCAACCATCACGACCGTGTCGGCGACGACCCGGCGGGTGCGACCGGAGCCGAGGAACTCGACCCCTACTCCGTCCTCCCCGATATCGGTCAGCACCGCGTCCGCGATGAGTTCGAAGCCCGGATGGCCCGCGATCCGGTCGCGCGCGGCCTGCGCGGTGGACGCCGGCTCCGGCAGACCCACCCCGAACGTGGGATGCCGGGTCACCAGGATGACGTCGCACGCCCGGTCGAGCAGGCTCTCCACCACGGAGATGGCCTCGAAGTCGCCGTCGTCGTCGTAGACCACCACCCTCGACGCGCGGTCGATCCGCCCACCGAAACCCAGTACCTCCCACGATGTCCGGACCCGGCGGCGGGCCGCCGTCGACAACCGGAAGGCCGGCCGGGCCGCGGTGAACCCGTCCGTCCGCGGTGAGGCACCGACCGCGACGATCACCACATCCGGCGCCAGACTGCTCACGATGTCCGGCTCCAGTGGCACGCCCAGGCGAATCCTCACCCCCAATCGGGTGAGCTCGTCGGCCAGCCAACGGACATGCGCCCCGTAGTCCGACCGGTGGGGTGCCGCCGCGCCGATCGCGACCTGCCCGCCGAGCTGCTGCGTCATCTCCAGCAGCTCGACGTCATGGCCGCGCAGCGCAGCGGCGCGGGCCGCCTCCATCCCCGCGGGACCGCCCCCACCCACCAGCACACGTTTCGTTCGCGGCGCCGGCGACGGATCAGCTGTCCACGTGACCTCTTTGCCGGCAACGGGATTCACCACGCAGCCGAAGGTTCCACGACGGCCCGCGACGCACCCCTCGTTGGTGCCGATGCACGGCCGGATCTCGGCCTCCCGACCGTCGACCGTCTTGCGGACGATCTCCGGATCGGCGATCAGTGCCCGGACCATGCTCACCATGTCCGCCTGGCCGGAGGCCAGGACACGCTCCGCGTCGTCGAGTGTCATGATCCGGCCGGTGACGATCGTGGGAACGGCCAGTCCACGCGTCACCTGCTCCGAGGCGGGCAGCTCATAGCCGAGGGGATAGCCGTCTCCTGTCGCCATCATCCGCACGAAGCGGTAGTACCCGCCGAACGAGGCATCGACGAAATCGACCGAGTCCCCGAGCGCCTCGGCGATCCTCCGGGCGTCGGCCGGAGTGTTGCCACCGGGGACGTCCTCGTCGCTGGACAATCGCACACCGATCGGGAAATCGGCACCGGTCTCCTGCCGGATCGCGGCAACGATCTCGCGCAGGAACCGCAACCGGTTCTCCTCGCACCCCCCGTAGTCATCGGTCCGGTTGTTGGTCACCGGCGACAGGAACTGCGAGACCAGGTAGTTGTGTCCGGCGTGGATCTCCACACCGTGCAGCCCGCCTTCCCGGACATGACGAGCCGAGACGGCGAATCCCTCGACGACATCGTCGATCATGGTCTGCGTCATCGGGATCGGCACGAGACCCCGGACGGGGTTGGGAACATCGCCGGCCGACCACATCGGCCCGCCCAGCGCATTCGCATGGGCCGCGGATCCCGGGTGCCACAACTGCTGCATGAGTCTCATCGGATACCGCTCTATCCGCGCCATCAGTCGGCTGTATGCCGGGACTGTCGCGGGATCGTAGGGCGCCAGTTCCATGGCCGCGGACGGGTGCACCGAGGCGGCACCCAGGATCGACAGACCGACGCCGCCGCGGGCACGTTCGAGGTGGTACTCGGCCAGTCCGCCACCCGGGGTCAGCGGCTGGTGCGTCGTGTGCGCGGTTCTGACGATCCGGTTCGGTATCGTCACCGAGCCGAGCTGCAACGGCTCGAACACGTGCGGGTACCGATGGCGAACCGACTCTGCTGGTATCCCCGCGACCTTCGTCATCGTGGTCCTCTCATGCACTGGAAGAACGGCACCCGACCGCCACATACTCTATCAGTGAATGGTTCATCAATAGACTTTATCGCAGGTCCTCCCCCGCGACACGCCACCCGAGCGACGCCTCCGCTCCGCCACTTCCCGATCCGGACGCCCGACCCGCGATCAGATGACTTTCGACCCCGCGACCAAAACGCCCGAAGCGTTCTAATCTGAGATCGTGGCCGCGATCACGATCCAGAACCTGACCAAGTCGTTCGGCCATGTCAAGGCCCTCGACGGATTCGACCTGACCGTCGACGACGGCGAGGTCCACGGCTTCCTGGGACCGAACGGCTCCGGCAAGACAACCACGATCCGGATTCTGCTCGGGCTGCTGCGGGCGGATTCGGGTGTCGTACGCGTTCTGGACCGCGATCCGTGGCGGGACGACGTGAACCTGCACGGACGCATCGCCTATGTGCCCGGTGAGGTGAATCTGTGGCCGGGCGTCACCGGCGGCGAGGTCATCGATCTCCTGTGCAATCTCCGCGGCGACCGGAACCGGCGTCGTCGCGACGAACTGATCGAGCGCTTCGAACTCGACCCGCGCAAGAAGTCCCGCACGTACTCGAAGGGCAATCGGCAGAAGGTCGCGCTGATCGCCGCGCTCGCCTCCGATGCCGAACTCCTCCTCCTCGACGAGCCGACGGCCGGGTTGGACCCGCTCAAGGAAGCCGAGTTCCAGCGGTGCATCGAGGAGGAGCGCCGGCGTGGACGCACCGTGTTGCTGTCGAGCCACATCCTGGCCCAGGTCGAAGCCCTCTGCGATCGGGTCACCCTCGTCCGGGCGGGCCGGACGGTGGACAGCGGCTCGCTGACCGAACTCCGCCACCTCGGCCGCCTCGAGATCAGTGCCGAGACCGCCCACAATCCCGCGCCACTCGACGAGGTTCCCGGCGTGCACGACCTGATCCGTGACGGGCATCGCATCCGCTGCACCGTCGACGCCAACGCACTGGACACGGTGGTCCGCGAACTCGCGACCCTGGGCGTCCGCGACCTGACCAGTGCTCCACCGACCTTGGAGGACATCTTCCTCCGGCACTACGGGGGCTGAGACCGGATGGCGGAGATCGAGATGACGCAGGTCGCCGAGCCGCGATCGGTGGGCAGCGCGGGGCGGAAGGCGGACGCCACCGGTCTCGGCACCCTGCTCCGGTTCTACCTGCGACGCGAACGAGCCGCCCTCCTCGCGTGGATCGGCGGAACCGCAGCCCTGGTGGGCTTCCAAGCCGTCGGCAGCCAGAACCTCTACGACACCCCCGCCAAACTGGCCGCCCTGCGCGAGACCCTCGGCGGAAGTCCTGCAGTCGTCGCACTCGCCGGACCCAAAGAACTGCTCGCCAGCATCGGCGGCGAGGTCGTGTTCGAGATATCCGGCTATGCCGCAATCGTTCTCGGACTCATGTCGATGTTTCTCGTCGGTCGCCACACACGCACCGACGAGGAGAACGGCCGCGCCGAACTCCTCCGGTCGACGCGTGTGGGCCGCGATGCACCGGTCGCCACCGCACTGGCCCTCGCCGCCCTCGCGAACCTAGCCGCCGGGGTCGCCGTCGCAGTCACCGCCGCGGCCACCGGGCTCCCGCTCGGCGGGTCGGTGCTCTTCGGAGCGGCACTGGCAGGTGTGGGTCTCACCTTCGCGACGCTCACGGCGCTGGCCGCGCAGATCTTCGAGAACCCCCGCAGTGTGTACGGATCGATCACGGCCATGCTCGGGCTGGCGTATGTGCTGCGGGCAATCGGTGATGTCGGCAACGGAGCGGCGTCGTGGCTCTCGCCGATCGGTTGGGGCCAGCGCACGCTTCCCTACTCCACCGACCGATGGTGGCCTCTCCTCCTGCCACTGGTCGCGTCGTTGCTCACCCTCGCAGCCGCAGTGGCCGTCTCCGAACACCGCGATTTCGGCGCCGGGATCTTCGGCAACCGCGCCGGGCGTGCGGAGGCATCGCGACTGTCGCAGACGACGACAGGGATGGCGTGGCGTCTGCACCGCGGATCCATCGCCGCCTGGGTGGCCGGCGTGTTCGTCCTGTCGGCCGCATACGGATCGTTCGGCGACGCGATCACCGACTTCATCGCGGACAACCCGCAGATCGCGGAGTTCCTGCCCGGCGGCGCCGCGGACGCCGTCGATGCCTACCTCGCGCTCACGCTCACGATCGCCGCCCTGCTGTCGGCGGGATACGGGGTGAACAGTGCCCTGCGGGCGCGCCGAGAGGAGACCGCCGGACGGGCGGAGCCGATCATCGCGGCGAACACCAACCGGATCGCCTGGCTCGCCGGCCATATCGCGATGGCACTCGCGGGCAGCACCGTCGTCCTGGCTGCCGGCGCGGTCGGCGAAGGGTTGGCCTATGGCCTCACCATCGGTGATCTCGGCCAGATCCCACGCCTGCTCGCCGCGGCCGCGGTGTACGTCCCGGCCGTCTGGCTGATCGTCACGGTCGCCGTGGCCGGCGTCGGTTGCCTGCCCCGGACCGCCGCGATCCTCGCCTGGACGTACTTCGCGTACTGCCTCGTCGCCGAGATACTGGCCGAGTCCTTCCAGCTACCCGAGTGGACACGCGTGGCGTCGCCGTTCCATCATCTGCCGCAGGCTCCCCTCGACACCGTGACGGCGGGCGGAGTTCTCGGCGTCACCGCACTGGCAGCCGTCGCCGTGGCCCTCGGCGTCGCCGGATTCAGCAAGCGCGACGTGGGTTAGCCGCACCCCGGTCTCGCTAGCTGTAGCCCCCAAGTCCCTGTCGACGACCCAGCGTTCCCACGTGTCGACCGACACGTGGGTGCCGGGTAGCCACCGAGAATCTTGGCGATCCCGGGATACCTGTTGCCGTCGGAGTCAGTGGAACTCGTCGTCCCGGTTCATGGCGAGCAGGACATGTTCCGACGGGATGACGTAGTCATGCGCGGTCTCGGTGTGCTCCCGGACGCGCGCGATGAGGTCGCCCTCGTCGTCACTCTCCACGATCGCCCCGCATGCCGGACACAGGACGGTGTTCATTCACACCGCGCCCGTCGCCGCAGACATCACCGCGCCATCGGCCACCGGGGTCGGCCTCGATGACCAACGCCGCCGGGCCGAGTGGAGTGCCGAAGGGCGCGTTCCAGTCGGCACGCGCAACCCGCCACCGGGGCAGACCGTCGAGCATGTTGTTGAGCCACGTCTCGATCTCGAGTTGTGCCAGCGACTTGCCGAGGCACATGTGGGACCCGGAGCCGAAGCCGAGATTCCGCAAGTACTCTCTCGTGATGTCGAACTTGTGCGGGTCATCCCAGCGGCTCGGGTCCCGGTTGGCCGCACCCACCAGGCACAGCACTGTCGAGCCCGCCGGAATCGACACGCCGGCGACCTCCGCACCCTCGTCGGCGACCCGCCAGTTTGTCTGACCGACACTCCACCAGCGGTTGACCTCCTCGATCGCGTGGGGGACGAGTGATCGATCCTGTTTGAGCAGTTCCCACTGCTCCGGATGCCGGCCCAATGCCCACAGCGTCGTCGCCATCAGGTTCGAGCTCGTGTCATTGCCGCCGAAGACCAGAAGCGACACCGACGCCACCATCTCCTCGACGGACATGGACACGTCGCTCCGCACCATGTCCCCGATCAGGTCCGGGGCGTCGTCGTGCGCTCCGGACCGGAGACGGCCTGCCACATAGTCGTTGAGCGAGGCAACTCCTTGCGCACCGTGCATCTGGAGCTCGGCCTTGCGCTCCCCCGTCGCTGCCTCCGACTCGAAAATCGCCACCAACTGATCGCTCCAACGGATGAAGTCGCTCTTGTCCTCGCGCGGCACACCCGTCATCTCGGCGATGACGTCGGAAGGGATCTGGCGGGTCAGATTCCTGACGACCTCCACCTGTTCGCCGGCAGCGACCCGGCGACACACGTCGTCGACGCGCCTACGGACGGCCTCCTCGACCATTCCCTCGCATCGGGACCGCACTTCGGCACGGGTGAAAGCCGACGACCAGATACTCCGAAGCTCCTTGTGCCGCTTGCCTTCCACGCTCGTCATCGTCGGAGCACCGAACAGGGTCTCGTACATCACCGCGGGCTGCCGGAAGGACCTCGCGTCACCCAGCACCCGGGCGCAGTCGTAGTAGGTGGTGACCACATACGAGCTGCTGGGCTCGTGATAGACGACCGGTCCCAGTTCGGCGATACCCAGGATTGCCGGGTACGGAGCGATCCCGCCCTCCGCCGTCGTCAGCTCCAGGTCGGTTGTCGGAATGGTGGCTGCCACAGTATGTCTCCAATCGATCAGGGTGTGGTCACCATCACAAAGATTTGGTCGCCTGTCAATCAATTGAGACATATTTAGTTTGTGACTAGCGTTTTCCGCGTCTAGGTGCGCAGGTCCTTGCGCAGGATCTTGCCCGACGCCGACTTCGGGATCGCCTCGATGAACTCCACCGCACGAACCTTCTTGTGCGGAGCCACCTTCGACGCCACGAACCCCATCACCTCATCAGCGGTGAGCTGCGCATCCGGCTGCCGCACCACAAACGCCTTGGGGATCTCCTCCCCCGACTCCGCATCGATGACGCCGATCACCGCCGAGTCAGCGATCTTCTCGTGGGTCAGGAGCAGCGCCTCCAACTCGGCCGGGGGCACCTGGTAGCCCTTGTACTTGATGAGCTCCTTGAGGCGGTCGACGATGTACACGCAACCGGTCGGGTCGACCTGCGCGAGATCGCCGGTGTGGAGAAAGCCGTCGGCGTCGATGGTGTCGGCGGTGGCCTGCTCGTTGTTGAGATAGCCGAGCATCACGTTCGGCCCCTGCACCCACAACTCACCGGGCTCCGACAGGCCCTCGGTCGGCATCGGGACCTCGTCGCTGGTGGCCGGGTCGACGATCTTGTTCACCGTGTTCGGCACCGGCCACCCCGTCGAGGACAACGGCGGATCCTCACGACCCAGCGTCGCCTGGGTGTCGAACGGGATGATGTGGGACACCGGGGACAGCTCGCTCATGCCGTAGCCCTGCAGCATGTGCAGGTCCAGACGCTTGGCGACCGCCTGACCCAGCTCGTCATCGAGCGGGGCCGCACCCGACATCATCGTGTGCAACGACGACAGGTCGTAGTCGTCCACGATCGGATGCTTGGCCAGCGCCACCGCGACCGGCGGCGCGATGTAGGCCATCGTCACCTTGTGGTTCTGGATGCTCTCCAGGAACTCCACCAGGTCGAACTTCGGCATCACGACGAGCGAGGCACGGTTGAACAGCGCCGCGTTCAGCAACACCGTCATGCCGTAGATGTGGAAGAACGGCAACACCGCGATCACCACATCGTCGGCGGTCATCCCCTGCAACGGCTTCAACTGGGCGACATTGGCCACCAGATTCCGGTGCGAGAGTGCGACACCCTTCGGATTGCCGGTGGTCCCGGAACTGTAGGGCAGGACCGCCACGTGGGTGGCCGGATCGAAGGTCACCTGGGGCGCGGGTAGTCCGGCGCCGAGCACGTGGGCGGCGTTCGGATGTCCCGAGATCTCCTGTCCGTCTCCGTCGAGGACGACGAGGCTCGTGTCGTCCAACCCGACCTCGGCGACGGCGGCCTTGGCCTGCGCTGCCATCGGCGAGATCGTGACCAGCATCGCGGCGCCGGAATCCCGGAGTTGCTTGGCGATCTCGGGCGCGGTGAAAAGCGCGTTGATCGTCGTCGCGGTCGCTCCGGCACGCAGGATGCCGTGGAACACCGTCGCAAACGCCGGAATGTTCGGCGACAGGATGCCCACCACGTCGCCGACACCGATCCCCCGCGACGCCAGCCAGCCGGCAACCGCGTCGATCTGGGTGATGAGTTCCCCATACGACGTCACCGCACCGGATTTCGGGTCCACCAGCGCGGTGCGCTCGAGCTCGTCGTCGGCGATGGAGCCGAACAGGAACTCGTGGACGCTGACCTCGGGGATCTCGACGTCGGGGAACGGGCTGGCGAAACTCACGACACCTCCACAGGTGAATCGGTCGACCAATGATCGAGAATCTGCGTCAGGTCCGCGGTCGAGGACTCTGACGGTGCGGGCAGGACAGTTCGGGAGAACCGTGGTGCGGGTGCGGGCTGGACGGCGTCGTCGACGGTGACGTAGCTGCCCCGTTGCCGCGCAACGGGATCGGCGGCCGCCTCGTCGAAGTCGAGCACGGGCGTCAGGCACGCGTCGACACAGGCGAACTCATCGGCCCACTGATCGCGGCTGCGCGTGGCGAACCGGGCGGCGAGCGCGGCGGAGATGACCGGCCAGTGTGTGCGATCCCAGCGGTCGGGTAGGTCACCGAGGCCGAGGGTGCCGATCAGGTTGCGCCAGAACTTCTCCTCGAGTGCCCCGACGGCGACGAACCTGCCGTCCGCGCACTCGTACGTCGCGTAGAAGGGAGCGGAGCCGTCGAGGAGGTTGCCCTCCGACCGGGACACCCAGCGGCCGGCCGCCTTCCACGACCACTGCAGTTGTGCGAGCAGACCGGCCCCGTCGACCATCGCGGCGTCGACGACCTGCCCGCGCCCGGTGCGCGACCGGTCGTGCAGCGCGGCCAGCACTCCGACCACGAGGAGCATCGATCCCCCGCCGAAGTCGCCGGCCAGCGACAGTGGCGGCACGGGCGGTGATCCGGCCGGACCCATCGCCTCGAGCACACCCGTCACGGCGAGGTAGTTGATGTCGTGACCGGCGAGCATAGCGCGGTCACCGTCCTGTCCCCATCCGGTCATCCGGGCATAGACGAGTTGCGGTGCGTCGTCGCAGATCTCGGGTCCGAGTCCGAGCCGTTCCATGACGCCCGGCCGGAAACCCTCGACGAGGATGTCCGCGCGCACGATCATCTCGCGGATGCGAGCCAGGTCGGCGGGGTCCTTGAGGTCGGCCTCGATACTGCGGCGGGACCGGTACAGGCCGGCGTCCGCCTCGACGATGCCGTCCGGGCCGGGCGCCTCGGGGCCGGGGCGTCGAATCCGGATGACGTCGGCGCCGAGGTCGGCGAGCATCATCGCCGCGTGCGGCGTCGGACCCAGTCCCGGCATCTCTACGACGCGTACACCGGCGAGCGGACCGCTCACGAATCCGCCTGATGGTGGAGGATCCCGCGAATCGTGAAATCGACGTAGTCGTCGACCAACTGGTCGACGTCGTGGTCGTCGCGCAGCCACCAGCTGATGCCGTTCATCAGGTCGAGCACCGCGATGGCGGACTGATGGGCGTCGCGCACCTCGAACACGCCCATGCGGGCGCCGGCCTCGATCACGTCCCGGATGCGCCGCTGGTAGTACTTGCGGTAGTCGGTGACGATCCGGCGATGTTCGGGCGTCAGCGCCGACAGTTCCCGCAGCGCCACAAGGTGTTCCACCCGGTGGCGCGCGAGGCGCCGGACGTGGGCCTCGACCAGGCCGGTGAGCCGCTGAACGGGTCCGCCCTCACCGTCGAGCAGGAGCAGGTCCGCCTGCGGATCCTCGGTCATCCGCAGCGCGATCGCGTAGAGGATCTCCTCTTTGGAGTGGAAGTGGTTGTAGAGACTCGCACCTCGCATGCCCACGGCCTCGGCGATGTCACGCATCCCCGCGTTGGCGTACCCGTGTTCGGCGAAGTAGCGCGCCGCGGCCTCCGCGATCTCGTCCCGGCGGGTGCGCGGACGCTCCTCCGCCACCCGACCCGGGACGACCTCGGCAGCGACCGCAGTGGGGTCGTCAGCCCTGAGGGGTTCCATAGGCTCTCCTCAACTCGCGCTTGAGCAACTTGCCCTGGGCGTCGGTCGGCAGTTCGTCGACGAGATACACCGCCTTGGGCACCTTGTACGATGCCAGTTCGGATCGGCAGTGCTCGCGAATGTCCTCCGCGGACACCGAGGTACCCGCGCGGAGCACGACGAAACCGGTGACCGCCTCGGACCAGTACGGGTCGGGCAGACCCACGACCGCGGCCCGTTCCACGTCGGGATGCGCCTGCAGCACACGTTCGACCTCCTGGGAGGCGACGTTGTATCCGCCGGTCTTGATCATGTCCTTGCGCCGGTCGCGGAAGAACATGTTGCCCTCGTCGTCGATGCGCACGATGTCGCCGGTGTGGACCCAGCCGCCCTCGAGGACCTGCGCCGTCTTCTCCGGGTCCTTGAAGTATCCGAGCATGACCGACGGTGTGCGGCAGAGCAGTTCGCCTTCCTCGGCATCATTGCCGTCGGCGTCGACGACACGCACCTCGAGATGGCCGACCGGCCGGCCGATCCAGGTCGGGTCCGCACCGGGCACGTCCTCGAGCCGCTTGAACCACCCGACCGACCCCAACTGGGTGAGTTCGGACTGGCCCCAGTACGTTCCCCACACCGATTCCGGGGTGGCGGAGGCCCATGCGTCGACCGCATGCGGCGACACCTGGCCGCCGTAGGTGAGACAGCGGCGGACCGTGCCGACGGTGTCGGGCCCGAAGTCGGGGTGGTTGGCCAGGGCGATGAAGAAGGTCGGGGTCTGGGCGAGCACCGAGATCTTCTCGTCGCGGATCATCCGCAGGGAGGTCGCCGGGTCGATCGCGGCCGGCAGCACGAGCGTGGCGCCCAGCAGGGTCAGGGACGTGAGCGAGCCGATCCCGGCGATCGTGTGGAAAGGCATGACGTACAGCCAGACGTCGTCGTTCTGGCAGCGCAGTCCCCACGTGTACGCCGGGGCCGTGGAGATCAGGTAGTTGCGGTGCGCGATCTCCACGCCCTTCGGCGTCGACTCGGTACCGCTGGTGTAGACGATCATGGCCAGATCGTGTTCGTCGACGTCCGCGTCGGGCTCGGCGTCCTCGGCCCGCCCGACGAGGTCGTCGAAGGAGTTCCACGAGTTCGACGCCGACTCCCCGACGACGAGGACCGAGATCCCGAGGCTGTCGGCGATCGGCCCGGCGAGCGAGGCCAGGTCGCGCTCGACGACGAGCACCGCGGGCTCCAGATGACCCAGCTGCTGGGCGATCTCCTTCTCGCGGAACATCGGGCTGACCCCGGAGTACGCCGCCCCGAGCTTCAGCGTGCCGTAGTAGGTGGCTACGGACTCGACGCGGTTGCGGCTCATCACCGCGACGCGGTCGCCGCGTCGGACACCGAGGTCGGCGAGGACGTGCGCGACCCGGTTGGCCATCCCGTCGAGCTCGCGATAGCTGGTCGACGTGCGGCCACCGTCGGCGTCGTACGCGATGATCGCGGGCTTGCCACCCTGCGAACGTGACAGCCTGCGCAGCTGGTCACCGATGGTCGCGCGACCCAGCGGCGAGGTCTGGATCTCGGTCAAGGTGCGGTCCGAGGCCATGACGGGGGCACTCACGCGAACATCCGGTTGTCGAAGCGGTCGAGGTAGGCGATGTCCTCGACCGGGCTGCGGGTGAGCTTGCGCGGGAAGCCGTCTCGCGGGTAGCCGACGGCGATGTGCGCGGCGGTGATGTAGTCGTCCGGGATGCCGAGCAGTTCCTTGACGTCGTTCTCGGCCGCACAGAGCAGGGTCGTGAGTGCGGTGGCGACGCCCTGCTGGCGGAGCGCGAGCGTCAGGTTCTGCACACTCGGGTAGATCGACGCACCGCCGACGACACTGAGCCGGCCGAGTTCGTGATCGGTGGGGTGCAGTCCCTCCATCTCGGCGCACACCACGACGAGCGCGGGCACCTCGACGAGGTGGTGTGCGAAGTAGTTCGCACTCTCGATGGTCTTGGGGACGGCGCCGACCTTCTTCGATCCCTCGAGGATCGAGTTGTAGTACGGCTCCCAGAACGGCAGGTAGAGGTCGGCGAGGGCCTTCTTGGTGGCGTCGTCGCGGACCACGACCCAGCGGACGGGCTGGCGGTTGCCGCCCTGCGGGCCGAAGCGCGCGTCGTCGAACGCCTGGTAGAACACCTCGTCCTCGACCGGCTTGTCGCTGAAGTAGCGGCAGGTGCCCGTCGTGCGCATTGCCTCGCTGAGTTCCATGTCAACCTCCGTGATCACTAACCGTTGTTAGTATGACTGAGCACACAGTCCCATACCGGATCGGAGGCGTCAAGCGCCGATTGATGGGAAATCCCCGGTGTTGACGGGACGGGACTAACAGTGGTTAGTTGCATCTATGACATCAGTTTCCCTCCGTCCGGAGACGCGCCCCACCACCTCGGAGATCCGTTCGGCCGTCGCCGCGGGCAACATCCCGACACTGCTGGCCGTGTTGGTGGAGATGACCGGCGATCGCCGGTGGCTGAGTGACCGATACCGCCCGACGCGCAGTCGCGGCATGGACGACAACTCCACGGGCGGGCTGCCCGAGGAGGTGCAGGCCGAGATCCACGACGCCGTCGTCGAGGCCCTGGAGAACTGGTACGAGCAGGGTTCACCCGCACGCGAACCTGCCGACGAGGAACTGGTCGCCGCCCTGATGTCCTTCACCGCCGGCGAGCCGGTGGCGCCGGAATTCGGCCCCATGATGAGTGAGATCGTGCGGGGCGACCTCCGCGGCAGCCACCTGTCGACGCTGCCCGCGGACCTCGGCACGACGATGACCGCCCTCGTCATCGGCGCGGGCGTGGCCGGGATGCTGATCTCCACCCAGCTCGCGGAGGCCGGCATCGAGCACACCGTTCTCGAGAAGAACGACGATGTCGGCGGTTCCTGGTACGAGAACCACTACCCCGGCGCCGGTGTGGACACCCCGAGCTACCTGTACTCGATCTCGTCCTTCGACCACGACTGGTCGACCCACTTCGGCAAACGCGACGAGGTCCAGGGCTACCTGCAGGCCTTCGCCGACCGCCACGCGGTGCGCGACCGCGTCCGGTTCGGCACCGAGGTCCTCTCCGCCACCTATGATTCCGCCGCCCAGCAGTGGATCGTCCGGGTCCGGGACCGGGACGGAAGTCAGAGCACCCTCACCTCGCGGATTCTCATCAGTGCTGTCGGAATCCTCAATCGCCCCAAGCTCCCCCAGCTGAGCGGCATGGACTCCTTCGCCGGCCGCATGTTCCACTCCGCCGACTGGCCCACGGAACTCGACGAGCCCGGCGCCCTGGCCGGCAAACGGGTCGCCATCGTCGGCTCCGGCGCCTCGGCGATGCAGATCGGTCCGGCCATCGCCGGCAAGGTCGGGTCGCTGACGATCTTCCAGCGGTCCCCGCAGTGGATCGCCCCCAACGACGACTACTTCGCCCCCGTCGGCGACGGCGTGCACTGGCTGATGAACAACCTGCCCGGCTACCGCGAGTGGTATCGCGCCCGGCTGTCCTGGATCTTCAACGACAAGGTCCACTCCACCCTGCACGTCGATCCCGAATGGCCCGAGCCCACCGCATCGATCAACGCCGTGAATCACGGTCACCGCGAGTTCTACCTGCGCTACATGCGCGCCGAACTGGGCGACCGCGACGACCTGATCGAGCTGTCGACACCCGACTACCCGCCCTTCGGCAAGCGGATGCTGTTGGACAACGGCTGGTTCCGCATGTTGCGGCAGCCGAACGTCGAGCTGGTGGGCCACGGCGTGGACTCCGTCACCGCCACCGGTCTCGTCGACAGCACCGGCCGGGCGCACGACTTCGACATCATCGTGTTCGCGACCGGTTTCCACAGCGACCGCTACCTGTACCCGATGGACGTCGCCGGTCGCAGCGGCAAGACGACGGTCGAGGCCTGGGGCGATCACGACGCGTACGCCTACCTCGGCATCACCGCACCCGACTTCCCCAACCTGTTCATCCTGACCGGCCCCAACACCGCACTCGGACACGGCGGAAGCTTCATCAGCATCCTCGAGTACCAGGTGCGCTACGTCTGCGACGCCATCCGCGCCATGATCGAGAACCGACTCGGCGCACTCGAGGTGCGCCGCGACGTCACCGACGAGTACAACGACGCCGTCGACCGCGCGCACGCGCAGATGGTGTGGACGCACCCGGCGATGACCAACTGGTACCGCAACCCCGAGGGTCGTGTCGTGGCGGTGCTGCCGTGGCGGATCGTCGACTACTGGGCCAGGACCCGCCACGTCGATCTCGCCGACTTCCATGCGGAACCGATCAGCGCCGAAACCATCCCGGACGAGCCGCTCGATCCCTGACGGCGCGCCGCGGAGTGGCAGGACTACGGTGTCAGCCATGACCTCCGTACCGCTGATCACCCCGGATGAACTGCATGCCCGTCTCGGCGAGGGACGTCTGCGCATCGTCGACGCGACGGTTCATCTCAGCTTCGACGCCGACGGTGCGCACGTCGCCTCCGGCCGCGACTCCTACCTGCAGGGACACCTGCCCGGTGCGGTGTTCGTCGACCAGATCGCCGGGCTGTCCGATCCGGACGGCGAGGCCCCGTTCGCGGCGGCGTCGTCGGAGAAGTTCGCCGCGGCCGTCGGCGAGGCCGGCATCGGTGACGACTCGACGGTCGTCGTCTACGACACCGTCAACGGCATCTGGGCGACCCGACTGTGGTGGCAGTTCGGTCTCGAAGGATTCGACGACGTCGTGGTCCTCGACGGCGGATTCGACGCCTGGGCGAAGGCCGGACTCCCCACCGAAACAGGCGAATCAACCCATCCGGCAGTAACTTTCACCGCACGACGCCGGCCGGAACGCATCGCGTCGACCGACGAGGTCGCCGCGGCCACCGCGGATTCGTCGGTTCTGTTGGTCAACGCGCTCGACCGGGAATCGTTCTCCGGCGGTCACATCCCGAGCAGCGTCAATGTCCCGTTCGGCGAACTCGTCGACGAATCCGGCGCACTCAGGCCGCTCGACGAGCTGCGCGGGCTGTTCACCGAGGTCGGCGCCCTCGACCCCACGGTGCGTCCGGTCACTTACTGCGGCGGCGGGATCGCCGCCACCGCAGCGGCTTTCGCTTTGCGGGCACTCGGCCGGAACGACGTCGCGGTGTACGACGGATCGATGAACGCCTGGACCGCCGATCCGGCACGCCCCCTGGCATCGGCCGACTCCCGGCCATGACGTCCCCCGCGGTGACCGTCGAACTCGTCACCGATCCCGACCGGGCGGCGGCGGTCGCCGAGGTGGCCGGTGCGACCTTCCCGCTGGCCTGCCCGCCACACGCCGCCGCCGAGGACATCGCCGAGTTCATCGCGACCAACCTCGGCGAGAAGAACTTCCGCGGCTACATCACCGATCCGGACGCCGACGTGCTCGTCGCCCGGGACGGCGCGGACGGAGCGATCCTGGGCTACGCGCTGGTGCTGCACGGCGACCCGTCGGATCCCGTTGTCGCAGCGGTCGTTCCCGATCGGCCGGCGACCGAGGTGTCGAAGATGTACGTACTCCCCGACCACCATTCGCGTCCCGGCCTCAGCCCGTCACGTGGGCTGATGAACGCAGCACTCGACCGCGCCCGCGATCGCGGTAGCGCAGTGGTCTGGCTCGGTGTGAACCAGCTCAACGAACGGGCCCAGAAGTTCTACACCAAGACGGGTTTCAGCCGTGCCGGGGTGCGGACCTTCGACCTCGGCGGCAGCGTCGAACACGACTACGTGTTCACCCAGAAGCTGTAGCGGCTAATCGCCGGCGCTGAATCTGCCCCCGTGATGCGCCCCTGAAATCGACCCAGCACAGCTGGTCCGACGACACTATGTCAGTCGCCTCACTCCTCACTCCACCGGGCGGTTTCCAGGGGCGCTTTTCGGAGAAGGCCGTAAGTGCCTGTCAGACGGCCGATTCGGCGAAGCGCGACAGCGCCAGCAGACGAGAGGTCGCGCGCAGGTACTTCTTGCGGTAACCGCCGGCGAGCATCTCGTCGGTGAAGATCTCGTCCAGCTTGGCGCCGGACACCGTCACCGGGATGTGCGCGTCGTAGAGGCGGTCGGCGAGCACCACCAGCCGCAGGGCGACCGACTGATCCTTGGCGGGGTGCACACCGGTGATGCACACCAGCGAGATGCCGTCGACGAGATCCTTGTACTTCGACGGGTGCAGCGTGCTCAGGTGATCGCACAGGGCGTCGAAGTCGTCGAGGGTCGCACCCTCGGTGGATTCGGCGATGTCGACCAGCTCACCCTCGGTGCGCGGGTCCGGGGCGGGCGGGAGGTCGCGGTGGCGGTAGTCGGGGCCGTCGACGCGGATGGTCTCGAACACGGCGGACAGCTTGCGGATCTCGCGCAGGAAGTCCTGCGCCGCGAAGCGGCCCTCGCCGAGCTGGCCGGGCAGGGTGTTCGAGGTGGCGACGACCGACACGCCCTTCGCGGTGAGCTCGGTGAGCAGCCGGGACACCAGCATCGTGTCGCCGGGATCGTCGAGTTCGAACTCGTCGATGCACAGCACCGTGTGCTGCGAGAGCCGCTCGACGGCGTTCACGAACCCCAGCGCGCCGACCACGTGGGTCACCTCGACGAACGTCGCGAACGACTTCGGCTCCGGCATCGAGTGGTAGATCGAGGCGAGCAGGTGGGTCTTGCCGACGCCGAACCCACCGTCGAGGTACAGCCCGATCCCCTGTGCGGGCGCCTTGCGCGAGAACAGGCCCTTCTTGCCCGAGCGCGCCTTCGACGCGCGGGCGACGAAGTCGCGGGCCTTGGCCACCGCCTGGGCCTGCGACGGCTCCTTCGGATCGGGGATGTAGGAGTCGAAACTCACGTCGTCGAAGGTCGACGGAGGCACCATCTCGTCGATGAGTGCATCCGGCGAGGTCGCAGGGTTGCGATCGCAAAGTCGGGCCGCCATGTGTGGAGAGTAGCGATCCACGGAATGATGGATGCATGTTCCACCTGCAGAAAGCGACCCAGGTCACATCCGCAGATGCCGACCGGGAGGGGCCCGAGACCCTCCTCGCGCTGGCCGAACACTATCGGTACCCCCCACGTCCGGCGGCGGGTCCCGGCGCCGCGGCACCGTTCGTCCGGGCCAACATGGTGTCCTCGATCGACGGCGCGGCAACGCACGACGGGAAGTCCGGCGGCCTCGGCGGCGACGGCGACAAGACCGTCTTCCGCGTGCTGCGCGGACTCGCCGACGTGGTCCTCGTGGGTGCTGGGACCGCGATCACCGAGGGTTATCGCCAGCCGAAACCCGACGATGCGTTCGCCGAGCTTCGGCAGGAGAACGGACAGGAACCCGCCCCCGCGCTCGCCCTGGTGTCGCGCTCGCTCTCGGTGCCGCCCGACTACCCACCGCTGAGCCACCCCGACACCGTGGTGCTCACCTGCGCGTCGGCTCCGGCGGATCGTCGCGCCGCGCTTGTCGACGCCGGCGCCACCCTCGTCGACTGCGGCGAGGACGATGTCGAGACGTCGACGCTGATCGCGACCTGCGGGGACCGTGGCCGGCCGCGGGTGCTGTGCGAGGGCGGGCCGAGCCTGCTCGGCTCGATCATCGCCGACGACCTGCTCGACGAACTGTGCCTGACGACCAGCCCCTACCTGGCCGGCGGACGTGCCGGCCGGATCGCGGTCCGCGCCGGCGACGGAGACGAGGACACGGCGGCGCTCAAGGCGATGACGCCGGCCGCGATCATCACCGACGACGACGGCTACGTCTTCACGCGCTGGTTGCGCCACGGCCGGTCGTCCATCCATTGAACCGATCACTGCACGGTCGTCGTCGGGAGTCGTTGACTACGCTCGCGGTCATGCGAAGAGCGCACGCCGTCACGGCTGTCCTGGGTGTGATTGTCGCGATCGTCGTGTCGTCGTGCGCGGTGGGCCCCGACCGCGGTCCGGAACTCATCCCCGGTGGCGGCGGCGGTGAGGGCCCGACCGCATCGTCGTCGGCTCCACCCCCGGCGCCGGCGCTGGCCGTACCGAAGACCGATCTCGAGTGGACCGACTGCGCCGCCGGCACCAGCGGACGCTACGGCATCGCCCGCCCGGCCGGGGTGACCATCGAATGTGCGGAGTTCGACTCCCCGGTCGACCGGAACAAGCCCGACGGCGAGGTCGTGAGGATCGCGGCGACCCGGGCCCGTACCGCGGCGACGCCGGCCGGTGCCCCGCCGCTCGTGCTCACCTCGGGATCGGATCTCCCGTCGTCGCGAACCCTGATGGTGATGTCCACCGGTCCGGGCCGGGCGTTCCTGGACGCCCACCCGGTGGTGGCCGTCGATCATCGCGGCATCCCCCAGAGTGGGGACCTGGACTGCATGACCCGGCTCGAGCGGAGCACGATCGCCGACAACGGCCTCACCACGCGTGGGACCACCACCCAGGCGCGCATCTCCCGCCTCGCCTCGGCCGCCTCGTCGGCCTCGGACGGGTGCACGGAGACCCTGACGCCCTACCAACTCAATTTCGGCGCACAGTTCGCCGCCGCGGACCTCGAAACACTTCGGCAGCGGTGGGGCGTCGAACACCTGGGCCTCATCGGCGTCGGCGAGGGCTCCGACGTCGTGCTGTCCTACGCCTCCCTGTACGGGGGCCGAGCGGGACGCATCATCCTCGACACCCCCGCCCCCTTCGGGGCCAACGCTCGGGACAGGGCCAACCTGCGCGCCCAGGGTGTGCAGACGGCGCTGCAGGGTTTCGCCCAGCGATGCTCCGCACTGGACGGCTGCACGCTCGGCACGAACGGTGTCGGGGTGATGACCGGGCTGCTCGCCAAGGCGCGTGCCGGACGCCTCGACGGATTGTCGGACACCACCGCACTGAACGCCATCACCACCACGCTCGCCCTCGCGGCGGACCGTCCCGACGCGTTGCTCGACCTGTCCCGCGCCATCACCGCCGCCGACCGAGGCGACACGGCCGCGCTGGTCCGGCTCGCCGATCGGGCCGCGACCCTGCGGATGAGTGACGGCGCCTTGGTGTCCCGGTGCAACGACGTCACCGGCCCGGTGGGGCAGAACGAGATCCCCGGTCTCGTCGAGGCCTGGACGAAGCAGAGTCCGCTGACCGGCTCCGACAGCGCGCTGTCGCTGGTGCGCTGCAACGGCTGGGCGTCGGGCACCGCGGTGCGCCCGCCGTCATCGCTGCCCGCCGACCCGCTGATCCTCAACGGCACCCGGGACCCGGTGAACGGGGGCAACGGCGCGAGCACACTCGTCCCGCTGTTCATGAACGCCGGGGCCGAGCCGGTCACCGTCAGCTGGGACGGACTGGGCTTCTCGGTGCTGGGTCGCAGCGCCTGCGCGGCCCAGGTCGCGGCCGAGTACGCGACCAAGACGCCTCTCGGGGGGCCGACCCAGCGCGGTTGCCCCACCTGACCGGGTCCGACCCGATGCAGCCCGGAGGGTTCTGCGGAGTGTCCGAGGCCGACCGTAGTACGGTGCGCGGGTGGCCAATCTCGACAGGTATCTGTATCCCCAGATGAGTGCGCAGCGGATCATCCCGATGATCCTGTGGCCGATCAGCCTGCTCATGGTCGTGCACCGGTCGGTGTTCCTCGGCGTCAACGGCGACCGCACCGACGATTTCAAGCCGGTGTACGCCGCGGCCTACAACTTCCTCAACAACCTGCCGGTCTACGGCGAGAACTACGCCACGGTCGACCCGCACTACCTGTACCCGCCGTCGGGCACCCTGCTGATGGCGCCGGTCGCGGTCATCGACTACGAACGCGCACGCTGGGCGTTCATCGCGGTCAGCGTCGTGGCCCTGCTGATCTGCGCCTACCTGCTGACCCGGATGTTCGGCTATGCCCTGGACTCATGGGTGATGCCGACGGTCCTGTTCGTCTTCTTCTTCACCGAAACCGTCTCGCACACACTGATCTTCACGAACTTCAACTCGTTCGTCCTGCTGGGCATGATCGCCTTCCTGATGCTGATGCGCTCACGGCACGACTGGTGGGCGGGCATCCCGATGGGTCTGACGCTGGCCGTGAAACCCGTGCTGGCGCCGCTGCTGCTGCTGCCGCTGCTCAACCGGCAGTGGCGGGTGTTCGCCTTCGCCATCGCGGTCCCCCTCGTGTTGACGGTGATCGCGTGGCCGCTGTCGGTGGATGCCGACGCCTTCATCAGCCGGACCGTCCCCTACCTCGGCGAGGCCCGCGACTACTACAACAGCTCGATCGCCGGCAACGGCGCCTACTTCGGGGTCGCACCGTGGCTGGTGCTGCTGCTGCGTGTCGCGTTCGTGCTGATGGCCGCGTTCTCGCTGTGGTTCCTGTACCGCTACTACCGCAAGACCAACGAACTGCTGTGGCTCGCGACGTCGTCGGGTGTGCTGCTGGGCACCACTTTCCTCGTCGGCTCGCTGGGCCAGGGCTACTACTCGATGCTGCTGTTCCCGCTGCTCATGACGGTGCTGCTGCCCGGATCGGCGATGCGCAACTGGCCGGCCTGGCTCGGCGTGTACGGCTGCATGACCTTCGACAGCTTCTACTCGCAGCGGTGGACGGCCTTCGGCTGGATGGTCGAGTACAACAAGGTGACCTGGGGCTGGTCCTTGCTGATGATCGCGGTGTTCTGCTCGCTGCTGTTCCGCTACCTCGACATGCGCTCCGACGGCGTCGCCGGTGAGGATGCCGTGATGCGGTCGGAGTCCGACACTCCCCCGGCGCCGGCGACGAAGTCCGACGACGAGCTGTCGTTGTCGAAGTCCGTCTAGCACAGCGTTGAGCGCGACGCTGTCGCGTCCCGCGCTACCGTGGACGACATGACCGACAGCACGCCCGAGAGCACCGCACCCGCCACGAACCCGGCGAACCTCACCGACGAGGAGTGGAAGCAGCGCCTCACCCCGGCCGAGTACCGGGTTCTGCGCCAGGCCGGCACCGAAGCACCCTTCACCGGCGAGTACACCGACACCAAGACGGTCGGCGTCTACCGCTGCCGGGCGTGCGATGCGGAGCTGTTCCGCAGCGAGCAGAAGTTCGAATCCCACTGCGGCTGGCCGTCGTTCTTCTCCCCCCTCGCCGGCGACAAGATCATCGAGGTCGAGGACAACTCGCTCGGCATGACGCGAGTCGAGGTGCTCTGCGCGAACTGCAGGAGTCACCTGGGCCATGTGTTCGCCGGTGAGGGCTACGACACCCCCACCGATCTGCGCTACTGCATCAACTCGATCAGCCTGAAGCTCGAGCCGGCCGAGTAGCACGGCACCCTCAGCTGGTGCCCTCCGCCTGAGGGCACAGCGTGGTCCTGGCCGCGATGTGGATCCGGCGATAAGCGTCGCGAAGCTCCTTCGCGTTGCCGTCGCCGGCGGCCTCATTCGGGTGGCTCGCCGACGCGCAGTCGTAGTAGCCGAAACCTGTTGCGGCGGTCTTCAGTTGCGGCGACCGCAAGATGCCGAGCCACTCGAGGTCCGTGCAGACCTGACGCGCATACCGTGCCTGCGCCCCTGGCGGGGTCGCCTCGACGAACGGGCGATGAAGCGCGAACTCGGCTTCGGCCTGCTGCTCTGGGGTGGCCGACGAGTACGCGGGTTCCGCCCGGCGGTAGTCGATTCTCGCGACCTTGTACTCATCGACGGACAGATTCGCGTGAAGTTCGGCGTCGACGCAAGGACTGGTGCCGGTACGCGCGACGTCATGGGAGCGATCAGTAGTCGAGCCGGTTCCGCCACCGCATGCAACCAGCGTCATCATCCCGATGATGACACCGAAAGCGGTGGCGGCAATGCGCACAGAGCACGCATTGCCGCCACCGAATCCCGGGTTCAGGGCAGGGCGTCGATGAGCGCCGAGACCTCGACGCGGGGCCCGGTGAAGAACGGCGTCTCCTCGCGGACGTGCATCCGCGCCTCGGTGGCGCGCAGGTCGCGCATGAGGTCGACGATCCGGTGCAGTTCGGGTGCCTCGAACGCGAGCAGCCATTCGTAGTCGCCGAGCGCGAACGACGACACCGTGTTGGCGCGCACGTCCTTGTACTCGCGGGCGGCCTTGCCGTGGTCGGCGAGCATCTTGCGACGCTCTTCGTAGGGAAGCAGGTACCACTCGTATGACCGCACGAACGGGTACACGCAGATGTAGTTGCCCGCTTCCTCACCGGCGAGGAAGGCCGGGATGTGGCTCTTGTTGAACTCGGCGGGACGGTGCAGGGCGACGTTGCTCCACACCGGGTTGCAGGCGCGTCCCAGAACCGTCTCGCGACGGAACTTCGCGTAGGCGGCCTGGATGGACTCGACGTCGGCGGCATGCCACCAGATCATGAAGTCGGCGTCGGCGCGGAGACCCGACACGTCGTACACACCGCGGACCACGACACCGGTGTCCTCGAGAGACTTGAAGAAGTCTGCGGCATCCGATTTCGCCTGGTCACGGTCGGTGCCGAGCTCGCCGGGGCGGACAGCGAACACCGAGAACATGAGGTAACGGATCGTCGAGTTGAGTTCTGAGTAATCCAAGCGGGCCATATCTCACATGGTGCCACCGTGTCCGCCCGGACGAACAGTCAGGTCAGGTCGGTGAGCAGCGCCGCCACCGCGCATCCGGCCTGTCCGATGCAGGCCGGGACGCCGACGCCCGCATACGACGAGCCGGCGAGCACGAGACGGCGAGGGCGGGCCGCGGCGAGCCGCGCCATGGCGGCCAGGTGTCCCGGTCCGTACACGGGCAGGCCGTCGGTCCAGCGCTGCACGTACGTGTCGACGACGTGCGGCGAGGCGGGTGCCACGCCGGCCGCCCGGCACACCTCGTCGAGGTCCTCGAGTGCCTCGGTCCGCAATCGGTCGTGGACGCCGGGTTCGTCGTCGACGCTCGGTACCGGGGCACCGAACCGGCCGAACGACGCCCGTACCGAGACGGGCGCGTCGTCGTGTGACAGATGGGCCCACTTCTGCGAACTGAGGGTGAAGGCCTTGGCGCGCAGACTTTCTCCGGTACCGACCAGGACCCCGGAGTGATCGGGAAGCGGGGTTCCGGGGGCGAGCGCGATCGAGACCACCACCGACGACGCACCCTGCACCGCCCGCAGCGGAGCGGCGAAGTCGGGCAGCGAACGACGCAGGAGGTGGCCGGCCATCCAGGCGGGGATCGCGAGGATCACACCGTCGTAGTCGCGGACGTCGTCGCGTGCAGTACCGCCGACGTGCAGCGTCCAGCCGGTGGCGGTCGGCTCGAGCTCACGGACGTGTGCGCAGAGCTCGGGCCGCACCGCCGCAGCCTGTTGCAGGGCGTCGAGGAGGACCCGGTAACCGCCCACGAGGGTGCCGAAGACGGGACCCGAGCCGGTGGCCTCGGCGACGAGACCGGCGACGGCGTCGGTGAGATTCGCCACACCGGCGTCAAGGCGCGCGGCGAGGGCGGGCAGCGCCTCACGGAGGCCGATGTCGCCGGCGAGGCTCGAATAGACTCCGCCGAGCATGGGATCGACGCTGCGGGCGACCACCGATGGGCCGAAACGTTCGGTCACGAGGTCCCCGACCGTCGGGTCCGCGGACAGGTCCCAGTGCCAGGGGCGATCGGGTTCGGTCCGGATGAGTTCGACGTCGGCCGGATCGGCGAGGCCGGCAACCGCGTCGGGCGTCGCGGGGATACCCATCAGCGCCGGCGTCGGCAGCGGGTGAAGGCGACCGCCGGACCAGACGGCCGGTCGGCGCCCGGTCGGTGACACGACCCGATCCCCCAACCCGAGTTCGTCGACCAGGCCAAGAGCTTCCGGCCGCCGCACGATGAACGCCTCGGCCCCGACGTCGACGGCCTGTCCGCCGACCGTCGTGGTGTGCAGGACGCCGCCGAGCCGCTCACCCGCTTCCAGAACGTCGATACGTGCGTCGGCGCCGAGTTCGCGCCGCAGTCGGTACGCCGCCGTCAGGCCGGAGACACCTCCGCCGACGACGGCGATCCGGGGCCCGGCACTCATCAGAGGCTGTGGACCAGTTCGACCGTGCGGGTGAGAACATCTGGATCGGTACCCGGAAGCACCCCGTGGCCGAGATTGAAGATGTGGCCGACGGCGCCGGCCGCGATCGCCCGGTCACCGTCGGCGACCACGCGGCGGACCTCGCTGTCCACGACCTCCGGTCCCGCGAAGAGCAGCGTCGGGTCGAGGTTGCCCTGGACCGCCTTGCCCGGTCCCACTCGCCGTACGGCCTCGTCGAGCGGCACCCGCCAGTCGACACCGATGACATCGGCCCCGACGTGGGCCATCGGCGCCAGCAACTCGCCGGTCCCGACGCCGAAGTGGATGCGCGGGACCCCGTAGCCGGCGACCTCCGCGAGGACACGGGCACTGTGCGGCGCCACGAAACGCTGATAGTCGGCGGCCGACAGCATGCCCGCCCAGGAGTCGAAGAGCTGGATGGCGTCGACGCCGGCCTCGAGCTGGACCTGCAGGAAGGCGATGGTGATGTCGGCCAGGCGCGCCATCAGCTCGGCCCAGGTCTCCGGATCGCCGTGCATCATCGCCTTGGTGCGCTCGTAATTGCGGCTCGGCCCACCCTCGATGAGGTAGGAGGCGAGGGTGAACGGCGCACCGGCAAAGCCGATCAGCGCGGTGTCGCCGAGTTGGGCGAGCAACAGCTCGATGGCGTGGGAGATCGCCCCGACCGAGGCGGGCTCCAGACGCGGGATGCGCGAGACGGCCTCCGCCGACCGCACGGGTTCGGCGATCACCGGGCCGGTCCCGGCCACGATGTCGAGGTCGATCCCCGCGGCCTTGAGCGGCACGACTATGTCGGAGAACAGGATCGCGGCGTCGACATCGTGACGGCGTACGGGCTGCATCGTGATCTCGCACACCAACTCGGCGTCGAAGCACGATTCGAGCATCCCGTGGTTCGCGCGGATCGCGCGGTACTCGGGCAGGGAACGGCCCGCCTGCCGCATGAACCACACCGGACGGCGTGACGGAGTCCCACCCGTGGCCGCGGCGACGAGCGGCAGGTGCGACCGATGGACCCGAGTACCAGTTACGTTCGACATCACCGCTTACTCTGCCATGTCGACGTTCCGCACGGATCAGGGCAGGGACTTCACCCCACGTCCCCATTTCCGGGGGCGGTGAACCGGCGCGCCTCCGCCGCTGCCAGGCGCGACACACCTACGGTCGAACGGTGACTTCTTCGGGAGCTCCGGACGAGCCTGCTGATTTCCGCGCGGCGGTGGAGTCGCTGCATGCTGCCCGCGTCCGCCGTGAGATCGAGGTCGGGCCCATCCGTCCGCCGCAGCGCCTGGCGCCGTACAGCTACGCGGTCGGCGCCGAGGTGCGCCCGCCGGACGACCCCGACGTCGTTCCCGCCGATTCCCAGGGCTCCGCGTTCGGACGACTGATCCTGCTGTACGACCCCGCCGGTCAGGACGCCTGGAACGGCACGATCCGCCTCGTCGCCTATCTGCAGGCGGAGGTCGAGGCCGCACTGGCGATGGATCCGCTGCTGCCCGAGGTGGCCTGGAGCTGGCTGTCCGACGCCCTCGGTGTGCCGGTCGGCGAGAGCAGCACCCCCGAGCACTCCGGGAACGGCCCGTCCCTCGACGGCACCGCCCGCCGCATCGAGGTGACCGCACTCGGTGGAACCGTCACCTCCACCACGTCGGTGCGCTACGGCGACATCGCCGGACCGCCGCGCGCCCACCAGCTCGAGGTCCGCGCGTCGTGGACCGCGTTGACCGCCGAGGGTCTCAACGGACACCTCGAAGCGTTCTGCGAGGTGCTAGCATCGGCTGCCGGCCTCCCGCCGACGGGCGTGACCCGACTCGGCGCGACGTGAGCACCGTGGACACACCACCCGAGAACCCGACGCCGGAGGACGAGGCTCCCGAGGTCGAACCGCTGCTCGCGCCCGCCGGCGGTGTCCCGCCGGTGCTGTCGACCGCGGCGGAGTTCGCCGACGCGGCGCGAGCACTCGCGGCGGGCGAGGGCCCCATCGCCGTCGACACCGAACGCGCCTCCGGCTACCGCTATTCGCAGCGTGCGTATCTGATCCAGATCAAACGACGCGGTGCCGGCAGCTTCCTGCTCGATCCCATCGCCGATCCTGGGGCCCTCGCCCCGGTGATCGACGCATTGCGCGGGCCCGAATGGGTGCTGCATGCCGCCGACCAGGACCTCCCGTGTCTGCGCGAGCTGGGTTTCGAGTGCGTCGAGCTGTACGACACCGAGTTGGCCGGGCGACTCCTCGGCCTGGCGAAGGTGAACCTGGCGGCCATGGTCGCGCAGTTCCTCGGCCTCGGCCTGCTCAAGGGTCACGGTGCGGCGGACTGGTCGCGACGGCCCCTCCCCGACGAATGGCTGAACTACGCCGCGCTCGACGTCGAGGTTCTGGTCGAGCTGCGGGACGCGATGGACGCGGCGCTGGCCGAGTCCGGCAAAGACGGCTGGGCTCGTGAGGAATTCGCCTACGTCCTGTCCCGTCCGCCGGCACCGCCACGCACCGACCGATGGCGCAAGACCTCGAACATCCACACCGTGAAGTCCGCCCGCGCACTCGCCGCGGTGCGCGAATTGTGGATGGCGCGTGAGGAATTGGCCGAACGCCGGGATGTCGCCCCGGGCCGGGTGCTGCCCGACACCGCGATCGTGAACGCCGCCACCGCCGACCCCCGGTCCAACTCGGAGCTGACCCGTCTGCCCATCTTCGGCGGTCCCCGCCAGCGACGCCAGGCCGGGGTCTGGCTCAGTGCCCTCCAACGTGCCCGAGAACTGCCCGACGACGAGTTGCCGGCCCGCAAGACCAACGGCCCCGGACTGCCACCGGTGAGTCGCTGGGAACAGCGCAACCCGGAGGCCGCGGCCCGGATGCAGAAGGTGCGTCCGGCTCTCAAAGAGGTCGCCGAGAGCCGCACCCTCCCGGTGGAGAACCTCCTCGCCCCCGATGTGGTCCGTCAGCTGTGCTGGGACGGACTGCGGGAACCGGTCACCACCGAGGCGGTGGACGCGCATCTCGCCGCCGCCGGAGCCCGTCCCTGGCAGCGGCGGTTGAGCGTCGATGCGCTGACCGAGGCCCTACGCGGGGGCGGCGCGACCGAGACCGGCGACGGACCCGAATAGGCCGCGGCCGACCTGGGTAAGAGACTCCCCGACAGGCACGACCTCGCACCAGGCACGACCTCACGGAATGGGAGCACTCAGTGGCCACAGTCTCCGTCGGCATCGACTCGGACCTCGACCCCAGCGCGGCCTGGGCACTCGCCGCCAACCTCTCGCGATTCGACGAGTGGATGACCATCTTCGGCGGCTGGAAGTCCCCGGTCCCCGACACGATCGACGAGGGGACGAAGGTCTCGTCGCTGATCAAGGTGAAGGGGTTCCGGAACGTCATCCACTGGACCGTCACGCAATACGACGAGCCCAGGCTGATCGCGCTCGCCGGCAGCGGGCGCGGCGGCATCCAGATCGACCTCGCCATGAAGGTCGACGAGATCGCCGACGGTTCCTACTTCGATCTGTCCGCCGAGGTGTCCGGCGGATTGCTCAACGGACCCGTCGGAAGCCTGGTCGCCAGGGTGCTGGAGTCCGATGTGCACAAGTCGATCTCGAATCTCGCCACCCTGCGCTGAAAGCCCGGGCCGAGATCGACCGTCACCGGTCGACGCGCACGGTGGCCGCGCGGGTGATCGCGGGCGCCGAATGAGTCTCGCGGAAGATGCGCCGCTGACGTGACGCGCCGTTCCCCTCGCTCCACGTCCGGCGCAGCGCGGCGTCGACCTCCTCGCGCTGTCCCAACCGGTTCAGCGCCGGTCCGACCACCGTGACGAGCTGGGAGATCCTGGTCCAGGCGGGCATGCGCCCTCCCGTCACGGGATCGAGTGCGTCACCATCGAGACCGTCGTGGGCCGCCTTCCAGTAGGCGGCCGCCAGCAGCATCGGATCGAGTGTGGCCGAGGCGGATTCGGTCCCGCGCTCCACGTCGTCGAGCGCGGTCATCACCGCGGCGCGGACGATCGTGGCGAAGGCCCGGGCCTCGTCCACCCGCATCTGCACATCGGCCACGCGGATCTCCACGGTCGGGAGATGATCCGACGGCCGGGCATCCCAGTAGAGCATGTGCGGGTCGAGGATCACACCGGTCGCCACCAGCAGCTCCACCAGCTCGGCGAAATGGGCCGCCGATCGCAGGTGCGGCGGCGGACCCGCGGCCGGCCATCGGGACCACAACACCGACCGCCAGCTCGCGTGACCCGAGTCGGCATCACGGTAGATCGCGGAGTTGGCCGTCAGGGCGAGCAGCGCGGGCAACCACGGGCGCAGCCAGTTGCACACCGCCACGGCGGCGTCCCGGTCGGGTACGCCGACGTGCACGTGACAACCGTTGATGCCCTGTTCGTGGGCGAGCATGCCGTATCGTCCGGCCATCGCGCGATACCGGGGCGTGTCGGTCACCGGGAAGGATTCCGGGACCCGCGGCGGCAGTCCGCATGCGACGACGTCGACCCCCACGTCGTCGGCGGCCGCCGCGACGATGCTCCGCAGCCGGTACAGGTGATCGCCGATCTCCTCGGCGGTGTCGGAGGTCGGCGTGGCGATCTCGACCTGACAGGAGGTGAGCTCCAGGGCGAGGTCGAGTCCACGAGCCGAGGCCGCCGCGGCCACCTCGCGGTTGCGTGCGACGGGACGTGCCGTCTCGCGGTCGACGAGGACGAATTCCTCTTCGACACCCAGCGGCGGCAGCCCGGCCACGTGTCCTCCGATGTCAGTCCTCGGCGCGGCTCTCCGCGGGATCGGCGGGGTTCTCGAGCTGGCGTTCCAGCGCGGGACCGGCCTGCATCCCCGATACCGTCGCGGTGATCGAACGGGCGAGGTCCTGGGCGGTCAGACCGAGCTCGCCGAGGATCTCCCCGCGCGAGGCGTGCTCGACGAATGTCTGCGGGATGCCCTTGATCTGCACCGGAACCGGTACCTCGGCCGCCGAGAGTGCTCCCGCGACAGCCGATCCCACACCACCGCTGACGCATCCGTCCTCGAGCGTCACGACCAGGCGGTGACGACGGGCGACCTCGACCACCGAGGTCGCGACCGGCAGCACCCAGCGCGGGTCGATGACGGTGGCCTCGATGCCCTGCCGGGCCAGGCGCTCTGCGGTGTCGACGGCCAGGCTGCAGAAGGCGCCGACCGCGACGATGAGCACGTCGCCGGTCGCCGGACCGAGATCGTGGTCGCTGCGGTGCAGCACGTCGACACCGTCGTCGAGTCGCTCGACCGCCCGGATGTCCTCCGGCACCGCACCTTTGGGGAAACGGAGCGCGGTCGGGCCGTCGTCGACTCCGAGGGCCTCGTCGAACTCCTCGCGCAGCCGGACCGCGTCACGCGGCGCGGCCACCCGCAGGCCGGGAACCATCGCCATGAGCGACAGATCCCACATGCCGTGGTGGCTGGGCCCGTCGGGTCCGGTGATGCCCGACCGGTCGAGGACGAGGGTGACCGGTTGTCTCAACAGCGCGACGTCCATCAGCAGCTGGTCGAACGCGCGGTTGAGGAAGGTCGAGTAGATGGCCACGACCGGATGCAGGCCGCCGAGGGCGAGGCCCGCCGCCGAGGTCATCGCGTGCTGTTCGGCGATGCCGACGTCGAACATGCGGTCCGGGTAGCGCTCGCCGAACGGCGTCAGTCCGGTGGGACCGGGCATCGCAGCGGTGATCGCGACGACATCGGGACGGTTGGCGCCGGCATCGAGGAGTGCCGCGGAGAAGACCTTGGTCCAGTCCTGCGGGGCGACGCTCGTGGGCCGGCCGGTGACCGGGTCGATGATCCCGGTGGCGTGCATCTGATCGGCCACGTGATTCTCGGCGTGGGCATAGCCCATGCCCTTGCGGGTGACGGTGTGCACGATGACCGGGCCGCCGAAGTCACGGGCATGCCGCAGAGCCGACTCGACAGCACCGATGTCGTGTCCGTCGACGGGTCCGACGTACTTGAGGCCGAGGTCGGTGAACATCGCCTGGGGCGCCAGCAGGTCCTTGAGGCCGCTCTTCACACCGTGGAGCACCGCGTAGGCGGGTTCGCCGACCACGGGCATCTGCTTGACGACGCGCCTGCTCTCGTCGAGGAACTTCTCGTAGGCGGGCTGCAGGCGCAGACCC
This sequence comes from Gordonia sp. GONU, assembly GCF_024733855.1. NCBI lineage: Bacteria > Bacillati > Actinomycetota > Actinomycetes > Mycobacteriales > Gordoniaceae > Gordonia > Gordonia sp. GONU. The sequence continues at coordinate 171,924 of NZ_JANRHB010000001.1, forward strand.
GAGAGGTGGCTCGCCAGGCCGCCGATGGTCGGCGCGTAGGACCGGCCGTTGTCGTTGACGACGATCACGACGGGCCGGTTGCACGCGGCGATGTTGTTGATCGCCTCCCAGCACATACCGCCGGTGAGCGCACCGTCGCCGACCACCGCGACGACGGTTCGGTCCGGCTGCCCGGTCAGTTCGAAGGACTTGGCCAGGCCGTCGGCGTAGGAAAGGGCCGCCGAGGCGTGCGAGGACTCGATCCAGTCGTGTTCGGATTCCGCGCGCTCCTGGTAGCCGGTCAGGCCGCCACGCTGGCGCAGACTGTCGAACCCGTCTTTGCGGCCGGTCACGATCTTGTGGACGTAGCACTGGTGGCCGGTGTCGAAGAGGATCGGATCGTGCGGTGAGTCGAAGACACGATGGATCCCGAGGGTCAGTTCGACCACCCCGAGGTTCGGTCCGAGGTGGCCGCCGGTGGCCGCCACCTTCTCGATCAGGAACGTCCGGATCTCGGAGGCGAGAGTCTCCAACTCCGCTTCCGACAGTGACCGCAGATCGGCCGGCGAGCTGATCCGGTCGAGCACACTCATCGTTTCCTCCATCGCGCGACGCCGCCGGAGACACCCCCGGCCCATAACCCGTCAGTCTACGGAAGCATTCGGATCCACCCCGCCCCGCGGATGGTCGACCGACCCACACCGCGGGTGACGGCTCAGGCCGGCACCAGACACGCGACCGCCTCCACATGGTGTGTCAGCGGGAAAGCGTCGAAGCCGCGGACCTGCGCGACGCGATATCCGGAACGGACGAAGAGACCGAGATCACGCGCGAACCGCGCCGCATCACAGCCCACGTGCACCACCACGGCCGGTCGGGCGGCGGTGATCGCGTCGACGACGCGCTCGCCGGCACCGGTGCGCGGCGGATCGAGGACGACGATGTCGGGCGCCTCGCCGAGGGCGTGGATCCGGGCCGCCACCTCACCCCGGTGGGTGACCACGCGGTCGCCGTCGTCGGCGAAGGTCTCCGACGCGGCCGCCAGCGCACCGGCGTCGGAGTCGACGATGTGGACCTCGTCGAGGCCCGTGTCGAAGGTGTCCAGCAGCGCGCCGGCGAACACCCCCGCACCGCCGTAGAGGTCCCACGCGACCCGGGGGGCGGAGTCGAGATGTTCACCGACGAAACCGACCACCGTGTCCGCGTAGGTCTGCGGCGCGGCGCGGTGCGCCTGCCAGAATCCGGTCACCGGGATGTTCCACGAGCGGCCGCCGACGCGGTGCACCGCGAACTCGGCGCCCTCGACGACGACCTGTGCGCGGGGTCGGGAACGGCGCCGACGGTTCTGCTGAGCGCGCCGGCGGGGGTCGCCGTGACGAACCTCGGCGATCGGCGCGAGTTCGGTGATGTGACGGGTGCCGTCGGCGTCGAGGACCACCGCCAGCTCGGCGTGCGGCGTGAACCGGCGACTGGCGAGGTCGTCGACCATCCCCGCCGCCGGCTGTACGCAGACGTCGTGGATCACCGCGGAACCGCGGAACGCGCGCTGCCCGGCGCGACCACGTCCGTCGACGGCCAGCCTCGTCCGGATGCGCCAGCCGGTGTCGGCCCCGGGTAACCGGTCGACCCCGCGGGTCGCGAGGTCGGTGTCGGCGATCGTCGCCTCGTCGAGATGGCCGACCCGGCTCAGGACGTCGAGCAGCACGGCCTGCTTCAGATCGCGCGCATGCCCGGGTTCGATGTGCCCGAGGTCGCAGCATCCCGCTCCCCCGGCCGCCGCCGGGCACGCCACCGGAATCCGATGCGGCGACGGGTCGAGGATCTCCACGGCCTCGGCCCGCCAATACGAGTCGTGACGGTCGTCGGTGATCTCGGCGACCACACGCTCACCGGGGATCGCGCCGCGTACGAACAGCACCCGGCCGTCGGCACGGCCGACCGCCTCCCCGCCGTTCGCCGGACGGTCGACGGCGACCTCGACCCGGCGCGCCGGAGGCGACGGCGTCATGGGGTGCGCTCCGATTCGCCGAGGGCGCGGCGGGTCTCACCCGGCGCCCAGTACCTCTTGGTCTCCTTGCGGCGATCCGACGACGTGAGCTGCCAGGGCACCGAGGTCACCATCACCCCGGGCTCGAACAGCAGGCGCCCCTTGAGCCGCAGCGCGGACTGGTTGTGCAGGATCTGCTCCCACCAGTGTCCGACGACATACTCGGGGATGAACACGGTCACCACGTCGCGCGGCGACTCCCGGCGCACCCGCCGCACGTAGTCGATCACCGGCCGGGTGATCTCACGGTACGGGGAGGCGATGACCTTCAGCGGGACCGTGATGTCGCTGGCCTCCCACTCGGACACGAGTTTGCGGGTGTCGCGGTCGTCGACGTTCACCGTGATCGCCTCGAGGACGTCCGGTCTCGTCGCCCGGGCATAGCGCAGGGCACGCTTGGAGGCCATGTGCAGACTCGACACGAGAACGATCGAATGCGTCCGGCTGGGCAGCACGCCCTCGTCGTCGGTCTCGGCCCGATCGAGTTCACGCTGTACCGACGCGTAGTGGTGGTGGATCAGCTTCATCAGGACGAAGATCGAGACCATCGCCAGCACCGCGATCCACGCGCCCGCGGTGAATTTCGTGATCAGGACCACCACGAGGACCGTCGCCGTCATCACCAGGCCGATCGAGTTCACCACCCGCGACTGCACCATCCGGCGCCGGGCACTCGGGTCGGTCTCGGTGCGCAGCAGACGCGTCCAGTGCCGCACCATGCCGGTCTGACTCAGCGTGAACGAGACGAACACGCCGACGATGTAGAGCTGGATCAGCGCGGTCACCTGCGCGCCGAACGCGACCACGAAGATGATCGCCGCGACCGCCAGGAACAGGATGCCGTTGCTGAACGCCAGCCGGTCACCACGGGTGTGTAGCTGCCGCGGCAGATATCGATCCTGGGCCAGCACCGAACCGAGCACCGGAAAGCCGTTGAACGCGGTGTTCGCGGCCAGCAACAGGATCAGCGCCGTCACGGTCGCGACGAAGAAGAAACCGGCCGGGAACGAATCGAACACCGCGTGCGCGAGCTGCGCGATCATCGCCTTCTGCTGATAACCCTCGGGGGCGCCGACGAGGTCCTTGGCGGGATCCATCACGTACTTCGCGCCGATCTCCTGGGCGAGGAGGACGATGCCGAGCAGCAGGGTGATCGAGAAGCCACCGAGCATCAGCAGCGTGGTCGCGGCGTTGCGCGACTTGGGTTTCCGGAAGGCCGGTACGCCGTTGCTGATGGCCTCGACCCCCGTCAGCGCGGCACACCCGGAGGAGAACGATCGGGCCACGAGGAACGCCAGCGCGAGCCCAGTGAGGTTGTCCTGTTCCGCCACGATTCCGAAGTCGGCGGTCTCCGAACGGATCTCCTCGCCGAGGACGAAGATCTCGGTGAAGCCCCAGATGAGCATGCCCAGCACGCCGACGATGAAGGCATAGGTCGGGATGGCCAGCACCGCTCCGGATTCCTTGATGCCGCGCAGGTTCACCGCCGCCAGGATCACGATCGCCCCGACGCAGAACCAGACCTTGTGCTCGTTGACGAACGGAACGGCCGAACCGATGTTCTCCGCCGCCGAGGTCACCGACACCGCTACGGTCAGGACGTAGTCGACGAGCAGGGCGCTGCCGACGGTGAGGCCCGCGTTGGGTCCCAGGTTGACGGTGGCGACCTCGTAATCGCCACCACCCGACGGATATGCGTGCACGTTCTGCCGGTAGCTGGCGACCACCACCGCGAGGACCACGGCGACGGCGATCGCAACCCACGGGGTGAAGGTGAGAGCGGTGATCCCGGCGACCGAGAGGACCAGGAAGATCTCCTGTGGCGCATACGCCACGGAGCTCATCGCGTCGGAGGCGAAGACCGGGAGGGCGATGCGCTTGGGTAGCAGGGTGTGGCCCAGCTTGTCGCTGCGGAAGGGCCTGCCGAGCAGGAGTCGCTTCGTCGCAACGGACACCTTGGAGACGGTGGACACCAGGCAACCCTAGAGCGTCCGCGTCGCGGCGGGTAGGTTCGACTCGCGGCACGCACGCCGCATCGGGAGAGGAATGTCGTGCAGGTAGTCATCATGGGTTGCGGGCGGGTCGGATCGTCGCTCGCGATGGCGATGCAGAAACGCGGACACGACGTCGCGATCATCGACCGGGACCCGTCCGCCTTCTCGCGGTTGTCCGCCGACTTCGCGGGCCGCACGATCACCGGCGTGGGGTTCGACCGGGACATCCTCGTGAAGTCCGGGATCGAGCACGCCGACGCCTTCGCCGCGGTCTCCTCCGGTGACAACTCCAACATCATCGCCGCGCGGGTCGCCCGGGAGACCTTCGACGTCGAACGTGTCGTGGCACGCATCTACGACGCCAAACGCGCCGAGGTCTACGAACGGCTCGGCATCCCGACCGTCGCCACGGTGCCGTGGACGACCGAGCGGTTCGTCTCCGCGCTCGGTGAGACGGCGACGGCTGAGTGGCGTGACCCGTCGGGTTCGCTCGCGGTCGCCGAGGTCGACGTCCACGAGTCGTGGATCGGGGTCTCGGTAGGCAGGTTCCAGGAACAGACCGGTGCCCGCGTAGCCTTCCTCAACCGGGTCGGCCGACCGGTCCTGCCCGACGCCAAAACCGTTCTCCAGCAGGACGACGTGATCTATGTCGCCGTCCTGCTCGACAATCTGGTCAACGCGCGCCGAGTCGCCGCGGAACCGTTCACCCATCCCGAATCCTGAGTGACGAGGAGTCATCCGTGAAGGTCGCCATCGCCGGAGCCGGCGCGGTCGGGCGCTCGATCGCCCGCGAACTCCTGGTCAACTCGCATGACGTCACCCTGTTCGAGCGGAAGGCCGACCACGTCGACCCGGACGCGGTGCCGGGCGCGAAGTGGATTCTCGCCGACGCGTGCGAGCTCACGAAGCTCGAGGACGCGCAACTGCAGACCTTCGACGTGATGATCGCCGCGACCGGTGACGACAAGGCCAATCTGGTCGTGAGCCTGCTCGCCAAGACCGAGTTCGCGATCAACCGGGTCGTTGCCCGGGTCAACGACCCGCGCAACGAATGGCTGTTCGGCGACGACTGGGGTGTCGACGTCGCGGTCTCGACCCCGCGCCTGCTCGCCTCCCTCGTCGAGGAGGCGGTGTCGGTGGGGGATCTGGTCCGGCTCATGACCTTTCGACAGGGCCAGGCCAATCTCGTCGAACTCACCCTGCCCGCGAACACACCGGTGGCGGGCAAGCCGGTCCGCAAGCTCGAGCTACCGCGGGACGTGGCACTGGTCGCGATCCTGCGCGGCGGGCGTGTCATCGTGCCGCAGAGTGACGACCCGATCGAGGGCGGTGACGAACTGGTCTTCATCGCGCCGGCCGAGGCGGAACCCGCGCTCTACGACGCCATGCGGATCACGCGCTGACGGTCTCCTCCTCGCGGACCGCGCGGCGGACGAGCAGGACGGTCGCGAGCACCGCCAGGGCCGTCAGCGGCCATCCCATCGCGATCCGCGCGAAGGCCAGCCATCCGGTGGCGCCGAGGTCGTAGAGCTCGGACTGGGTGAGATAGCGTGCCGCGAAGACCAGTGCCCACAGGGCGGTGGCGATGTCATAGGCGCGCAGCGTCCGGCCATGCCTTCGCCAGGCGGTCCCCTGCCCGTTCACCAGATGCCAGGCGACGCCGATCAGGGGCCAGCGCACCAGGATGGAGACCACGAACAGCACCGCGTAGACGAGAGTGGTCCAGATCCCGAACAGGAAGTACCCCTTCGCGTCCCCCACGCGACTGGCGATGAACACGCAGATCGCGACGCCGAGGAGGCCGGAGATCGCCGGGGTGAGACCTTCGCGGCGGATGATCCGCACGCCGAAGACGAGGGCTGCGGCGGCGAGCGCGGCGACGATGGCGGCCCGGAGGCCGAGGAACGAGTTCACCGGTACGAACACCACGACCGGAACCGTGGAGTAGATCAGCCCGGAGACGCCGCCGATCTGTTCGAGCACCGTCGGGGTCGGGGCGGGACCCGAATCCGGTTCGACGTCGTGGCCGATGGACTCGTCACCCGGCTCGCCGGTGTCGCTCGTGGGTGTCACTCGTCGTCGCTGCCCTGCAGCTCGTAGTAGGGGTTGTAGATCACCTTGTGACCGTCCTGCAGGGCGAGACGTCCCCGCACGGTCACCTTGCGGCCGGGTTCGATACCCGCGATGCGATTGCGGCCCAGCCACTTGAGCATGACGATGTCGGAGCCGTCGAAGAACTCCGCCTTCACGCCGGCCTTGGCCGCGCGTGAACACGTCTCCACCGCACGCAGCTCACCGTGCATGGTGACCTCCTCGCCGCGAGTGCAGTCCGACGCGCGTTGTGCGCCCGTCGCCTTCGACTCCTCCGCGATTCGCTCCGCTTCGACGTTCCCGAGATCTTCGGTGAGTCGGCGGGTCAGACGCTTGAGATAACCAGCAGTGGTGGGCATCCCAACCTCCCAATGGATTTCAGCCGGGCACCAGGCTTTCGCGTCAGCGTCCGTGGCCACCGAACGATTGATCGGTGACTGTCCGCCAGCGTAGACCCGGCATCGGCCGGTGACAACGTGGACGACCGGGGCTCACCCGCAGTCCCGGGACACCCTAGGGGATGATCTCCAGGTGCCCTGCATCCGGATGAACTTTTGATGCCCCACATGGACCGTCCGTCCACACGAACACCCACCGCGCTGGTGGTGATTCCCGGGACCGGCTCCGATGCCGACCACGTCACACGTGCCTTCGGTCACGCCGCGGCGATGCTCGGAGTCGAGCTCGTGGCGCTCGAGCCGACGCCGGATCTGGTCGCCGGCCATCGGCGTGGTCTCGAACGTGCGGCCGTCGAACACGACTCGGTTCTGGTCGGCGGGGTGTCGATCGGCGCCGCCATCGCCCTCGAATGGGCACTCGCCGACACCGGCGACCGATGTGCGGGCGTGTTCGCGGCCCTGCCCGCCTGGAGCGGCGACGCCGATTCCGCGCTCGCCGCGGCGAGCGCACGGGCGACGGCCGATGCGATGGAACGCGACGGGCTCGACGCAACGGTCACCGCGATGGCCGCGAGCAGCCCGGACTGGCTGGCCGCCGAACTCTCCCGCTCCTGGGGACGCCTGCACCCCGAGGTCATCGGACAGCTACGCGATGCCGCGGACTACTCGGCGCCCACACCGGAGCAGATCACCCGACTCACCGTTCCACTGGCACTCGTCGCGGCCCCGGACGACGCCATCCACCCGATCGCGGTCGCCCGCACCTGGCATGACGCCGCGCCGCGTTCGGCACTGGTCGAGGTCACCCTCGAGGGGTGGGGCCGCGATCCCGCGCTCCTCGGCGACAGTTGCCTCGCCGCATACACGCGCCTGTCGAGGTGAGACCCCGTCCGCAGCGGATTCAGCGACGACGGAAGAAGCGCTGCATCGCCGAGCCCGACGACGGCGGCAGCGGGGCGTCGTCCTCGGGGTCCGGGTCGGCGGTGACCGACGGATCGTCGTGGCCGCCCGAACCGCCCTCGGCCGGGGCGTCGGTATAAGTGTTCTCGCCGTAGACCGCGGCGTGCGCCACCTGGTCCAGCGCTCCCCCGGCGACGGCCTCCGACTCGTCGTCGGAGCCGGCCACCTCGCCGGTAGGTGTCTGGGGTCCGCCCGGGGCCTCCGCGCCCGCCTCCGCCTCGGCGAAGATCTGCTGCTGGGCGGCGGCCACCTGATCGGCGAGGACCGGCGGCAGGACGATCGGAAGCGGTTCCCGCGGCGGGTGCGGATCCGAACCGCGACGCACGACGGTCTCGGCCAGCACGGCACGACTCAGGCGCGCGAGGTCCTCGGCGCTCTCCGACGGCCCGCTACCGACACAGCGCACCAGCCACCGGGGGCCGTCGACGCCGATGAAGCGATGCGTGGCGCCCTCGACCTCGGCCACGACCTCCCGGCCCCAGTGGCCGTCCTCGATGCTGGTCGTAGCGCCGCCGTCACGCAACGACTCGGCCAGTTCGCGGACCACCTCGCGCCACGTACCCGGCGACTTGGGCGCCGCGAACGCACTCACCGAGATCCGGCCGATCGGGGTGACCAGATAGACGTTCTGCGGCTGGTGCGCCTCCGACATCTCGACGGTGACCTGCCCGCCCTCGACCACCGGGACGAGCACCGACCCCAGGTCGAGGTGGGAGTTCTCCAGCTCGTGGGGTTCCGTCGCGAGGGCGTCGATGTCGTAGGGGCCCAGTGCCTGACCGACCCGCAGTTCATCCGAACCGTTCTTCGTCATCGTCTACTCCTCGTCAATCCGCGTTCCGTGTGAACAGTAATCGACGCGGCGTCGGACCGACCTCGGCGTGTCGTGCTCAGCTCAGGATGGCGTGGCCGCCGCTGGATCCGTATCCGCCGTCGCCGCGGCTGGTGTCGTCGAGTTCCTCGACCTCGACGAAATCGGGAAGCTCGACGCGCTGCACGATCAGCTGCGCGATCCGGTCACCGCGCGAGATGGTGATGGACTGCTCGGGGTCGAGGTTGATCAGGCACACCTTGATCTCCCCGCGGTAGCCCGCGTCGACGGTGCCCGGGGTGTTGACGATGGAGAGGCCGGCGCGCGCGGCCAGTCCGGAGCGCGGGTGGATCAGGCCGACGGTGCCGAACGGCAACGCGATCGCGATCCCGGTACCGACCAACTGACGTCGTCCCGCCGGCAGTTCCAGGTCGATCGCCGAGCACAGGTCCACGCCCGCATCCCCGGGATGTGCTCGGGTGGGCAACGGCAGATCGGGGTCGAGTCGACGTACCGCGATGGGCGGCAGAGGGGGAAGAGCTGTGGTCACGCACGCAGACTACGCTGGTCACCGTGACCGCACCCCAATCGCCTGACAACACCGGCGGCACGTCGGAGAATCCGGCGGCTCGCCGGGACGCTGGTTCCGCGGACCTCTTCGACGAGCGTCTCACCGTGCCGTGGTGGTGGTGGCTGGCCGCCGCCGTCGTGACCGGTGTGGTGGGCTACGAGATCCAGTTGTCCGCCCACGGCAGCAAGTGGAGCGTGATCGGCTACGTCGTCACCGCGATCCTCAGCGTCCTGGTGCTGTGGTCGATGAGCCGTACCCGCGTCCGGGTGACCGCCGACCGCGAACTCCAGGCACATCGCGCCCGCCTGCCGCGGGCCGTCGTCGCCCGCGGGGCCTCCATCCCGGCGACCGCCAAGAGTGCCGCCCTCGGCCGTCAGCTCGACCCCGCCGCCTATCTGGTGCACCGCTTCTGGGTGAAGACGATGGTCCTCGTCGTACTCGACGACCCCGACGACCCGACCCCCTACTGGCTGGTGTCCACCCGGCGCCCCGCCGAACTGCTGGCCGCCCTCGACCTCCCGGATGCCGCGGCCGACCGCCCGTCGGCAGGCGCCTGACCGATCGACCCGCACCCCCATACGACGAAGGGGCCGCGCCTGATGGCGCGGCCCCTTCGTCGTCAGGCCCTGTGGGTCAGGGAGTCGTCGTTCACTTCCGCGGGTGTCCCGCGGATCTCATGCGCAGTCGACGCAGATCAGCGAGTTGCCGTTCTCCTCCGCCAGCCGGCTGCGGTGGTAGACGAGAAAGCAGCTGGTACAAGTGAATTCGTCGGCCTGCTTCGGGACGACCCGAACCGACAGCTCTTCGCCGGAGAGGTCCGCACCGGGCAGCTCGAAGGACTCCGCGGTGTCGCTTTCATCCACGTCGACCGCCGCGGACTGCGCCTCGCTGCGGCGGGCCTTCAGTTCCTCGAGCGAGTCTTCGTTGAGGTCCTCGGCCTCGGTGCGTCGTGGCGCATCGTAATCAGTAGCCATTGTGTGCCTTACTTGTTCAGAGAGTGAGGGGGCGCTCTCGGTTCCGGCTCGTGGCCGTCACCTGAGGGTGTGCGCACGACTCCGCCGGGATTGTCTTGCCGGTGGGGTCACTACAACGTCGTCTCGAGCACGATTCGTACCCAAGAATCCGGCGTATTGTGTGACTTCGGTCACGATTTGATGTCGGCTGCACCCCGAGGCTGGAAGCGCGGGCGCCCGAAGAATAGACCATGCCCGGTCAATCGTCAATGTGGCAACGCGAACTCGTCCGGAATCTCGCGATTCAGGCAGGTCGGACGCCTCGGAGACGGCGAGACACGGCTCCCGCGGCGAGGCTCGCACCCACCGTGGGATCGACCCTCTAGAGTGTTGCGGAGATTGCGCGGGGCGTCGCTCCCGGTGAAGTACATCCGCTCGAGCAGTGCGCCCACGGCGTGGTCGAGTGGGAAATCCCAGTGAGGAGTCGTTCCACGGTGGTCTCGAAGATTACGACCGGCTACCCGACCGACGAACAGGGCCGCCCGTATCCGCGGCGCCGGTACGCCCCGGCGATCATCACGGTGGTGGTCCTGCTGGTCCTCGGCGTCGTCGTCTGGGCGATCGTCCTCGGCGGCGACAACAGCGAATCGGTCCCCACCGCATGCAATCAGCCCACTCCGTCGACCGCGGTCGAACCCGGCGCACAACAGCCGGCCGAACCGCCCGTCCTCACCCAGGTCCCGCGCGACGAGATGCTGGAGGTCGCTCCGGCCGCACTGTCGACCTTCCAGGTCCGGGTCCTCAACGCATCCGAGGAACGGGGCGCTGCCCGGTCGGTGTCCGAGGACCTCGCGGCGCAGGGATTCACGCCGGCCGCCGACACCCCGTTCGCCGACGATCCCGTCTACGCGAACCGAGATCTCAACTGCGTGGCGCAGATCCGGTTCGGGCCCGCCGGCCGTGCCGCCGCGGCGGCGACCTGGCTCGCGTTCCCCTGCGCCCAGCTCGTCGACGACGGACGCCGTGGCACCGGGGTCGATGTCGCCCTCGGCACCTATCACTCGGGCGGCGAGCTCTCCCAGGACGCGCAGGCGACACTCGAGGCGCTGCGGTCGGCCGACCCCAAGAACCCCGAGACCGGCGCCGATCCCGCGTTGGTGAAGGCGGTCCACTCGGCTCCGTGCTGAATCGGCCCCACCGACCCCGCTAGGTCAGCGGTTCCCGGGCCCCGGCCCCATCGAGCAGGGCGAGGAACTCGTCGGCGATCCCCGGCGCCACCGCCACGGTGATGTGCCCCTCGTCCGCGCGCGAGTCCGGTGGCGGCGTCACCACGACCGCACCCGCCTCGGCGGCGATGAGACCACCGGCCGCCCAGTCCCAGGGACTGAGACCGTGCTCGTAATGAGCGTCGACGGCGCCGGAGGCCACCATGCACAGGTCGAGTGCCGCGGCACCGATCCGCCGGATGTCCCGCACCCGCGGGAGCAGGTCCGCGACGATCCGTCCCTGCGCGCGCCGACGGTCCGCGGCATAGCCGAAACCGGTTGCCACGAGGGCGAGTTCCGCACGATCGACGGGGTTGCACCGCAGCGGTACGCGCAGGCCGTCGCCGTCGGCCACCCAGGCACCGCCACCGAGGGTGGCGCCATAGACCACCTCGCGCGCCACGTCGACGACGACACCGGCGACCGAGCGGCCGTCGACCTGCGCGGCGACCGACACCGCGTAGGCCGGGACCCCGTACATGAAGTTGACCGTGCCGTCGATGGGGTCGACCACCCAGCGCACTCCGGACGGGACGGCGCGACTCCCACCGTGCTCCTCCCCCAGGACCTCGTCGGTGGGCCGGGACTCGTGCAGGCGCTGCCGGATCAGCCGTTCGGTCTCGGTGTCGGCGACGGTGACCGGGTCGGTTTCCGTCGACTTCGTCGAGACGGGGTTCACGGCGGCCGAATCGACGGGTGCCGCGTCCGCTGTCGGCGGCGTTGTCGCACCGAACAATTCGGGTCGGCGGCGGCGCACGTGGGCGGCCGCCTCCTGCGCCACGTCCACCGCGATGGCGGCCAGTTCGTCCACCGGAATTGTCTGATCCACGTGTTCCATGTCAGCACATCGGCGGCCGGGGCCGCTCACCGGTGACGTGAAGTGCCGCATCCGGAGGATGCCGCGCGGGCGGCTGCGGGCGCCGATAGCCTGGTGTCGATCACCGCCGGCCCGGAAGGGGACTCCGCCATGACCGAAACGCCCGCCACCGACGATTCGCCGTCACCCACTCATCTGGGCTTCGGCGTCGACGTCGGCGGCTCCGGAATCAAGGGCGGCATCGTCGATCTCGACTCCGGTGAACTCGTCGGCGATCGATTCAAGGTGCTCACCCCGCAGCCGGCCACCCCGGAGGCGGTCGCAGCCGCCGTCGCCGAGGTCGTCGCCCATTTCGACTGGGCGGGTCCCGTCGGCATCACCCTGCCGGGCGTGGTCACCGAGGGCATCATGCGGACCGCCGCCAACATCGACAAGGGGTGGATCGGTACCGACGTCTACGAACTGTTCAGCCGGCACCTCGGGGGTCGCGCGGTGTCGGTGCTCAACGACGCCGACGCGGCCGGGATGGCGGAGGACGCCTACGGCGCCGGCAAAGGTGTCGACGGCGTGGTGATGTTGCTGACGTTCGGCACCGGCATCGGGTCGGCGATCCTCATCAACGGCAACCTCGTGCCCAACACCGAGCTGGGCCATATGCAGGTCGGCAAGAAAGAGGCCGAGCACCAGGCGTCCTCGCGGATCAAGGAGGAGAAGGGTTGGTCCTACGAGAAGTGGACCGAGAAGGTCTCCGACGTGCTGAAGGCCTACGAGGCACTGTTCTGGCCCAAGGTGTTCATCGCCGGCGGCGGCATCAGCCGCAAGGCCGACAAGTGGATCCCGCTGCTCACCAACCAGACCCCGGTCGTGGCGGCCACGCTGTTGAACACCGCCGGGATCGTCGGCGCGGCGATGGCCGTCTCACAAGGCCTCAAAACCTAGGCCGCGCCTGGATTGACCAGGGCTTTGTCACATCGGACCGGCCGATGTCGTTACAATGGTCGTCACCGGTCATCTGAACCGAGAAACCAAGCCCTTGTCCACGGCGGCTCGTGCTGCCGTGTCACGTCTCACAAGACTCGACAAAGACACCGCAGAAGAGAAGTTCGAAAGGTTGTACGTGGCAGCCATCAAGACCCGCCAGGGGGACGCCGAGGCCGACGAGACCCAGTCGACCACCGCCTCGACCGAAGCCCCGGCCAAGCGGACCGCCAAGAAGGCTGCGAAGAAGACCGCTGCCCGTAAGGCGCCTGCGAAGAAGGCAGCAGCGAAGAAGGCCACCAAGAAGGCAGCCCCCAAGAAGGCTGCCAAGAAGGCCACCTCCGCCGAGGGTGTGGACAACACCGACGCCGAGCCCGACGATCCGGACTCGATCGACGACATCGACGGTCCCGACGCCGATCTCGAGGACGTGGAGATCGACGACGACCTCGAGGTCGACGACGAGGACGACGCCGAAGACTCCGACGACGAGGACGAGGAAGCCGAAACGGCACCCGCCGGCGCCAAGACCCCGGCCAAGGAGTCGGCGAAGACCGAACCCGCCGCCAAGTCCGGCGACTTCGTCTGGGACGAAGAGGAGTCGGAGGCACTTCGCCAGGCCCGCAAGGACGCCGAGCTCACCGCGTCGGCCGACAGCGTGCGTGCCTACCTCAAGCAGATCGGCAAGGTCGCCCTCCTCAACGCCGAGGAAGAGGTCGAGCTGGCCAAGCGCATCGAAGCCGGCCTGTTCGCCACCGAACGTCTTCGCCGCATGATGGACTCCGGCGAGAAGATCAGCACCGCGCAGAAGCGCGACCTGAACTGGATCTCCCGTGACGGCAACCGTGCGAAGAACCACCTGCTCGAGGCCAACCTCCGACTGGTCGTCTCGCTCGCCAAGCGCTACACCGGCCGCGGCATGGCGTTCCTGGATCTCATCCAGGAGGGCAACCTCGGTCTGATCCGCGCGGTCGAGAAGTTCGACTACACAAAGGGTTACAAGTTCTCGACCTACGCCACGTGGTGGATCCGCCAGGCCATCACCCGCGCGATGGCCGACCAGGCCCGCACCATCCGCATCCCGGTGCACATGGTCGAGGTCATCAACAAGCTGGGCCGGATCCAGCGTGAACTCCTCCAGGACCTCGGCCGCGAGCCGACGCCCGAGGAGCTCGCCAAGGAGATGGACATCACCCCGGAGAAGGTGCTGGAGATCCAGCAGTACGCCCGGGAGCCCATCTCTCTCGACCAGACCATCGGCGACGAAGGCGACAGCCAGCTCGGCGACTTCATCGAGGACTCCGAGGCAGTCGTCGCGGTCGACGCGGTGAGCTTCACTCTCCTCCAGGACCAGCTGCAGTCGGTGCTCGAGACGCTCTCCGAGCGCGAGGCGGGTGTCGTGCGTCTGCGCTTCGGTCTCACCGACGGCCAGCCGCGCACCCTCGACGAGATCGGCCAGGTCTACGGCGTCACGCGTGAGCGCATCCGCCAGATCGAGTCGAAGACGATGTCCAAGCTGCGCCACCCGTCGCGGTCGCAGGTCCTCCGGGACTACCTGGACTAGTCACGCACTCTCCGTCGCCCCCGTTGCCGTCACTCGGCGACGGGGGCGAACGCGTTGTCGGGGCCGAATTCCGGGTTCGCAGATCGAGCAGGGCATGTCGACTTCTGTCAAGGGTTGTACGCGGAGAGATTCCGAGACGGGCCGACAGATTCTGTTTCCGCAGGTTGCTGCGTACGCTGACCCGGTGCCGTATGCGTTGACGTCGTCCGGGAGCAGCCCCCATGGTCCCCTCTCGGCGAGTGGTCCCCTTCTGGTGACCCGCCCCGCCGTCGATCTGCTGCGGGTGGCCTCGATGCTGTGTCGCTGATGCGACCGACCCCACCCGGGACCGTCCTGTCCCCACCCGTCATCGCGAGCCCTTCGTGCGCTCGTCCCAGCCTCGGCGCGCCCTGACCGCGTGCCAGCCCCGAAAGATCCTCCATGAGAACGATTGTCCTGATCGGCCTCGTCGGCCTCGCCGCCCAACTCGTCGACGGCAGCCTCGGTATGGCCTACGGCGTCACCACCACCACGCTGCTCCTCGCGATCGGCACCAACCCGGCCGCGGCGTCGGCCACCGTCCACCTCGCCGAGATCGGCACCACGCTGGTGTCCGGTGTCTCCCACTGGAAGTTCGGCAACGTCGACTGGCGCGTGGTCCGCCGCATCGCCATCCCGGGTGCCATCGGCGCCTTCCTCGGTGCGACGATTCTCGCCAATCTGTCGACCGAGGCGGCCGCACCCCTCATGGCCGTCATCCTGCTGCTGCTCGGGCTCTACATCCTGATCCGTTTCACCTTCCAGGGCATCCCCCGACACAACCTCGGCAAGCCGCTGCGCAAGCGCTTCCTGAGCCCGCTGGGCTTCGTCGCCGGCTTCGTCGACGCCACCGGTGGCGGCGGCTGGGGGCCGGTCGGTACCCCGGCGATCCTGGCCAGTGGCCGGCTCGAGCCCCGCAAGGTGATCGGTTCGATCGACACCAGTGAGTTCATCATCGCCGTCGCTGCCAGCCTCGGCTTCCTGTTCAGCCTCGGCTCCCAGGGCATCAACTTCGCGTGGGTCGGTGCCATTCTCGTCGGCGGTGTCATCGCGGCCCCGATCGCCGCCTGGCTGGTCCGCCACATCCCGCCGCGCCTGCTCGGCGCCTCGGTCGGCGGCCTCATCGTCCTGACCAACACGCGCAGCCTGCTCAAGAGCGACTTCATCGACGCCCCCGGCGGTGTGCGGAACATCTTCTATGTCGTCATCGCCGTCGGGTGGGCGGCCGCCTTCGCCTACTCGCTCCGCGAATACCTGCGCGACCGCGAGAACGAGTCCTCCGACGCGATCACCCACTTCCGCGAGGAGCAGGAGGTGGCGCTCGTCGGCGCCGACACCGATGCGCAGGTGCCGGATGCGGACTCCGATGTCGCCGGCTCCCAGTCGCCGACCCCAGCCGGCTGACAGCAGCCTGAAACGGTTTCCGGCAGACGTTGTCACATTGTTGCCCGAGGTAAACGGTGAGTGACGACACACCGATGGCACCTGCCGGAACAATACGAACCCGCCGAACGTCTGACAGAGTGAGGTTGACGCATCGCCCGGATGTGTCGGCTCGAAGGGAAGGCGACCGGACACCGGCGCCGGACCGGGACGGAGGAACCATGACTGACATCGCCACCACAGCCCCGATCTACCTGCCGCTCACCGCCGCCGATCGCTGTGATCGCTGCGGCGCAGCAGCCAAGGTACGTGCCGTCCTGCCCAAGGGCGGCGAGCTTCTCTTCTGCCGTCATCACTTCAACGAGCACGAAGCGCGCCTGGTGGAGCTCAGCGCCACCGTGGTCGAAGCCGCGGGCGAACTGGTCTGACACTCGTCATGGCCTGACGGGCGACAGCCACAGACGAAGAAGAACCCGGCCGGATCATCCGGCCGGGTTCTCTCGTGTTCGGGTCCGGTGCCGGTCAGCGCCACGTCCGCAGAGCGGCAATGCGTTCCTTGAGCTGCTCGGCGCTGGCCATCGCCGTCGGCGGACCACCCAACCTGGTTCGGAGCTCGTTGTGCACCATGCCGTGCGGCTTGCCGGTGCGGTGATGGTGCATGGCGACCAGGGTGTTGAGTTCCTTGCGCAGCGCGTGCAGGTTCTCCCCGGTGGTGCCGGGACCGCGCCCGGGCTCCGGTTGTTCGGACGCG
The DNA here is from genome assembly GCF_024733855.1 of Gordonia sp. GONU. Taxonomy (NCBI): domain Bacteria; kingdom Bacillati; phylum Actinomycetota; class Actinomycetes; order Mycobacteriales; family Gordoniaceae; genus Gordonia; species Gordonia sp. GONU. Next base: position 188,501 of record NZ_JANRHB010000001.1, read on the forward strand.
GACTCCGCCGCGGGGGCCGACGTCCGGGACACGACCTGCTCGGCCTGACGCTTCTGCAGGAGTGCCCGCACCTGATCGGCGTCGAGGAGCCCCGGCAGGCCGAGATAGTCCGATTCCTCGTCGCTGCCGGCGAAGGTCGCCGTGCCGAACGACGCGCCGTCGAAGATGACCTGGTCGAGTTCGGCGTCGGCGTGCAGCGACTGGAACGCCGGCTCGTCCTCCCCCGGTTCGTCCTTCTGTTTGTTCGCATCGATCAACAGCTGATCGTCGAGACCGTCGCTCTCGCGGTGCGGCTTGCCGAGGACGTGGTCGCGCTGGGCCTCCATCTGGCTCGCGAGGTCGAGCAGCACCGGGACGGACGGCAGGAACACGCTCGCGGTCTCGCCGGGGCGCCGCGACCGCACGAATCGACCGATCGCCTGCGCGAAGAACAGCGGCGTCGACGAGCTGGTGGCGTAGACGCCGACCGCGAGCCGCGGCACGTCGACGCCCTCGGACACCATGCGCACCGCGATCATCCACTCGTCCTTCGACGCGGAGAACTCAGCGATCCGCGACGACGACTTGGGGTCGTCGGAGAGGACCAGGGTCGGCTGCTTGCCGGTGATGGCGGTAAGCAGTTCGGCATAGTCGCGGGCGGTCGACTGGTCGGTCGCGATGACCAGACCGCCGGCGTCGGGCATGCCGCTGGCACGCAGCTGGCCGAGTCGGGTGTGAGCGGCGGTGAGGACCGCGGGGATCCAGTCGCCGTGGGGATCCAGGGCGGTCCGCCAGGCCCGGGCGGTGTGCTCGGCCGACAGCGGCTCACCAAGCCGAGCGGTGAACTCCTCACCGGCGCTGGTCCGCCAGCTCGCCTCACCCGAGTACGCGAGGAACACCACCGGACGGACGACGCCGTCCTTCAGGGCGTCGGCGTAGCCGTAGGTGTGGTCGGCCTTGGAACGCTGGTTTCCGCCGGGTTCGGGCTCGTAGACGACGAACGGGATCGGCGAGTCGTCGGAGCGGAACGGCGTACCGGTGAGCAGCAGTCGGCGTTCGGCGTCGTCGAAGGCCTCGCGGATCGCTTCGCCCCACGACTTGGCGTCGCCGCCGTGGTGGATCTCGTCGAGGATCACGAGGGTCCGCCGGTTCTCGGTGCGGACCCGGTGCTTGGTCGGGTGTGCCGCGACCTGGGCGTAGGTGAGGACCACGCCGTGGTAGTCGGAGCTGGTCTGACCGGCCGAGTTGGAGAAACGCGAATCCAGTGCGATACCCACGCGCGCGGCCGCCTCCGCCCACTGGTGCTTGAGGTGCTCGGTCGGCGCGACGACGGTGATCTGCTCGACGGTGCGGTCGTCGAGCAACTCGCGGGCGACCCGTAGACCGAACGTCGTCTTACCGGCACCGGGGGTCGCCACCGCGAGGAAGTCCTTCGGCTTGCGCGTCAGGTACTTGGTGAGTGCACGGCGCTGCCACGCACGCAGCTGAGGCCGGTTGGGGGCCGCGGCATCGGTCCCGGCGCTGGTGGAGGGTTCGGCTGACGTCACGTGTGTGCTGCTCCTGACGGCGTACGGATTCCCTACCGGGCATGAAATGACCCCTCGCGTTGGGAGGACCCGCGCCGAAGGGGACCCGGCAATCGTACCGCCGGGGCCGCCCCGCCCCCGCATCGCGACACCCCCTCGTCGCGGCTCGCCGACAGCCGCGTGCGCATCCCCGCGTGGTCACTCCGAACGACGCGCCTGGTGACCCGGGTACCCTTCCGGGCCCTTGATCGGGGATATTGAACTCATCACAACGCGAAAGAGGAACCCGGTACCGCTGGCCGGCGACGCGACGTCGCCGGTGGCTGCCGTGTGTCCGAATCCGTCGAACGCCGTGACCGCGCCGCTCGACGCCGGTCAACGCGACACCAGTCCACTCGACACCACGTTTCGGACTCCTCGCCGGCCCGCCCCGTTCGTCGGGGACACCTCGGCGTCCGGCGACACCGCTCCTGCATCACGAGACGTCCCCGTCATGCCCGAATCCCCCAGGACGACGACCGGAGCGGAGAAGCGGGCGGAGCCCGAGGACGCCGAGAAGGAGGCGAAGCCCGAAGGCGTCGACGAACCCGTCCCCGCGAGCCGCGCGAAGGCGCCCGACTCCGACGGCACCGAGGACGAACCCGGCCCCCCGGTACTACCCAACATCCACCGGGTGGTGTGGCGCACGATCGTGAAATCCTGGGACGACGGGATCATCGGTTGGGCGGCGCAGGCCGCGTTCTGGCAGGCGCTCTCCCTGCCCCCGCTACTGCTCGGGCTCCTCGGCTCGGTCGGTTACGTCGCGGGCTGGTTCGGTCCCGGCACCGTCGACATCGTCTACGACCGCATCATCGAATTCGCGCAGCGCACCTTCACCGAGACCGTCGTCGACGACCTGATCACCCCGACCGTCGACAGCGTGCTGGGCCGGGGCCGCATCGGACTCATGTCGGTGGGTTTCATCCTGTCGCTGTGGGCGGGCTCCTCGGCGATGTCGTGCTTCATCGCCTCGATCGCGAAGGCGCACGACCAGCACGAGGTCCGACATCCGGTGTGGCAGCGCTTCTTCGCGCTGTTCCTCTATGTCGGCTTCCTCTTCGTGGCGGTCTTCCTGCTGCCGCTGGTCGCCCTCGGACCGAACTATCTGCGGGCCATCGTGCCCGCGTCCTGGGGATCGTTCGTGACCACACTCATCGACTACGGCTACTTCCCGTTCGTCGCCGTCCTGCTGCTGTTCGTCCTCACGACGCTCTACCACCTGGCACTGCCCAATCCGCTCCCGTGGCACCGGCTCATCGGCGGCGCGATCGTCGCGGGCGTCTTCTTCTGGGTCGCCAGCTACGTCTTGCGCATCTACCTGACGAAGATCACCGAGGCCGGCGTGTCCTACGGTGCGCTGGCGACGCCCATCGCCTTCCTGCTGTTCACCTTCTCGCTCGGCTTCGGCATCGTCATCGGCGCCGAGTTCAACGCGGCGGTGCAGCAGTTCTGGCCGGCCAAGGCGTCCACGACGACCCAGGTCCGGCATTGGGTCAACTCGCAGACCTCCGACATCACCGGTCAGCTCAAGACGATCCCCGACCGGCTGTCGTCGGGACCGATCCGCCGGCCCACGCGTGACCGCGGGAGCGACTGACCGGTCCCGGCGCCCGCTCGGCTATTTGCGCAGTTTGGCGTAGATCTTCTTGCACTTCGGGCACACCGGCGAACCCGGCTTGGCCGCCCGGGTCACCGGGAAGGTCTCGCCGCAGAGCGCGACCACGTGGCTGCCCATCACGGCGCTCTCCGCGATCTTGTCCTTCTTGACGTAGTGGAAGAACTTGGGCCGGTCGTCGTCACTGCTGTCGGTGGCGTCGGCTTCGGACCGCTCGTCGGTCTCGGTGTCGGTCCACTCGTCGAGATCGGGGCGTTCGATGGTTTCAGTTGCCATTGCTCTATTGTGCGTCACCGGGGCACCCGGGGCACAGAGAGGCCGCTGCGCATCCGGCACAGGGCGGCGCCCGGGCCCGGAATCCGTGAGTGCAAAGAGCAACCGAAAGTGGGACAGTGGAGAGGGTGTTCGAACAAAGGGATTCCATGGGCGCGAACGGCAATGAGCCGCACGGCCACCACGAGGACTCGAAGCGCTTCGGCAGGTCGGAACATCCGGCCGTGCCCGCCGAGACCTTCCTGATCACCGACGCCCAGGACTCCCTCGAGGCGCAGCAGAAGGCCCGTGTCCGCAAGTACCTGATCATGATGGCGTTCCGCGTCCCCGCGCTGATCATCGCCGGCGTCGCCTACTCGCTCACCGGTTCGGGGCTTCTTGCGCTGGCCATCGTCGCCGTCTCCATCCCGCTGCCCTGGATGGCGGTGCTCATCGCCAACGACCGGCCGCCGCGCAAGCGGGGGGAGGTACCTCTCTACAAGTACGGCGCCGATCATCACGTCGTCGGCCCTCCCGCCCTCTCGCGCACCGAACAGCAACTCCCCCACCGCACCGTCGACGGTCACGTGGTCGACCCCGACGACGACTGAGTCACCGTCGATCCCGACGACCGACGGGGCGGGACCGCAGCGGGTTCCCCCGCGGCCCGACATCTCAGCAACTTCTCAGCCGTCCCTGCGAATCGGTGAAAGTCTTCGCAGGTCACCAAGCCTCCTCCGGGTTTGCGACGAATCACTTTCGGGAACTATCGCCAACGCATGGACGTTGGACCCAGTGAACGTATTCAAGTCAGGAGGCCGCATGTCACGCTCGACAGTTGCACGTTCGACCCCGACCACAGGTTTCGCGGATCCGTCCGCCCCGGGCACCCGCCCGGCGATGACGGAACAGGATCTCGACGCCCAGTCGCCCGCCGCGGACCTCGTCCGCGTCTACCTCAACGGGATCGGACGCACCGCTCTCCTCAACGCAGAGCAGGAGGTCGAACTCGCCAAGCAGATCGAGGCCGGCCTCTACGCCAAGCACGTCCTGGCAACCAAGAAGCGCCTCTCGGCAACCAAGAAGCGCGACCTGGCGACCATCGTCCGCGAGGGTGAGGCCGCACGGTCCCATCTGCTCGAGGCGAATCTCCGTCTCGTCGTCTCGCTGGCCAAGCGCTACACCGGTCGCGGAATGCCGCTCCTCGACCTCATCCAGGAGGGCAACCTGGGTCTGATCCGCGCCATGGAGAAGTTCGACTACGCGAAGGGCTTCAAGTTCTCGACCTACGCGACGTGGTGGATCCGCCAGGCGATCACCCGCGGCATGGCCGACCAGAGCCGCACCATCCGGCTCCCCGTCCATCTCGTCGAGCAGGTGAACAAGCTCGCCCGCATCAAGCGGGAGCTTCATCAGCAGCTCGGTCGCGAGGCCACCGACGATGAACTGGCCAGCGAGTCGGGCATCCCGGCCGAGAAGATCGCCGATCTGCTCGACCACAGCCGCGACCCGGTGAGCCTGGACATGCCGGTCGGCAGCGACGAGGAGGCCCCGCTCGGCGACTTCATCGAGGACGCCGAGGCCACTTCCGCCGAGAACGCCGTCATCGCCGGTCTGCTGCACTCGGACATCCGTGCGGTACTGGCGACCCTGGACGAGCGCGAACAGCAGGTCATCCGGATGCGCTACGGCCTCGATGACGGTCAGCCGCGCACCCTCGATCAGATCGGCCGCATGTTCGGGCTGTCGCGCGAGCGCGTGCGACAGATCGAGCGCGAGGTCATGGGCAAGCTCCGCGCCGGCGATCGTGCCGAGCGTCTGCGCGCCTACGCCAGCTGACGTCCTCTGGTTCGAGAGCCTCCTAGCTCAACCGCCTCGGTCCGGTGTCCCGCCTGTCGGGCACCGGGCCGACGCGTATCTGGGCATTGAGTACCGATGCGCCGTCCACCGAGACGAGGATGGGGTCGCACAGCACCTCGCGCACCTCGGGGATGTCGTCGACCAGGGTGGAGATCCGCAGGAGCAGGTCGACGAGCGCCTCCTTGTCGGCTGGCTCCTCACCGCGGTAGCCGTTGAGGAGCGGCGCCGATCGCGGCTCGTCGATCAGTTCTCGCGCGTCGAGTTCGGCGAGCGGGATCGCGCGATACCCGTGATCGCCCAGCAGGTCGAAGGTCCGTCCCGACAGCCCGAACGAGATCACCGAACCGAAGGACTCGTCGTCGCGGACTCGGATGACCGTGCCGACGCCCTTCGGTGCCATCTTCTGGACGTGGAGGACGTGGTCGCCGGTCAGCTCGCTCAGCTCGGCGAAGGCGTTCACGACGGCGGTCGCGTCGGGCAGGTCGAGCCGGGCGCCCTCGCGGTCGAGACGTCCCCGCCACTTCGACGAGGTCGCCTTCACCGCGACCGGGAAGCCGAGTTCGCGGGCCGCCGCCGACGCCTCGTGCATCGTCGTGACCTCACGGAACGGGACGACCGAGATGCCGTACCACCGCAGCAGCCTCGCCGACTCGACCTGGCCGAGAAGACGGTCCGACGACGAGCCGTCGGAGTCCATCGCCTCGCGGACGTACATGCGGGCCGCCTCCGGATCGGTGCCCTCGGCCCGATGGACGACCGACTCCGGCCGCATCCGCCACTTGGCGTACTGCCAGGCGCGCGCGAGAGCTGCTGCGGCGCGCTCCGGGCTGGCATAGGACGGGATGGAGCCGCGTTCGGGCAGACCGTTCGGGCCGGGTTTCGTGAGGCCCGGCGGGATACCCTCGACGGCGAGGAACGTGGTGACGATCGGTTTGGCACCGTCGGCACCGGGGGTGTTGGCCGCGGCCATGAGCGCGCGGGCGTGCCAGTCGGCGTCGACGGCCACCGGCGGCACGAAGACGACGACGATCGCGTCGACGCCGGTGTCGGTCATTGCCGCCGACACGGCGTCCTCGAACAGTTCCTCCGTCGCCCCCGCGCCGAGATCGATGTTGTCGACCACCTCCAGGCCGCCGTTGCGGGCCTGGTCGGCGGCGAGGCTGCCCAACACCGACGAGTTGCCGATGATGCGGACGCGGGGTCCGCGCGGCAGCGGCTGATAGGCGAACAACGCCGCGCAGTCGAACAGTTCGGGGATCGTGTCGACCTGGATGACACCGGCCTGCTCGAGCATCATGCGCGCGATCTGGTCGTCGAAGTTGGCCGCGGACCGGGCCGCGCGCACCGGGCTCATCGCTCCCCTGCCCGACTTCACCGCCACGATCGGCTTGGCCCGCGACACCCGGCGGGAGATGCGGGAGAACTTCCGCGGGTTACCGAAGCTCTCGAGGTAGAGCAGGATCACATCGGTCGAGGCGTCGCTGTCCCAGTACTGCAGCAGGTCGTTGCCGGAGACGTCCGCGCGATTCCCGGCGGAGACGAAGGTCGACAACCCGATCTGGCGCCGGGCGGCGGTGTCGAGGATCGCGATGCCCAATGCGCCGGACTGGCAGAAGAACCCGACCCGGCCGGCGGCGGGGATGCGCGGCGCGAGCGTGGCGTTCAGCGCGATACCGGCGTCGTTGTTGGCCACGCCCAGCGCGTTCGGGCCGACGAGCCGCATGCCGTGTTCGCGGACCTGCGCGACGAGGCGTCGCTCGTTCTCCAGACCCTCCTCCTCGCCGGAGTCACCGAAACCGGACGACACGACGACGAGGGTCCGCACGCCCTTCACCAGGCAGTCGTCGAGGACGTCGTTGACCCGGGACGCCGGGACCGCGACCACCGCGAGGTCCACCGGATCCGGGATGTCGCGCACCGTCTCGTAGGCGCGGATGCCGCGCACCGACGGCGGACGTTCGTGAGTGCGCCGCCGGTTCGGCGACGTCGGGCGGCCCGGGCGCTGTGACCCGGGGCTCGGCGGTTCCTCCTCGACTCGGGCGGGCCCGTTCACCGGGAAGACCGGACCGGTGAACCCCCCGGCGATGATGTTGGCCAGCAGCGCGTTTCCGACCTTGTTCGGGTCGGTCGACGCGCCGATCACCGCGACCGAGGTCGGGCGCAGCAGGTTCGCGACGCTGCGGGCTTCCGACGCGTTCTCGCGGGCGTTGCGCACCGACAGCAGTGCCTCGGTGGGGTCGATCAGGAACTCCACATGCACCGTCGAGCCGTCGAAGCTGCGGGCCAGCTGGTAGCCGGCGTCCCGGAACACGGCGACCATGTTCGGGTTCTCGCTGAGCACCTCGGCCTCGAAGCGGGTGAAACCGTTCTCGGCCGCGGCGCCGGCGAGATGTTCGAGCAGGACCGGTCCGAGGCCGCGGCCCTGGTGTTCGTCGGCGACGACGAAGGCGACCTCGGCCGACTCCGGCTTGCCGTCGAAGGCGAGCCCCTCGTAGATGCCGACGGCGATGATCTCGCCACCGAGCACCGCCACGATCGCGACGCGCTGCTGGTGGTCGACGGTCGTCATCCGCGCCACCTCACGGGGCGGCAGGGTGGGCGTCGGACCGAAGTACCGCATGTAGCGGGTTCGTTCGGAGAGCTTGGAATGGAAGGCGACGATCCGGTCGGCGTCGTCGGGCACGATGGGCCGCAGGTGCACGACACCGCCGTCGGAGGCCAGCACGTCGGCTATCCAGTGCCGCGGATAGTCCCAGGCGCCACGGGGTTCGGGCTGATCGGCCAACGCCTGCGGCGCGGTCGTGGAGTGTTCTGGGGTGGACGACACGTCCTGATCAGTCACGGGGATCCTCCGGGTCGAGACCGTGCAGAGGGTACACCGCGCGGCGGGTCGCGAGGATGGCGCGATCGGTCTGTCGCTGTGCCGTCGCGCTCACCCCCTCGGGCGGCTCCTGGCCGGCGTCGCCGTCCCACGGCTGATAATCGACGTCACCGCCGTCACCCATCACCCCGACCGGCGGCCGGGCGTAGTCGGAATGCACCTGCGTCGAGATCTGTTCGGCTGTGGCGCACCAGGATTCGTCGATGGTCGCGGTGACGTCCACCTCGCGGTCGAGCGCCACGCCCAGCAGGTGGGTCCAGCTGCGCGGCACCACGTTGACCACGCCGTATCCGCCGCCGCCGACCGCGATCCAGCGCCCCTCGCAGTACTTGTCGGCGAGCTCACGCATCGCGATCATCGCCGCGCGCTGACCGTCGACGGTGAGCGACAGGTCGGTGAGCGGGTCGGCGCGATGACTGTCGGCGCCGCACTGGCTGACGATGATCTGCGGTTTGAACCCGGCGATCAGCGACGGCACGACGGCGTGGAAGGCCCGCAGCCACAGCCGATCCTCGGTGTTGGGCATCAGCGCGAGGTTGACCGCACTCCCCTGCGCGTCGCCGTCGCCGACCTCGGTCGGCCAGCCGGTCCCCGGCCACAGCGTCGCCGGATGCTGGTGCAGCGAGACCGTCATCACCCGCGGATCCGCCGCGAACTCCACCTGGACGCCGTCGCCGTGATGGGCGTCGACGTCGATGTAGGCGATCCGGTCGAATCCCTTGTCCAGCAGATATCTGATCGCGATCGCGCAGTCGTTGTAGATGCAGAAGCCCGCGGCGCGTGCCCGCATCGCGTGATGCATGCCGCCGCCGATGTTGACCGCGCGGGTCGCAGCGCCGGAGGCCACGGTCTGCGCGGCGGCGAGGGTGCCGCCGACGAGGAGCCGGGCGGCCTCGTGCATCCCGGCGAACACCGGGTTGTCGGCGTCGCCGAGTCCGAACAGCCGCTCGAGGAGCGGACCGGACAGCGACGCGGTGCCGGAACCCACCGCGCGGACGGCGTCGATGTAGTCGCGGCTGTGCACCACGGTGAGCGCGTCGTCGTCGATGGCCTGCGGCGGGACGGTCTCGACGTCGTCGAGCACGCCGAGGCTCTGGGCGAGGGTCATCGTCAGCGCGAGCCTCACGGGGTTCATCGGGTGGGTGTGGGCCCACCGGTAGGACAGGAAGTCCTCGCTCCAGATGACGGCCGTCGCAGAAGTGTCGGTCACACGTTCAGGCTAGTGGTTCAACTCGCGGCCGGGTGAGCGATGTCGGTTCGACCACACGTGCGTACCGTCAGGGTCGTGGTGACGAGACGACGGCCCCTGAGAGGGCGGTCACCGTGGGTAAACAGGGTAATCTTGGCGGGGACGAAAGGGATTGGGCACAGTGAACGATCTGGTTGACACCACCGAGATGTATCTGCGGACGATCTACGACCTCGAGGAAGAGGGGATCGTGCCGCTGCGGGCGCGCATCGCCGAGCGCCTCGACCAAAGCGGTCCGACCGTGTCCCAGACCGTTGCCCGGATGGAGCGCGACGGACTTCTGCGCGTCGCGGGCGACCGCCACCTCGAGCTGACCGAGCGCGGCCGTTCGCTGGCCGTCGCGGTGATGCGCAAGCATCGCCTCGCCGAGCGGCTCCTGGTCGATGTGATCGGCATGCCCTGGGATCAGGTCCACGAGGAGGCCTGCCGCTGGGAGCACGTCATGAGCGAGAACGTCGAACGTCGTCTGCTCGCCGTGCTCGAGTACCCGACGACCTCGCCCTACGGCAACCCGATCCCGGGTCTGGAACTGCTCGGCGTCGAGGTGCCCACTACCGACGACGGCGCGACCCGTCTCGCAGATCTGCCCGCCGGCGACACCGTGGCCGTCATCGTGCGGCGCCTGTCGGAGCACGCACAGTCCGACGTGGGTCTCATCTCGCAGCTGCGGGAGGCCGGGGTGGTGCCGAATGCCCGGGTGACGGTGACCAACTCCGCGGGCATCATCACGATCAACACGCCCGGGCACGAGGGTCTGGAGCTCTCCCCGGACATGGCGCACTCGGTGTTCGTCGAGAAGGTCGTCGAGAAGGTCTGAGGCAGTGAAGGTCTGAGGCAGTAGAAGTCTGAGGCAGTGAAGGTCTGAGGCCGTCACATCCGGAGATCACCCGGCGGCGCGCCGGGTGATCTCCGGCATCCGCACCCCGAGCGCCAGGGCGGTGGCGTACGAACCGTCGATCATCTCCCACAGTTTGCCGGGTCGGACTCCCGAGCGCAGGCAGCCGTCGAGGAGTCCGGCGAGCTTCGCGTCCGGGTCGGATTCGAGGGCGACGTCGAGTGCGACGCCCGCGTAGGCCCCTTCCCCACCGATGTAGTGCAGGTGCGCGAGCAGGGTCGCGGCCCCGGCCCGTCCGGGCCCGGCGAGTCGCCGGGTGAGTTCCCGCCAGACCAGCTCAGCGTCCTCCCGTAGGTCGGTGACCGCGAGGACGAGCAGCGCATCGCGGGTGCGGGGTCGTACGACGGCCTGTTCCAGCAGCGCGACCTCGGTGCAGTCCAGCGACTCCCCGGCGTCGGCGATCGAGTCCATCACCAGGTCCAGCAGGTGTGCGTCGGACAGCGACCCGACCGGGAGGACCCGACAGTCGTCGCAGTCCGGGCCCGGCCGTGAGGCGCTGCATTCGCCGTCGACGGGTTCGAGCATCGCCCGCATCTCCGACCGGCGCGGCAGGATTCGACGGCCCGATTTCACGGCCTCGGCGATGGCGGTCGGACAGGTCTGCGGATCGTCGAGAACTCCACCGTGGTCGTCGACGACGTCGATCGACCACGCCTGCCCGTCGGGACACCAGATGACCGACCACGGCGCCCCGGGATCGAACGCGGCCACCGCGAATCCGGCAGCGACGCCCCCGATCGCGCCGAAGTGCCGGTCGGCGATCGCGAGCACCCGCCGATATTGCGCACTGTCGGCCGGAAAACGGTCGTCGGCGACTATCGCCACGACCTCCTCGGCGCCATAGGAATCTGTGATCGACCCGAGGCCGGCCAGCACCGTGGACAGCTCGGGTGTCGGGTTCCCGGTGTCGTCGAGGGCCAGGTCGTGTCGCATGGTGGCCGAGATCCCACGGTCGGGCGCGAAGGCGACGACGATGATCGAGCGCTCCGGCAGGAAGCCGAGCAGCGCCGGGATCGCCGTGAGCAGCGTCGTCGGATCGATGGGGTCACGGTAGAGGCGCGAGGACGCCGAGAATCTGGGCATGCACGAGAGCATCTGTCGTGCCCGGCCCCCACGACGGCGAGCCGGGAGACCTGTGGACAACCTCCGCGGCCCGTCCACAGGCCGGCGGGTCTCAGCCGAAGGCCGCCGACACCGCCTTCGTGAACAGCTCGTCGAGCGCCGCCGAATCCTCTGCGGGTACCGGACCTGCTGCGGGCCAACGATATTCGGCATACACGCGAACCCCGTCGCGCTCGCCGATCAGGGCGAGCGAGCTGGTGGTCACCGGCGCGGTACCACCACCGGTGACGATCGTGCGACGGATGGTCGCGGTCGCGACGCCGTCGGGTGCCGGCGGTGCGGGCAGGACCTCAGTGGTCACTGTCGACGACGCACCGAAGGTCGTCGTGGTCAGTTCCGGGCATTTCTCGGCGCGGCCCACGACCTCGGCGAGCGACGTGTCGACGTGTGCGACGACGGTGGTCAGGGTCGATCGTTCCGCGGTCCCGGGACCGAGAAGGGCGACCGCGCCGTCGGCGGACACCGGTGAGGGTGCGCACTCGGCCGGTGACACCTCGGTGTTGCTCCCCTGTCCGGGTGCCGGACCACCGGTGACGTCGGCGAGCGCGTTGGCCACCGCCTGAGGCGGGATCGGGCTCGCCGGACCACCCGGGAAATCCGAGGCGGCCACCGACCTCGACGACAGGTCCGGATTCGACGACTGGGCGTCGCCCTGGATCGAGCACGCCGACAGGACGCCACCGGCGAGAACGGTGCAGGCAGCGGCCAGCACGAACACGCGCAGGCGGCGGCCACAAGACGTACGGGGCGTAACGGTTGCCGGGGTCACAGCGATCTACTGTGCCACCGCGACCGCTCACCCACGCGGGTGACACACCCAATTCGGGAATCCCCGGCGCGACGATGTCGTTGCACTGTTGGTGTTTCGCCGGATGCCCGTGCTCACCCGCGACCCCGGTGCGAGACAATGAGACATATGACGAGAATCCAGCCGTGCTGTGCCACGGCTGCCACGTACAAGGAGGGATGACGTGGACGAGCAACCTGCGCGGAACGACGCGCTGTACGAACTCGCCTTTCCCGCTCCGCAGGTCACCCGTGCCGATGGCACGGGCCCGGTTCTGATCCATGCGCTCGAGGGGTTCGCCGACGCCGGCCACGCCGTCGCGCTGGCGGCCACCCATCTCCGGGACAGCCTGGAGTCGGAACTGGTCGCGACGTTCTCCTCCGACGAACTGATGGACTACCGCTCCCGGCGCCCGACGATCTCGTTCAGCGGGGAGACCTTCACCGAGGTCGAGATGCCGGCACTGACGCTGCACGCGATCCGCGACAACGCGGGCAAGGGCTTCCTGCTGTTGGCGGGCGCCGAACCCGACCTGCGCTGGGAACAGTTCGTCGACGCGGTGCGCCGCCTGTCCGACCGACTCGGAGTCACGGATGTCATCGGTCTCAACGCGATCCCGATGGCGGTGCCGCATACGCGCCCGCCGTCGATCACCGCACACGGCAGCGACCCCGACGCCCTGGGGAACCTCCCCCGCTGGGGTTCGGCGATGAAGCTGCCGGCCAGTGCCTCGATGCTGCTCGAACTGCGGATGAGCGAGCACGACTACCGAGCCTCGGGCCTGTCGGTCCACGTGCCGCACTACCTGGCGCAGACCAACTACCCGGCCGCGTCCGCGCGACTGCTCGGCGCAGTCGCCGAGCTGGCCGGTCTGGACCTGCCGCTCGCCGCGCTGGAGAGCGCCGCCGCGAAGGTGCGCGCACAGGTGGACACCGAGGTCGAGGGCAACAGCGAGATCGAGTCGGTCGTCACCGCACTGGAGACCCAGTACGACACCTTCACGCAGGCCGCCGAGGAGCGCGCGTCGCTGTTGGCCGCCGAGGAGTCGCTGCCCAGCGGTGACGAGCTCGGTGCCGAACTCGAACGATTCCTCGCCGAACAGGCCGCCGAGCAGAGTTCGAAGGACGACGAGCCCGGAGACGAGGGACCGCAATCGTCGATCTGACCGCGAGCGCGGCGGCCCTGGCGCCCGTCGACGACGAGGACCAGGCGCTCGACACCTACACGCAGTGGTGGACCGATCGCGGCCTCGACCTGTACGAGCACCAGGAAGAGGCACTGCTCGAGCTGCTCGCCGGCAGCCACGTCATCCTGGCGACCCCGACCGGCTCGGGGAAGTCGCTCGTGGCCGCCGGCGCCCTGTATTTCGCGCGCTGCCGGGGTGAGCGCGCCTTCTACACCGCGCCGATCAAGGCCCTCGTCAGCGAGAAGTTCTTCGAGCTGTGCGCGATGTTCGGTGCCGACCAGGTCGGCCTGCTGACCGGTGACGCGACGGTCAACCCGGACGCGCCGATCATCTGCGCCACCGCCGAGATCGTCGCGAACCTCGCCCTAGCGGCCGGTGGCGACAGCGACATCGGCACGCTCGTCGCCGACGAGTTCCACTATTACGGTGAGCCCGACCGTGGCTGGGCGTGGCAGGTGCCGCTCATCGAGCTGCCCTCCACCCAGTTCCTGCTGATGTCGGCGACGCTCGGCGACGTCTCCTTCTTCGTCGACGACCTCACCCGCCGCACCGGCCGGGACACGGTCGAGGTCACCGGCGCCCAGCGTCCCGTGCCCCTCGAACACGACTATGCGATGACGCCCATCCACGAGACGATCGCCGATCTCGTCGAGCGCGGACGTGCACCGATCTACGTGGTGCACTTCACCCAGGCCGCTGCCGTCGAACGCGCGCAGGCATTGCTGAGCGTCAAGATCTGCGACAAGGAGCAGAAGGCCGCGATCGCCGAGGCCATCGGCGACTTCCGGTTCTCCACCGGCTTCGGCAACACCTTGTCGAAGCTGCTGCGCTCGGGCATCGGCGTCCATCACGCCGGGATGCTCCCCCGATACCGGCGGCTCGTCGAACGTCTTGCGCAGCAGGGACTGCTGAAGGTCATCGCCGGCACCGACACCCTCGGCGTGGGCATCAACGTGCCGATCCGGACGGTGTTGTTCGCCGGGCTGAGCAAATACGACGGCCGTCGCGTCCGCCGCCTCCGGGCGCGGGAGTTCCATCAGATCGCGGGCCGCGCCGGCCGGGCCGGCTTCGACACCGTCGGCTATGTGGTGGCCCAGGCACCCGAGCACGACGTGGAGAACGCCCGCGCCGTCGCCAAGGCCGGCGACGATCCCAAGAAGCTGCGGAAGCTGGTGCGCCGCAAGCCTCCCGAAGGCTTCGTATCCTGGGGTGAGAAGACCTTCACCCAGCTGATCGACGCACCCGACGAGCCGTTGCGGTCGCATTTCCAGATGACCACCGCGATGCTGCTCGAGGTCCTGGGTCGGCCCGGCGATTGTTTCGCCGCCGTCCGGCACCTGCTCGAGGACAACCACGAACCGCGTGATCGTCAACTGCGCCACATCAAGCACACCATCGAGTTGTACCGCGGTCTGCGCGATGCCGGGATCGTCGTGCAGCTCGACGCCCCCGATGAGACCGGACGGCACATCGCGATGAGCGTGGACATGCCGGAGAACTTCGCGCTGACCAATCCGCTGTCGGCCTTCGCGATGGCCACGTTCGAGATCCTCGACCCGGAGTCCTCCACGTACGCACTGGATGTGATCTCGATTCTCGAGTCGACGCTGGAGAACCCGCGGCCGTTGCTGCTGGCCCAGCGCAAGGTGGCCCGGGACGCGGCGATCGCCGAGATGAAGGCCGACGGGATCGAGTACGAGGAACGGATGTCGCGCCTGGAGGACATCTCCTGGCCGCAACCCCTCTTCGAGGAGATCTTCGGCGCGTTCGAGATCTATCGGCGCGGCCACCCCTGGGTGGCGTCGTTCCCGCCCAACCCGAAGTCGGTACTCCGCGAGATGCTGGAGAAGGCCATGACCTTCACCGAGCTGATCTCCGCGTACGGGCTGGCCCGGAGCGAGGGCGTCGTGCTGCGTTACCTGTCCGACTGCTATCGGGTTCTGCGCCAAGGTGTTCCGACCAGCGCCGTGACGCCGGAGATCGAACAGATCGTCGTCGACCTCGGCACCATGGTCCGCGAGGTCGATTCGAGCCTCGTCGACGAGTGGGAGGCACTCGCCGCCGAGGCTGCGGAGGCCTGACCGCCTAGACCGACGTGACGGCGCCCGTCTCGGCGACGAGCTCACCGATGATCGACCCGAGTTCCCGATACGACTCGTCGTGGCGTGCGGACCGCCGGAACACCAGCCCGATCCGGCGCCCCGGACGCGGCGAGGCGAACGTGGCGATCGCCAGGTCCCCCGATGCGGTCTCCGAGGCGACCGCGGTCTGCGGGATGAGGGTCACCCCGAGACCGCCGACGACGCAGTGCACGGCCGTCGTCAGCGACGCCGCGCGGGTCTGTCCCAGATCAGGACGCACACCCGCGAGCGCGCACACCTCCAGCGCCTGGTCCCGCAGGCAATGCCCCTCGTCGAGGAGCAGCAACGGCAGGTCGGCCAGGGCGCTGGGATCCACTCGGCGCTTTCCGGCGAGAGCGTGCCCGGCCGGCAGGGCGAGGACGAAATCCTCAGTGTAGAGCGGCACCTCGACGATCCCTGGGATCTCGAGCGGCAGCGCGAGGAGCGCCACGTCGAGCGTCCCGCCCCGCAGTTGCTCGACGAGACGGGCGGTCTGCTCCTCGACGACTCGAGGGCGCAGGTCGGGAAGTCTCTCACCGAGACCGCGCAGCACGGCCGGCAGCACATAGGGCGCGACGGTCGGGATGACACCGAGACGGATCGTCCCGTGCAACGGCCGTCCGGCACCCGCGGCCGCCGCCGTGAACTCGTCGACGGCGTCGACGGCCGCGATCGCCCGCGGCAGCAGTTCCTCTCCGTCCGGGGTCAGCAGGACGCGGCGCGTGGTGCGCTCCACGAGCGTCACCCCGAGGCCCGCCTCGAGCGCCGACAAGGCCTGCGAGAGCGAGGGCTGACTCACGCCCAAATCCGTTGCGGCGGCACCGAAGTGTCTGCGCTGGGCCAGGGCGACGAAGGCGCGCAGTCCGGCGACGGTCGGCTGATAAGTTTTATCGGGCATGGCTATCAGTGTAGTGCTACTAATCACGTTTCGCTTTCGCGCAAAATCCGGCACGATGGTACTCGTACGTCGCGAAATTCGTTCGCGCGCAGTTTCCGTACACTCACTCACTCAGCTGAAGGAGCGATACATGGCCCTGCTCACCATCGGTGACCAGTTCCCCGCCTACAACCTCACCGCCGTGATCGGCGGCGACCTCAGCAAGGTCAACGCCCAGCAGCCCGATGACTACTTCACCACCGTCACCTCCGACGACCACCCCGGTCAGTGGCGCGTCGTCTTCTTCTGGCCCAAGGACTTCACGTTCGTGTGCCCGACGGAGATCGCCGCATTCGGCAAGCTGAACGACGAGTTCGCCGATCGCGACACCCAGGTGCTCGGCGCCTCGGTCGACAACGAGTTCGTCCACTTCCAGTGGCGTGCACAGCACGAGGACCTGAAGACCCTCCCCTTCCCGATGATGAGCGACCTCAAGCGCGAACTGGCCACCGCTGCAGGCGTTCTCAACGCCGACGGGGTCGCCGACCGCGCCACCTTCATCGTCGATCCGAACAACGAGATCCAGTTCGTGTCGGTCACCGCGGGCTCGGTGGGACGCAACGTCGACGAGGTCCTTCGTGTCCTCGACGCCCTGCAGTCCGACGAGTTGTGCGCCTGCAACTGGAAGAAGGGCGACCCGACGATCAACGCCGGCGAGCTCATGTCCTCGGGCGTCTAGAGGGGATCAGATGAGTATCGACAACCTCAAGGAAGCCCTTCCGGAGTACGCGAAGGACCTCAAGCTCAACCTGGGCTCGATCAGCCGGACCACCGCGCTGAATGAAGAGCAGCTGTGGGGCACGCTGCTGTCGACCGCCGCCGCCACCAAGAACGCCAAGGTGCTCAGCGAGATCGCCGACGAGGCCGCCGACATCCTGTCGGCCGAGGCGTACAACGCCGCCCTGGGCGCCGCGTCGATCATGGGCATGAACAACGTGTTCTACCGTGGCCGCGGCTTTCTCGACGGCAAGTACGACGACCTGCGTCCCGGCCTGCGGATGAACATCATCGGCAACCCGGGCGTGGACAAGGCCGCATTCGAGCTGTGGTCGTTCGCCGTATCCTCGGTCAACGGCTGCGGGCACTGCGTCGCCGCCCACGAGAACACCCTGCGCGAGGCCGGCGTCGACCGGGAGGCGATCTTCGAAGCCCTCAAGGTCGCCTCGATCGTGACCGGCGTGGCCCAGGCCATCGCCACCACCGAGGTGCTCGCGAACGCCTGATAGCGCGTCCAGACAACAAGGCCCGGTTATCGATTCGGTAACCGGGCCTTGTTGTATCCACTGCCGCGCGGGCGGCCCCTCTGCTGCCTGAGGCGCGAGCGAAGCGAGCCACGAAGGCCCTGGCGAGATGCGTCCGAAATCCTCACCAGCCCTTCGAGGCTCGTCGCTTACGCTCCTCGCACCTCAGGGAGCGAGGGGTCGGGTCGCTACTTTCGGATCAGGGGGCGCTTGTGCTCAGCTCAGCGCGGCCCGCATACGGTCGGCGAGTTCGCCGACCTCGTCGGTCGTCATCACGAAGGCCGGCGAGATCTGCAGCGCGCCCTGTCCCGCGGCGCGCGTGCTGACACCGTGCTCACGCAGCTTCACCACCGCCGCCGGAGCCGATGCCGGGTCGGCGAGCTGGACCGCGGTGACCGCACCGAGGCCGGTGCGCACCTCGGCGACCGAATCGAGGTCGGCCAGCGGGGACAACGCCGTGGCGAGATCCCCCTCGAGCCGCGTCGCCTCCGCGAGCAGGTTCTCGCGGCGGATGATCTCGAGATTGGCCAGCGCGGCGGCCGCCGCGGCGGCGTGACCGCCGTAGGTGTAGCCGTGGCGCCACCAGACGCCGCCGGCGAAGAACGGTTCGGCGACGCGCGGCGCGATGAAGACCGCACCCATCGGCACATAGCCCGAGGTGAGGCCCTTGGCAGTGGTGATCATGTCCGGCTGCAGGTCGAAGCGCGCCGAGGCGAACCACGAGTCGCCGGCGATACGACCGAAGCCGGTGACGACCTCGTCGACGACGAACAGGACGTCGTGGTCGCGGCAGATCGCGCGAACCTCGTCCAGGTATCCGGCCGGCGGCAGGTAGATGCCACCGGCACCGATGATCGGCTCGCAGAAGAACGCGGCGATGTTGTCCGCACCGACCCGCTCGATGAGGCCGAGCAGGCTCTTCGCGTCATCCCAGTCGACGTTCTGCACGTCGTGCATGAGCTCGCCGTAGCCGTCGTGATTGAGGGGGATGCCCGCCAGCGACGTACCGGCGACGTGCATGCCGTGATACGCCTTCGTGCGGCTGACGACGACGCGCTTGCCGGGCTTGCCCTGCTCCACCCAGTACCGGCGGGCGAGCTTGACCGCGGTGTCGATCGAGTCGCTGCCGCCCGAGGTGAAGAAGATCTTGGAACCGGGCACCGGTGCGATCGCGGCCAGCTCGTCGGCGAGCTGCAGCGTGACGTCGCTCGCGATGTCCCCGAAGTTGGAATAGTGCGCGATGGTGCCGAGCTGACGCGCCACCGCGTCGGCGATCTCGGTGCGGCCGTGGCCCACGTTGGTGAACCAGAGACCGGCCGTCGCGTCGAGATAGGACTTGCCGTCGCGGTCCCAGATGCGGGTTCCCTCACCCTTGGTCACGACGAACGGGCCACTCGCGGTCACCGCACCCATGTCGGCGAAACCGTGCCACAGAGCGCCAGGAGTATCGGACAGTGCCCTCGAAGAATCAGCCATGGCCCCCATGATGCCGGGCGAGGTGAACACCCCCGGCAGCGACCCATATCCTGGAGACATCATGTCGGTCGAGTCCCCAGATCCAGCCCCGCGAGATCCTCAGCCCGGCATCTCCCGATCCCAGCTGTTGCGCTCGCTCGACGAGGTGGGGATCCTCGACGCTCACCGACTCCGCCGCCGGGTCGACAAGCTGGGCCGCACCCCCGACCCACGCAAGTGGGAGCAGCTCGTCGCCGACGTGGCCAAGGCACGCAACCGCCTCGAACGGCGCCGGGCAGGCGTGCCGGTGCTGCGCTTCCCGGACGAACTCCCCGTGTCGGCAGCTCGTGAGGAGATCGCCGACGCCATCCGGGACCATCAGGTCGTGGTGGTGGCCGGCGAGACCGGCTCGGGTAAGACAACACAGCTACCGAAGATCTGCCTCGAACTCGGGCGCGGCATCCGCGGCACGATCGGGCACACCCAGCCGCGTCGTATCGCGGCGAGCTCGGTGGCCAAACGCATCGCCGACGAGACCGACACCGAACTCGGTGACGCGGTCGGCTACTCGGTCCGGTTCACCGACCGTTCGGGGGCCGACACCCTGATCCGCGTGATGACCGACGGCATCCTGCTCCGCGAGATCGCCACCGATCCGATGCTGCGGCGCTACGACACGCTGATCATCGACGAAGCCCACGAGCGCAGCCTCAACATCGACTTCATCCTCGGCTATCTGCGCCGGCTGCTGCCGCAACGACCGGACCTGAAGGTGATCATCACCTCGGCCACCATCGAACCCGCCCGTTTCGCACGGCATTTCAGCACACCCGACGCCTCGGTGCCGGTCATCGAGGTGTCCGGTCGCACCTACCCCGTCGAGATCCGTTACCGGCCCCTGAGCCTCCAGGAACGCCCGGACAGCGGCGACGACACCGGGGGCGGCGAGCACGCCGACCTCGACCAGATCCAGGGCATCGACGCCGCGATCGACGAGTTGTGGGCCGGCGGCCGGGGCGACATCCTGGTGTTCCTACCCACCGAGCGCGACATCCGCGAGACCGCGGATGCGTTGCGGCGCCGCACCGGAACCGGCCGCGATGGCGGTGCGGAGATCGTCCCGCTGTTCGCACGTCTGTCGATCGCCGACCAACAGAAGGTCTTCGCTCCGTCGAACGGTCGACGGATCGTCCTGGCCACCAATGTCGCCGAGACATCGGTCACGGTGCCCGGCATCCGCTACGTCATCGACACCGGCACCGCTCGCATCAGCCGGTACTCGACCCGCACCAAGGTGAATCGTCTTCCCATCGAACCGGTCTCGCAGGCCAGCGCCCGCCAGCGCGCCGGCCGATGCGGTCGCGTCGCGCCGGGTGTCTGTATCCGGCTCTACAGCGAGAACGACTTCGACTCGCGGCCGGCGTTCACCGACCCGGAGATCCTGCGCACCAACCTGGCCGCGGTCATCCTGCAGATGACCTCGCTCAAACTCGGTGAGATCGCGGATTTCCCGTTCGTCCAGCCGCCCGACGAGCGCGCGATCCGCGACGGTATGGGCGTGCTGACCGAACTCGGCGCGATCACCGTGAGCCGCGAAGGCGGCCCGCCGCGCCTCACCCCCGTCGGCCGTTCGATGTCGCGGATACCGGTCGACCCGCGGATCGCCCGCATGCTGATCGCGGGTCGCGAACTCGGCTGCCTCGACCACCTGCTGGTCATCGCGTCCGCGATGTCGCTGCCCGATCCGCGCGAACGGCCGGCCGAACATCGCGAGGCGGCCGACGCCTCCCATCGTCGATTCGTCGTGCCGCAGTCGGACTTCCTGTCCTACGTCGAACTGTGGCGATACCTGGACGAACAGCGCAAGGAGTTGTCCGGCAGCAGGTTCCGGCGGATGTGCGAGCGGGAGTTCCTGCACTTCCTGCGCATCCGGGAGTGGCGGGACCTGCACCGTCAGCTCACCGAGATCGTCAAGGATCTCGACTGGCCCGTGCGTCCGGCCGGCGAGGAGTTGCCGCAGGTCGACGCCGATGCCGTCCACCGCGCGATCCTGTCGGGTCTGCTCAGCAACATCGCGGTCCGCAACACCGAGGGTCGTGAATTCACCGGGGCGCGGAACACGACGCTCATGATCTTCCCGGCGTCGCCGCTGGCCAAGAAACCGCCGGCGTTCATCATGGCCGCGGAGGTCCTGGAGACCTCCCGGCTGTTCGCGCACACGGTCGCCGGGATCGATCCGTTGTGGGCGGAGAAACTGGCCGGGGATCTGGTCAAACGCACGCACAGCGAGCCGCACTGGTCGTCGAAACGTGGCGCCGCGATGGCGTACGAGCGGGTCACCCTCTACGGCGTCACCCTCGTCGCCCGTCGCCGCGTCGACTACGGTCCCATCGACCCGGTCGTCTCGCGCGAGCTGTTCATCCGCCATGCCCTCGTCGAGGGAGACTGGCGTACCCAGCACCCGTTCTTCGAACGCAACCGCGCCCTCCTCGAGGCCGCCGCCGACGTCGAGAACCGTAGGCGCGAACGCGGACTCGTGATCACCGAGGATCAGCTCTTCGAGTTCTACGACAACCGGGTCGGCGCCGAGGTCACCTCCGCACGTCACTTCGACACGTGGTGGAAGAAGGCACGGCGCAGCGATCCTGCCCTTCTGGACCTCAAGCCCGAGGATGTCACGGCAACCGCCGAGGCCGCACCGACCGACTATCCGGGTGCGTGGCAGCAGGGCGACACCCGACTCGAGCTCCGCTACCGGTTCGAACCCGGCGCACCCGATGACGGTGTCACCGTGATCATCCCGCGCGCACTGCTGCCCCACGTCCGGTCGGCGGGCTTCGACTGGTCCGTGCCCGGGATGCGGTCGGAACTGGCCACCGCACTGGTGAAATCGCTGCCCAAGAGGTTGCGCAAGTCGATGTCCCCCGCCCAGCGGTTCGCCGACCTGGCGCTGGCCCGTCTCACGCCTCGCAGCGAACCGCTCGCGGTCGGGCTCGCCCGCGAACTCACCACGATCACCCAGATGACGGTCACCGCCGCCGATTTCGACCTCGACCGGATTCCCCTCCATCTGCGGATGCATTTCGCGGTCGCCGACGACGACGGACGGATCACCGCGCGTGCCGACTCGATCGACGAGCTTCAGCGTGCGACGACGCCCGCGGCGTCGAAGACGGTGAAACGCACGCTGTATCGCAGCTGGACCGACGACGGCATCGGCACTCTCGCCGCGCAGCGGACCGTCGACATCGCCGGTCAGCGCCTCACCAGGTACCCGACCGTCGACGCGATCACCGACGACGCCGGACGTACACGCGGGGTGGTCGTGATCGACGCGGTGTCGGAGCAGGCCCGAGATCGCCTGGCGGAGAGGGGGATCGTCGCGCTCCTCGACCTGGCGATCCCGCCACTGCACCGGCGCGTGGCGAGTTCGCTCGGCGCCGCCGGCCGGCTGGCGTTGAGCCAGAGTCCCTATGCGGATCTCGATACATTGCTGGCCGACTGCACACGCCGGGCGATCCGCGACGTCGTCGCCGGCCTTCACGCCGGGACCGCGTCCGCCGTGCGTTCACCCGAGGCGTTCCGCACCCTGACGGAGAAGATCCGTCCACGGATCACCGAGTCGGCTCCGGAGTATTTCTCTCTCGCGGTGGAGTCGCTCGGCTCGGTGGCGCCGGTACGCGCCGCGATCGACCGTCATGCGGGTTCGCTCGCCGCCGACGACGTCGCCGAACAACTCGACAACCTCGTCTTCGACGGATTCGTGGCCGCCACTCCGCGACATCATCTGGAGAACGTGCCGCGCTACCTCGCGGCCGCCGAGGCACGGTTGACGGCACTCCCGGCTTCCGCCGCGCGAGATCAGGCCGGAGTCGCCGTGATCGACCGCGTGACCGAACGGTGGGCGCAGCGGCTGGCCCAGGTACCCGAACACCGGAAAGCGCACGTCAACGACGAGGCGCAGTGGCTCGTCGAGGAGCTGCGGGTCGGATTGTTCGCCGAACGGCTGGGCACCGCGTTCCCGGTGTCGGAGAAGCGGGTCCTACGAACTCTTGACCGACTCGGCTGAAGCGGCCCGGAGGTCGTCGATCTCGCGCTGGAAGTCCTCGAGGGAGTCGAAGGACCGGTACACCGACGCGAAGCGCAGGTAGGCGACCTCGTCGAGGTCCCGCAGCGGCTTCAGGATCGCGAGTCCCACCTCATTGCTGGGGATCTCGGCCGAACCACTGGCGCGGACGGTGTCCTCGACCTGCTGGGCGAGCTGGGCGAGAGCGTCCTCGGCGACGTGGCGCCCCTGGCATGCGCGCCGGACACCTCGCATCACCTTCTCGCGACTGAACGGTTCGGTGACGCCGTTGCGTTTCACCACCGAGAGGACCGCACTCTCCACGGTCGAGAAGCGTCGCCCACACTCCACGCAGGAGCGGCGGCGCCGGATGGCCTGCCCCTCATCAGCGACACGCGAGTCGATGACCTTGGTGTCGTCGTTCTTGCAGAAGGGGCAGCGCATCGTATCCTCACGCAGGTCACGGGACGCTCTGATGCAGCCGCGCCGCATGCCGGGCCGGTGCTCGGCTGGTCCCTGTGGCATCGAGGATACCGCCCGGCCTCAGTGGTACCGGGGGGTGAGGAGCGGCTGGCCGACGCGCAGCCCGCTCGACGCGAGGTCATTCAGCTGGATGATCTCGTCGACGACGGCCTCACGCGGCATCTCGGGGGCGACCCGCGAGGCGATCGTGCTCAGCGAGTCACCCGACCGAACGTGCACGACCTCGGTGCCGACCGCGGCAGGCGTGACCGACGCGGCGTAGTTCTGGCCGACGACCGCGATGACCCACACGGCCAGGGCGAGCGCGACGCCGGCGAGGACAGCGGTCGCCGTGCGGCGACGCCGGCGGATGACGGCCGCGGGAGCCGCCTCGGCGGGACGCCACGCCGGGACCACCGGTCCACGACCGCGCATACCCACCGGCGACGCGCACTGGGTGGACGCGACGCGGCGGACCCGGACCGCCGATTCCGGCACCGGACGGTTGTCGACGGGCCGCCGGGCGTCTCCCCGACGTGTCGGGCGCGGACGCTCCAGGACGTCGCCGCGGACGGGACCGCCGTGCCGGGCGGGGTCGTGCCGGGCGGGGTCGAGGTGGACGGGGTCGATGAGAGTGGCGGTGCGCATGGTGCCCTCCGTGTATCCGGTCGAACGGTGTTCGTGAGTGGGACCGCGTCGTCCCGGTCGAACTGTTCGAATGTCGATCATCCGTTCGATGAACTGATGTTCGATTTGTAGCACGGCACTCCGACAATTGTCTCGCGACACGTCGAACAAATGTTTGATGCGGTCGGCGTTCTCGGCTAGGCTCGTCGAAAGACAAGCGATCTACCAGCACGTTCGGAATCGAGAGGAACCCGATCATGAGCGATGACGGCGGTAAGCGCACCGGAGCGCGGGGCGCCGACGAGCCCGTCACCCCGGCGGACATGGCGGCTGCCGAGGCGTCGCTGACGCCGCGGCAGCGCGGAGTTCTCGAGGTGATCCGCAAATCCGTGCGAGAACGCGGTTACCCGCCGAGCATCCGCGAGATCGGTGACGAGGTGGGTCTCACCTCGACCTCCTCGGTCGCCCATCAGCTGCGGACGCTCGAACGCAAGGGCCTTCTCAAACGTGATGCCAACCGTCCGCGGGCGGTGAACATCGCGCCGAGCGAACCCCCGACGCCGACCTCGCCGACCGGCGGAGCACTGCCCGAACCCACTTTCGTACCGGTGCTCGGCCGGATCGCCGCAGGCGGACCGATCCTCGCCGAGGAAGCCGTCGAGGACGTGTTCCCACTCCCCCGGGAGCTCGTCGGCGAGGGATCGCTGTTCCTGCTGAAGGTCGTCGGCGAGTCGATGATCGACGCCGCGATCTGCGACGGCGACTGGGTCGTCGTCCGCCAGCAGAACGTGGCCGACAACGGCGACATCGTGGCCGCGATGATCGACGGCGAGGCCACGGTCAAGACCTTCAAACGCCAGAAGGGTCATGTCTGGCTGATGCCGCACAACGAGTTGTTCGACCCGATCCCGGGCGACGAGGCCGTCATCCTCGGCAAGGTCGTCACCGTAATGAGGCGAGTCTGACCTCGTCACTGTCGAGTACCGCGGCGACCGCCGCGCGAGCTGCAGCCGGATCGGTGGCGGCCAGCGCGGCCGCCGCCGCGTTTTCGCAGGTTGCCAGGGTGACCGCGCCGAGCCGGGCGCCGACCGCGGGCGCCGCGACGGGAGCGCTCGACAACGAGGTCACCCCGAGTCCGACCAGCACGCAGGCGAGATGCGGATCGGCCGCGGCCTCTCCGCAGACGCCCACCGGTTTGCCCTGATCACGTCCGGCCCGGGCGACCGTTGCGACGAGATGCAGCACGGCCGGCTGCCACGGATCGGTCAGCGATGCGAGCTCGGCGGACATTCGGTCAGCGGCCATCGTGTACTGCGTGAGGTCATTGGTGCCGATCGAGACGAAGTCCACCTCGGCCAGGATCGCCGGGGCCAGGATCGCCGCGGCGGGAACCTCGATCATCACACCGGCGACGAGTCCACGCTCGCGCACCTGCGCGGCGAATGTCGCCGCCTCGGCGGGTGAGGCGATCATCGGGGCCATGACCCACGGCTGCGCGTCGGCCTCCAGCGCCGCCCGGGCGATCGCGTCGAGCTGGCGCGCGCGGATCTCGGGGTGCGCCAAGGCGATTCGATCGCCGCGCACACCGAGTGCCGGGTTGGCCTCGTCGGGATGGGTCACGAAGCGCAGCGGCTTGTCCGAGCCGGCGTCGAGGGTGCGGATGACCACCTTGCGGCCGTCGAAAGCGTCCAGCACCTCGCGATAGATGCCCGCCTGCTCGTCGACCGAAGGCTCCTCGGCGCGCTCGAGGAAGGCCAATTCGGTACGGAACAGTCCGACACCCTCCACCGGGTGATCGGTTGCTGCGCGGGCCGACGACCCGTCGGCGACGTTGGCCAGGATCGCCACCTCCACCCCGTCGCCGGTGCGACCCGGACCCGACCATCCGGCGACGCGAGCGGCGTGACGCCGATACTCCTCGACTCGGGCTCGCGCGGCGGTGTCATCGGGGTCGACGGCGATCTCACCCGTGGTGCCGTCGACGAGGATCGCCGTACCCGCATCGATCCCGACGAGTCCGGACACCGCGACGACGCACGGGATGCCGAGCTGACGGGCGATGATCGCGGTGTGGCTGGTGGGCCCACCCAGTCGCGTCACGAGGGCAATCGTGGTGGTGGGGTCGAGGCCGGCCGTGTCGGCGGGTGCGAGGTCGTCGGCCAGCAGGATCGAGGGCACCTCCGGCGTGGACAACCCGGGTTCGGGCAGTCCCAGGAGCTCGGCGAGCACGCGGTCGCGGACGTCGTTGAGGTCCGTGACCCGCTCGGCCATCAGGCCGCCCAGCTTGGTGAACACCGCGGCGAACTGTTCGGTGGCGGCAACGGCGGCCGACGGTGCCGGCGTACCCCTGGCGATCAGGGCCGACGCCGCACCGATCCAGCCGCGGTCTTCCGCGAGTCCGGCGGTGGCGGCGAGTACTTCCGCGGCGACGCCGGTGTTCTGCGACGCGCGCTCACGGAGTCGCGCGGCGACGACGCCTGCCGCCGCAGTGAATCGTGCGACCTCCTCCGGGCGCTGGTCCTCGGAGATCTCGACACCGGCGCCGAGCGCCTCCGCACTGTGGTCGGGACGGCGTCCCGGCCACAGTGCGGGTCCATGAGCCACACCACCGACGACCGGCGTCCCCGTCAGAATCTGCGTCATGTGACCACGGTTACAAATTTGGCTTGACTTGTCAACATAAAAAGGCGTAAACACAGTTACTACAACATTCAAAGCCACATATTCCCACATTTCGCGGTGGCCGAGTGAGCAGGAACGATCAGAACGGAGCCGGTGTGTACGCCGAGGAGAGACAGCAGGCCATCGCCGAGGAGGTTCGCGTCGCAGGGCGCGCCTCGGTCGCCGAGCTCGCCGCGAAGTTCGACGTGACCAGCGAGACGGTTCGGCGCGACCTGGCCGTTCTCGAACGCGGCGGGCACCTGCAGCGCGTCCACGGCGGTGCCGTCCGCCCCGAGGTGATGCGGGTGATCGGTGAACTCGGCATCGCCGAACGGGAGACCGAACAGATCGAGGAGAAGGCCGCCATCGGCCGCGCCGCCCTCCGTTTCCTGCCGCCCGACGGCGGATCGGTGCTCTTCGACGCCGGCACCACCACGTTCCGTGCCGCGGAGGTCATGCCGCGGGACCGCGATCTGACGCTGATCACCAACAGCCTGCCGATCGCCGGGTTGCTCGCCGGCCGCCATGCGGACGGTCTGCACGCCCTGGGCGGTCGCGTCCGCGGACTCACCCAGGCCACGGTGGGCGCCGAGACGGTCGCCGCACTGGGACGGCTGCGCGTGACGACCGCATTCATCGGCACCAACGGCCTCAGCGAAGCGCACGGTCTGTCGACGCCCGACCCCGACGAGGCGGCGGTGAAGGCGGCGATGGTTGCCGCGGCCCGACGCGTCGTCGTCCTCGCCGACAGTTCGAAGATGGAGCGCGAGGAGCTGTCGGGATTCGCCGGCATCGACGACATCGACGTCCTGATCACCGACTCCGGTATCGATCCGAGGTTCTCGGCCGCCCTGTCCGCCCGCGGCGTCGAGGTCGTGATCGCATGATCCTCACCGTCACAGCCAATCCCAGCGTCGACCGCACCCTCGAACTCGACACCCCGCTCCGGCGCGGCGAGGTCCAGCGAGCCGGTGTGGTCCGCGCCCAACCGGGCGGCAAGGGCGTCAACGTGGCCCGCACCGTCGCCGCCGCCGGACTACCGACCCGGGCACTGCTCCCGGCGCGTGCGGGCGACCCGCTGCTCGCCGCCCTCGACGAGCTCGGACTCCCCTACGACGCGGTCCCCGTGGACGGCGAGGTGCGCTCGAACGTGACCATTGCCGAAGCCGACGGCACCACCACCAAGATCAATGCCCCGGGCGTCAGCCTGACGGCGGCTCAACTGGCCGCGCTGAGCGCACTGATCCGCACCTACGCGGACGGCGCGGACTGGGTCACGCTGTGCGGATCACTGCCGCCCGGCGTACCGGAGGACTGGTATCGGACCGTCGCCGACGCCCTGGTCACCGCCGGTTGCCGCGTGGCGGTGGACACCTCGGGAGCACCGCTGCGTGCGGCCGCCGCCGGACGAGTCGACCTGATCAAGCCGAACGAGGACGAACTCGCCGAACTCACCGGCACCGATCCGGCAGAGTTGCGGGAATCGCTCTCCCGCAACGACCTCCGTCCCATCGTCGCCGCGTCCACGGCGCTCGTCGAGCAGATCGGCGGCGCCGTGCTGGCCACGCTCGGGGCACGGGGCGCGGTCCTCGCCACCGCGGCGGGCGTCTGGTGCGCGACGCCGCCACCCACCGTTCCGCGCAGCACCGTCGGCGCGGGTGATTCCTCCCTCGCCGGATTCCTCGTCGCGCAGACGCGTGGCGCGTCGGCTCCCGACTGTCTGCGGTCCGCCGTCGCCTACGGTTCGGCCGCCGCCGCACTGGCGGGCACCTCCTCCCCCACCCCCCACCACCTCGACCTGTCCGGGGTCACGGTCACGGAACTCTCCGGGGCCGCCCCGATGAACTGAACCGAATCCCCCACCGGGCACCCGACCACTCCGCCCCTCTCCATGCCGAAGGACATCCCATGACCGAGCAGATCATCACCGCCCAGACGGTGAGTCTCGACGTCGACGCCGGTGCAGACCCCGCCGCCGTCATCACCACCCTCGCCGACGCCCTGGCCGCTGCCGGACGGACCACCGACCCCGCCGATCTGGCCCGCGCGGCACTCGAGCGGGAAGCCAAGTCGGCCACCGGGCTCCCCGGCGGCATCGCCATCCCTCACGCGCGCACCGCATCGGTGACGACGGCGAGCCTTGCCATGGCGCGACTGTCGCGCCAGGTCGACTTCGGGGCACCCGACGGGCCGGCCGACCTCGTCTTCCTCATCGCCGCCCCCGAGGGCGGTGCGGCGGCGCACATGAAAGTGCTGAGCTCCCTGGCGCGTTCGCTGGTCCGCCCCGACTTCGTCGCGTCCCTCCGCGCCGCCGAGAACGACGAACGCATCATCGAACTGGTCACCGAGGCCATCGATCCCGACGCCAAGAAGACCGAGACCACGACCGCAACCACTTCCCCGGCAGCGCCGATGGCGCCGGCCACGGACACCCCGGTCACCGCCCGGACGCCGGCGCAGAACCGGCCGCACATCGTCGCGATCACCGCCTGCCCCACCGGAATAGCGCACACCTACATGGCCGCGGACGCGCTCAGGTACGCCGCGGACCGTGCCGATGTCGACTTCGCGGTGGAGACCCAGGGCTCGTCGGCCACCACGCCGTTCGACCCCGAGGTCATCGCGAACGCGGACGCCGTCATCTTCGCCACCGACATCGGGGTGAAGGGCAAGGGTCGCTTCCACGGCAAGCCGGTGATCGCCTCGGGCGTCAAACGAGCCATCAACGAACCCGATGCGATGATCGCCGAAGCCGTTGCGGCCGGACGGAACCCGGACGCGGCGCGGGTGACCGACGACGGCGGCACCGAGGGCGCCGAGACCGGCGCGTCGTCGGGTGTCGGACTCGGTGCGCGCACTCGTCAGGCACTCATGACCGGTGTCAGCTACATGATCCCGTTCGTCGCGGCGGGCGGCCTGCTCATCGCGCTCGGCTTCCTGCTCGCCGGGTACGAGATCGCCAACAGCACCCTCGACAGCGCCGGGTCCCTGAACGACGCCGTCTACATCGCGCTCAACAACAGCGTCTGGGATCTGCCGTCCGGCGGGCTCCTGCAGTACCTCGGCGCGGTGAGTTTCGCGATCGGATCGGGGGTGATGGGACTCGCCGTCCCGGTCCTCGCCGGTTACATCTCCTTCGCCATCGCCGACCGCCCCGGCATCGCCCCCGGTTTCGTCGCGGGCATCGTGTCCCTCTCCGTCGGCGCCAGCTTCATCGGCGCACTCATCGGCGGTCTCATCGCCGGCGCCGCGTGTCTGTGGATCTCGCGGCTCCCGGTCCCGCAGTGGGCTCGCGGACTGATGCCGGTGGTCGTCATCCCACTGTTCGGCAGCATGATCGTCGGCGGACTGCTCTACATGGTGCTCGGCAAGCCGCTCGCCTGGCTGACCGAGCAGATGAACTCCGGACTGGAGAGCATGTCCGGCGGATCGGCCGTCGTCCTCGGCATCGTGCTGGGCCTGATGATGTGCTTCGACCTCGGCGGTCCGGTCAACAAGACCGCCTACCTGTTCGCAACCGCCGGTATCGCCGACGCGGCGACCGCCGGTCCCGCACAGTTCCAGATCATGGCCGCGGTGATGTGCGCCGGCATGGTCCCGCCGCTCGCCCTGGCCCTCGCCACGGTGCTGCGTCCCGGGCTGTTCACCGAACCCGAACGCGAGAACGGCAAGGCCGCCTGGCTTCTCGGCGCATCGTTCATCTCCGAGGGTGCCATCCCGTTCGCCGCGGTCGACCCGTTCCGCGTCATCCCGTCGATGATGGCCGGCGGCGCACTGTCCGGTGCGCTCATCATGGCGTTCGGTGTGGAGCTCCGCGCCCCACACGGCGGCATCTTCGTCTTCTTCGCCATGAACAACTGGGTGCTGTTCCTCGTGGCCCTCGTCGCCGGCACCGTGCTCAGCGCGGTCGCGGTGACCGCGGCGAAGCAATTCGGCAGGACCAGGGAGGTGGCAGCGGCCGACCTCGAGGCCGTGGCAGCCTGATCCCAGACCCACTCATACCCGACGTTTCATCCAGCACGACAACCGAATACCCCAGCAACACAGGAGGCACCATGCCCAGCACCACCGCCACCGTCGGATCGGCCGTCGGCCTGCACGCCCGGCCGGCCACGATCATCGCCGAGGCCGTCGCCGACTCCGGCAGCACCGTGACCCTCGAACTCGAGGGCGGCGACCCGGTCGACGCCGGTTCGGCACTGATGATCATGACCCTCGGCGCCGAGAAGGGCGCCAAGGTCGTGGTCACCGCCGAGGATCAGGCAGCGCTCGACAAGATCGTCACCCTCGTCGAGACCGATCTGGATGCCGACTGAACGGACGCCGGCTGAGCAGGTCTACACCGTGAGGTCCGCGATCTCGCCCGCGAAAGCGGCCGGGACGCGGACCTTCATGGTGGTGCCCGACTCGGTGTGCTCGGAGTCGAGGACCTCGCCCTCGCTGTGGATCCGCGAGACGATGTCGCCGCGCGAGAACGGCACCTCGATGGTGAGTTCGACGTCCTCGCGGCCCACGAACTCGCGGACCCGGTCGAACAGTTCGGGCAGTCCTTCACCTGTGCGTGCCGAGACGAAGACCGCGTCGACACCCACCGCACCGCGCAGCTCGGTGAGCCGGTTGCCGTCGATCGCGTCGATCTTGTTGATGACCAACAGTTCCGGTGGCGCCTCGACCTTCTCCTCGGCGACGATCTCGCCGATGACCTGACGGACGGCCGAGATCTGTTCCATCGGGAACGGATCCGATCCGTCGACCACATGCAGGAGGAGATCGGCGTCGACGACCTCTTCGAGCGTCGACCGGAACGCCTCGACGAGTTGGGTCGGCAGGTGGCGGACGAAACCGACGGTGTCGGTGAAGACCACGGCCCGGCCGTCGTCGAGGGTGGCGCGCCGGGTTGTCGGGTCGAGCGTCGCGAACAGCGCGTCCTGGACGAGGACACCGGCGCCGGTCATGGCGTTGACGAGACTCGACTTGCCGGCGTTGGTGTAGCCGGCGACCGTGATCGACGGGATCGACGAACGATGGCGCGCCGCACGCTTGGTGGTGCGCGCCTTCTTCATGTCGCGGATCTCGCGCCGCAGCTTGGCCATCCGCTCACGGATGCGGCGACGGTCGGTCTCGATCTTGGTCTCACCGGGACCACGCAGGCCCACGCCGCCGTTGCTGCCGGCACGGCCGCCGGCCTGGCGGGACATCGACTCACCCCAACCACGCAGGCGCGGGAGCATGTACTCCATCTGCGCGAGCGAGACCTGCGCCTTGCCCTCCCGGGATGTGGCGTGCTGGGCGAAGATGTCGAGGATCAGCGCGGTGCGGTCGATGACCTTGACCTTGACGACCTTCTCCAGCGCGGTGAGCTGCGCCGGGGTGAGCTCACCGTCGCAGATGACGGTGTCGGCGCCGGTCGAGAGGACGATCTCGCGGAGTTCGTCGGCCTTGCCGCTGCCGATGTAGGTGGCCGAGTCCGGTTTGGAACGACGCTGGATCACCGCGTCGAGGACCTGCGAGCCGGCGGTCTCGGCCAGGGCCGCGAGTTCGGTCATGTTGGCCTTGGCCGAGGCGGCGCTGCCCTCGGTCCAGACACCGACGAGGACCACCTTCTCGAGACGGAGCTGCCGGTACTCGACCTCGGTGACGTCGGTGAGTTCGGTGGAGAGTCCGGCGACGCGCTGCAGTGACGCGCGCTCGGAGAGTTGGAGTTCGCCGACCGTCGGATCGTCGTCCCGGATGTCACCGGTGCGATCGTCGAGGTCCGCTGAGGAAAGGATCTGTGCTGATGATTCGGTCATACGGGATCCATGGTCTCACGCCCGCCCCCTGCTCAGCACGTGATTATCGGCTCAGCGGTCCCAACCGGGTCGCAGGACACCGTCGGCGACCAGCATGGAGGGGCCGCGCAGGGTGGAGCCGTCGGGCCGGATGGTCACGGTGACCTCGCCGCCCGGGATGCCGATGCGCAGTTCACCGGTGTCCTGACCGCGTGCATCGAGAGCGGCCCGCGTGGCCGCGACCAGGCCCGTTCCGCAACTGCGCGTCTCGCCGACGCCGCGTTCGAAGACCCGCATCCGTGCATACAGCCGCCCGTCGACGTCCTCGACCGGCGGGGTCAGCAGCTCGACATTGGCTCCGTTCGGGAAGTCGCCCGGTTCGATGACCACTCCGGCGGCGAAGTCGACGGCCGCGAGTTCGTCGGCGGTGAGATCGGCGACCACGCACGCCAGGTGCGGGTTGCCGACGTCGACCTTGGCGCCCGGGTAGACGTCGTCGCCGATCCGCACCACCGAGGTGCCGTCGAGGCGCGCGACGCCCATCTCCACGGTGACCTCGGCGTGCACGTCGTCGAAGTGGTGGATGATCACCGGCCGCGCACCGGCGCGCGATCCCACGGTGAAGGCGTCGGTGGCGGTGAGTCCGGTGGCGCGGACGAAGTGGGCGAAGACCCGGACCCCGTTGCCGCACATCTCGGCGATCGAGCCGTCCCCGTTGCGGTAATCCATGAACCAGTCGTCGGCCGCGACCCCGTCGGGAAGGGCGGCGAGGACGCCGCGTTCGACGAGCGCACCCGTGCGCGCCACGCGCAGCAGGCCGTCGGCCCCGATGCCCCGCTGACGATCGCACAGCGCCGCGACCATCTCGGTGTCGAGGGCCAGTTCGGCGGCCGGGTCGGCGAGCACGACGAAATCGTTCTGGGTGCCGTGCCCCTTCACGAAGCGCAGACCGGTCTGGTGGGAACTCACGCGCCCCAGACTACTTGTCACGCAGAGCGTCAGCTGCCGGTGATCTCACACGGCGGCGGCCGCGAGGGCGCGGTCGGCGAGATCGGGGGCGGCGGCGTCGAGCCACACGGCGCGGTGATCGCGCCGGAACCAGGACCGCTGCCTGCGCACGTACCGGCGGGTGCCGATGAAGGTGAGTTCCTCGGCCTGCGCCATGTCGTACTCGCCGTCGAGTGCCGCGAGGACCTGTTTGTACCCGATGGCCTGCGACGCCGTGCGGCCCTCCCGCAGTCCGGCGGCGCACAGGGCCTCGACCTCGTCGGTCAGACCGGTCTCGAACATCAGCCGGGTACGCCGCGCGATCCGGTCGTCGAGTTCGGCGGTCTCCCGGTCGAGCGCGAGAATCGTGGTACCCCAACGGGGTTCACCGATCGTCGGCTGCGATGCCGCAAAAGGCTGCCCGGTCAGTTCGACCACCTCGAGAGCACGGACGACGCGCCGACCGTCGGTGTCGAGAATGGTGGCGGCCGCCGCCGGATCGACCGAGGCGAGCAACCGGTGCATCTCGGCGACACCGCGCTCGGCGAGCATCTCCTCGTAGCGGCCGCGAACCTCGGGATCGGTCGCCGGGAACTGCCAGTTGTCGAGCAGTCCCTGGATGTACATCATCGATCCGCCGACGATCACCGGTATGCGCCCCGCGTGGAGAAGACGCTCCACGTCGGCGGAGGCAGCCTGCTGATACCGGGCGACGGTGGCCACCTCGGTCACGTCGAGGACGTCGATCTGGTGATGCACGATGCCGCGGCGGTCGGCGACGGGCACCTTGGCCGTCCCGATGTCCATGCCGCGGTACTGCTGCATGGCGTCGATGTTGATGATCTCCCCGTCCAGCCGCTCGGCCAGGTCGAGGGCGAGGTCGGATTTCCCGCACGCCGTCGGACCGACGACCATGATCGGCCGCGGCGCCGAGTGATCGCTCATGCCGGATCACCGGTGACGGTCCACGTCGCGACGACGTAGCCGACACCGAACGGCGCGTCGGCGTAGCCCGTCTTCGCGACGAGGGCGGAGCCGGAGTTCTCGACAGCGGCCGCGACGACCTGCCACGCCACCCGGCCGCCGACTCCCTCGTTGTCACAGGGTCCGGCTTCGAGTGCGGCCAGCGTTGCCGTGTCGGCGCCGCCGATCGCGGCGACGATCGCGTCGTTGAGGGCGACCGCGGAGTCCCGTCGACCACCGCCCGGCGCCTTGGGCGTCAGCGCGGTCGAGCCGTCGCCGACCACCAGGAGTCCGACCCGCTCGCGCGAATCGCCCAGCAGCGCGGCGAGATCCGCACCGATCGCGGCGCACTCACGAGGCGTCGTCTCCCGGCCGACGATGAACGCGGTCGTCGGGCCCAGCGACGCCGACTCGCGCAGCCAGGCACCGATCAGCCCCGACAGGCTCATCCGGGGGCCGGTCTCGGCGTCCGGCCCGACACCGCTCAGGCTCACCCGGAGATCGACCCCGAACCGGGCGAAACTGCCCGATTCCGCCTCGTCGACCGGCCCGGTCATCGGCTCGTCGGTCGCACCGACCACGACCCACCTGTCGATCCCGGTCGCCGCGGCGTCGGCGAGGGCATCACCGACCGCCGATCGCACGGGTTCGGTGTCGAACGCCGACGGACCGGTCAACTCGGGTACCAGCAACGGGGCACTCGGTACGAAGACGACGGCCGCAAGCACACCACGACGCTAGTCGAACCGGGCGCGGCCGCCGACGGCCGAACCCCGACACGGATGTCGGCAAGTCGGCACGCACGCCACATGCACGCGCCTGAACTGCTTGAATGGATCCGTACTGTCGGCTGTCGCCGCGGCGTTACGATGCCCGGCGAGAACCGACCCAGCGACCGGCAGCCGTGACGCGCGGCACCAATGAGCGGCAGGACTTGTGCAGATGACCCACCCGACCGATCCCTCCGCGGCCACCCAGGCACCCCAGACGGGCGCGCCGGGGCCGAAGCCCGGACCCAAACCCGGCCCTCGCCCCAAGCCGGGCCCGCGGCCGGGAGCCCACGAACCTGTCGTTCCGCACATCAGCGCCGGCGACCCGCACCGCTACGGCCGGATCGACTCCTCGGGTGTGGTCTGGCTCAAGACCGCCGACGGTGAACGCGAGATCGGCCAGTGGCAGGCCGGCACGATCGAAGAGGGTCTCGCCCACTTCGCGCGCCGTTTCGACGATCTCGCCACCGAGGTCGAGATCCTCGAGGAACGCCTCAGCGCACGCTCGGGTGATCCGCGCAAGGCGCAGGCGGCGGCCAAGCACCTGCTCGACGATCTGCCCAACGCTCATGTCATCGGCGACGTCGCCGCGCTGCAGCGGCGGCTGGAGGCGATCGTGGGCAGCGCCGACGAGGTCGCCGAGTCGCTGCGCGCCGAGCGCGAGAAGACCCGCGCCGCCGCCATCGCCCGCAAGGAGACCCTCGCCACCGAGGCCGAACAGATCGGCGCCGAGGCCACCAACTGGAAGAGCGCCGGCGACCGGCTCCGCGAGATCCTCGACGAGTGGAAGGCGATCAAGGGCATCGATCGCAAGACCGACGACGTCCTGTGGAAGCGCTACGCGAAGGCACGCGATGCCTTCAATCGCCGCCGCGGTGCGCACTTCGCCGAACTCGACCGCGAACGAGCGGGCGCCAAGGAACGAAAAGAGGCGCTGATCGCCCGCGCCGAGGAACTGTCCTCGTCGACCGAATGGGGACCCACCTCGGCGAAGTTCCGCGAACTCCTGGGTGAGTGGAAGGCCGCCGGCCGCGCCCCCCGCGACACCGACGAAGCCCTGTGGCAGCGATTCAAGGCCGCCCAGGACGTCTTCTTCAACGCCCGCAACGCCGCGACCTCCGAACGCGACGCCGAGTTCACCGCCAATGCGACCGCCAAGATCGCGCTGCTCGACGCCGCCGAGCGCGCCATCAACCCGTCCGCCGACCTGGACGGCGCACGCCGTGAGTTCCGGGCGTTCCGAGACAAGTGGGATGAGATCGGCAAGGTGCCGCGCGATCAGATGCACTCGCTGGAGGCACGCGCGCGTGCTCTCGAGAAGCGCATCCGCGACGCCGAGGACGCGCAGTGGCAGCGCACCGACCCCGAGGCCCAGGCACGTGCCGCACAGTTCGCGGATCGCGCCGCACAGTTCGAGGAGCAGGCCCGCAAGGCAGCCGAACGCGGCAAGGACCGCGATGCGGCGTCACTGCGGGAACAGGCCGCACAGTGGCGCGAGTGGGCCGTGGCCGCCCAGAGCGCCGTGACCGACCGCTGACCCTTCGAGACGGCCCTCCGCAGGCTCCGGGCCTCCTCAGGGAGCGGAGCTTACGGCCCTCCGCAGGCTCCGGGCCTCCTCAGGGAGCGGAGCTTACGGCCCTCCGCAGGCTCCGGGCCTCCTCAGGGAGCGGAGCTTGCGGAGCCGATCGTTCAGGACTGGTCGTCGGGGTCCTTGCGGTAGAGCGCGGAGGCGTAGGCCTCCTGCTCGGCGGCCTGCCTGCGACGCTCGGCCTCCATCGCCAGGTGGTAGGACGAACGCGCCCACACCACGCGCGACCAGTGGAAGGTGAGGACGAAGACCGCGATCCAGCCGAGGATCAGACCGACGCCCACACCCGACGGGGGTTCGACGCCACCGACGCCGGGGGTGTTGCGCGACCACCACGCGAGCATGCCCGCCACGCAGGCGATCGCGCAGCCGCACAACGCGATCCACGCCAGAACCCATCGGCGGGTCAGCAGCGCGAGCATCGACATCGCGATGCCGAAGATCGCCACCAGGTAGACGAAGATCTTCGACACGATGGTGACTCGTTCGGCCGCTGCCTCGGGTGTCAAGGACAGCACCTCGAGACCGGTCACGGAGCCCGTGTGCGGCAGGACCAGCGACACCATGGCGAGCAACACGGCGACGGCCACGACGACCGCGCGGGCTCCGGGGTCGATCTCACCGGCCACACGACGCTCCGCCTTGCGGAGATCGCTCTCATACTCCTTGAACGGATCCTCGGACATCGTCATCGCCTCACTTTGTTTCTATCTCGAGTTCGTGCACGCTCAGCCACCGCACGCGCTGCCGCATCCGGCGTCGGCGGTCGCGGGTGCGAGCTCGGGGGGACCAACAGTCGGCAGACCGAGGCCCACCCCGACGGGCGCAGTGGTCGGCGTGCGGCTCTGCTCGTAGGCGTCGCCGGCGCGCGTGCGGCGGTGCGAAAGCACCCCGGCGTCGGCGATCAGGTGGTGCGGCGCGGCCGCGGTCACGACGGTGTGGACCACGTCGCCGGGACGGATACCGGAGGCGACGTCGCCGGGCGCGAAGTGCACCAGACGTCCGTCACGCGCGCGACCGGTCATGCGCCGGGTCTTGGCGGACTTGCGTCCCTCGTCGGCGACGACGAGCAGCTCCACCTCGGTGCCGGTCAGGGATTCGTTCTCGGACAGGCAGATCCGCTCCTGCAGGGCGATGAGGCGTTGGTAGCGCTCGCCGACGACCTCGGCCGGCACCTGGTCGGGCATCGTCGCGGCCGGCGTCCCGGGACGCGGCGAGTACTGGAAGGTGAAAGCGCTGGAGAACCGCGCACGTTCGACGACGTCGAGGGTCGCCTGGAAGTCCTCCTCGGTCTCCCCCGGGAACCCGACGATGATGTCGGTGGTGATCGCCGCATGCGGCATCGCCTCACGGACCTTGTCGAGGATGCCGAGGAATCTGGTCTGGCGGTAGCTGCGTCGCATGGCGCGCAGGATGCGATCGGAGCCGGATTGCAGCGGCATGTGCAGCTGCGGGCACACGTTGGGGGTCTGCGCCATCGCCTCGATCACGTCGTCGGTGAACTCGGCCGGATGCGGCGAGGTGAAGCGGACCCGCTCGAGCCCCTCGATGGTCCCGCAGGCCCGCAGCAACTCGGCGAAGGCGCCGCGGTTGCGGGGCTGGTCGGGATCGGCGAAGGACATGCCGTAGGCGTTGACGTTCTGACCGAGCAGGGTCACCTCGACGACGCCCTGGTCGACGAGCGCCTGGACCTCGGCCAGTACGTCACCGGGTCGTCGGTCGACCTCCTTGCCGCGCAGCGACGGCACGATGCAGAAGGTGCACGTGTTGTTGCAGCCCACCGACACCGACACCCATCCGGAGTAGGCCGAGTCGCGCTTCGCGGGCAGCGTCGAGGGGAATCGTTCGAGGGAGTCGAGGATCTCGACCTGCGCTTCCGCGTTGTGACGGGCACGGTCGAGCAGCGCCGGCAGCGAGCCGATGTTGTGGGTGCCGAACACGACGTCGACCCACGGCGCCTTGGCGACGACGGTGTCCTTGTCCTTCTGCGCGAGGCATCCACCGACGGCGATCTGCATGCCCGGACGGCTGGACTTCACCGGCGCGAGATGCGACAGGTTGCCGTAGAGCTTGTTGTCGGCGTTCTCGCGGATCGCGCAGGTGTTGAAGACGACCAGATCGGCGTCGTCGTCCTCGGCCGCACGGACGTATCCCGCGTCCTCGAGAAGACCGGAGATGCGTTCGGAGTCGTGGACGTTCATCTGGCAGCCATAGGTACGGACCTGATAGCTGCGGGGTGACTGGGCTGATGCAGCCTCGTCAGGCCGATCCGACAACTCGATACTCACTCCTACCAGGGTACGGGGCCCACGCAAATCGCCGATTCGGCGTCACCTGCGCGACTCGATGGCACGTATTTGGTTAGGGTTCACGAATGACCGTTTCGCCGAGCAAGTCCGCGGGCCCAGGGTCCCAGCCGATGATCGCGATGCGCGGGGTGCAGAAGCACTTCGGTTCGCTGCACGTACTCAAGGACATCGACCTCGAGGTTCCCGCCGGACAGGTGGTGGTGGTCCTCGGTCCATCCGGGTCGGGCAAGTCGACGCTGTGCCGGACCATCAACCGGCTCGAGCCGATCGATGAGGGCGAGATCCGGGTCGAGGGTCAGGTCCTGCCGGCCGAGGGCAAGGACCTCGCGCGACTGCGCGCCGATGTCGGCATGGTGTTCCAGTCCTTCAACCTGTTCTCGCACAAGACGATTCTCGAGAATGTGAC
Source organism: Gordonia sp. GONU (assembly GCF_024733855.1). Classification (NCBI taxonomy): domain Bacteria; kingdom Bacillati; phylum Actinomycetota; class Actinomycetes; order Mycobacteriales; family Gordoniaceae; genus Gordonia; species Gordonia sp. GONU. Next base: position 228,255 of record NZ_JANRHB010000001.1, read on the forward strand.
CCTCGCACCGACGAAGGTGCGCAAGAAGTCCAAGGCCGACGCGGACAAGCGCGCACTCGAACTGCTCGAGCGGGTCGGCATCGCGAGCCAGAAGGACAAGTACCCGGCCCAGCTGTCCGGGGGCCAGCAGCAGCGCGTCGCCATCGCCCGCTCCCTCGCGATGGACCCGAAGATCATGCTGTTCGACGAGCCGACGTCGGCGCTCGACCCGGAGATGGTCAACGAGGTGCTCGACGTGATGGTCTCCCTGGCCAAGGAGGGCATGACGATGCTGGTCGTCACCCATGAGATGGGCTTTGCCCGCAAGGCCGCCGACCGGGTGATCTTCATGGCCGACGGCGCGATCATCGAGGACTCCGAACCCGACACCTTCTTCACCGCCCCCAAGACCGACCGAGCGCGCGACTTCCTCGGCAAGATCCTGGGGCACTGAGATGCGGATGAGCCACACCACACCACACACACATCAACACTTGTCCCGATGGCGTCGTGCCGGCCTGCTTCTCGCGGTCGGGGCACTGCTGACCGGACTGCTGTCGGCCTGCGGGAGCACCGAGCCCCGCAGCCTGCTGAACTCGATCCGCGACGGTTCGGTGGTCCTGGGCGTCAAGTTCGACCAGCCGGGACTCGGGCTCTACGAGCCGAACGGCAACGTCACCGGCTTCGACGCGTCGGTCGCCACGTATGTGGTCAATTCCATAGCCGACGACCTCGGCGTGGACCACCCGGAGATCACCTGGCGGGAAACGCCGTCGGCCCGTCGCGAGGCGATGATCGACAACGGCGAGGTCGACCTCATCGCCGCCACCTATTCGATCAACGCGAGCCGCTCCAAGAAGGTGTCGTTCGGCGGCCCCTACCTACAGACCTATCAGGGTCTGATGGTGCGCGCCGACGACAACTCGATCGACGAACTCACCGACCTGGACAAGGGCAAGAAGCTCTGTTCGGTCACCGGCTCGACATCGGCGCAGAACGTGAAGGCCCAGCTGCCGACGGTCCAGCTGCAGGAGTACGACTCCTACTCGGCGTGTGTCGAGGCGCTGCGCCGAGACAAGGTCGACGCCCTGACGACCGACGAGGCGATCCTCGCCGGTTACGCCAACTTCTGGAAGGACGAGTTCAAGCTCGTCGAGATGACCTACCTCAAGGACGCGTGCGTGAAGGACGCCTTGAAAACGGCCGGCAGTCCGTTCTCGACCGAGCGCTACGGCGTCGGTGTCGCTCTCGGCGACAAAGCCGCCGTGGATGCGATCAACAAGGCCCTCGACGCCATGCTGACCCCGGCCGGGAGCTCTGATGCCGGCCTCGGGGAGTCACCATGGAACGCCGACCTGCGCGAAGCTCTCGGCAACGAGTACGTGGACGAGATCATCGCCCGCGCGGATCGTCCCGGGTCGAAGTTCCCCTACAAACCCGACCCCGGTGACCTCGAATTCCTCGATTCACCATCCAAGCCGTGCCCGCCCGGACTCGAGTGAGAGGAACCATCGATGAATGACGCCTCTCTGTGGGAGAGCATGGGTCCTCAGCTGTGGCCCGCCTTCTGGGTGACCATCCAGCTGACCTTCTACTCGGCGATCGGCTCGCTGGTGTGGGGCACGACCCTCGCCGCGATGCGGGTCTCCCCCGTCCCGGTGATGCGCGGTTTCGCCGGGGTCTACGTGAACGTGGTCCGCAACACCCCGCTGACGCTCGTCGTGCTGTTCTGCGCAATCGGTCTCTACCAGAATCTGGGCCTGACCTTCGCGCCGACGATCAAGTCCAACAACTTCTGGCTCGCGGTGCTCGCGTTCGTCCTCTACACGTCGACCTTCGTCTGCGAGACGCTCCGGTCCGGCTTCAACACCGTGCCCCTGGGACAGGCTGAGGCGGCCCGGTCGCTGGGTCTGTCGTTCACCCAGGTGTTCGGGGTCATCGTGTTGCCGCAGGCGATCCGATCGGTCATCGGCCCGCTGGGCAGCGTCCTGATCGCGCTCACCAAGAACACCACGGTCGCCTCGGTCATCGGTGTCGCCGAGGCCGCGGCTCTCATGAAGACCGAGATCGAGACCTTCTCCGACCAGCTGTTCGTGATCTTCGGCGTCATCGCCGTGGGCTTCATGATCATCACCCTCACCGAGGGGGCCGTCTTCGGCTACCTCGCCAAGCGACTGGCGGTGAAACGATGAGCGCCGAATCGACTGTCCTGTACGACGCACCCGGACCACGCGCACGAGCCCGGAATCGCCTGACGGCGATCCTGTTCATCGCGGTCCTCGCGGCGATCGCGATCTACGTGATCTCCGTACTCGCCGCCAACGAACAGTTCACCGGCGAGAAGTGGAGCCCGTTCGTCACCTGGTCCACCTGGACCGGCTACATCCTGCCCGGCCTGTGGCGCACTCTGGCGGCGGCCGCCGTCTCGATCGTGTTCTCGCTGATCCTCGGCGCCGTCCTCGGCATCGGCCGGCTGTCGGATCATCGCTGGGTACGGGCCGTCTCGGGCGTGTTCGTCGAGGTCTTCCGTGCGATCCCGGTCCTGATCCTGATGGTGTTCACCTGGTTCCTGTTCGCCATCTACGGCATATTCCCGTCGTCGATGCTGGCGTTCGCCGCGGTGGTCACCGGGCTGACGCTCTACAACGGGTCGGTGATGGCCGAGATCCTGCGCTCCGGCATCAACTCGCTGCCGAAGGGCCAGACCGAGGCATCCATGTCGCTCGGTCTGCGCAAGAGCCAGATGATGCGCATCGTGCTGCTCCCCCAGGCGATCACCGCGATGATGCCGGCGCTGATCTCGCAGATGGTGGTGGCACTCAAGGACAGTGCGCTCGGCTACATCATCGGCTACTCGGAGGTCGTGCGCAGCGGCCTGCTGTCGGCCTCCCGCTACGGCAACTACATCCCGGCGCTGATCGTGGTGGCGATCATCATGATCGTCATCAACTTCGGCCTCTCGAACCTCGCGACCTACGTCGAGCGACGTGTGCGTCAGGGTCGGCGGTCGGCCGCCGAGCCGGCCGACCCGGAGAAGACCGAACTGGCCGCGTCGGAGAACCTGCTCTGAAGCGTGCCGTCGGAGTGACGGGGAGAGGCCTCAGGCGTCCTCCAGTGCGCCGAGCGCCTCCCCCACCACGTCGAAGGCCAGCGACTGCGAATAGCCGCGCCGGACAAGGAAACCGACCAGACGACGCAGGGTCTTCTCTCGTTCGGCACGATCGGCGACAACGCGTTCGGCGACCGACGGCGTCAGCTTCCGTGCGACGAGTCCGGCCGCGATCTCGCGTTCGTCGTCGGGATCGATCTCGGCGAGGGTCTCGGCGATGATCGACTCGGAGATTCCCTTGGTCCGGAGCTCATGACGCAGCGCCACGCGTCCCTTTCCGGAGTTCAGGTGGCGGGAGCGTACCCACTCGGCGGCGAAGTCGGTGTCGTCGAGCAACTGGTGCTTGTCGAGTCGCGCCATCACCTCGTCGACGGTGTCCGTGTCGAACCCCTTGCGGGTCAACCGCTCCCGCATCTCGTGCCGTGAACGCGCACGGACCCCGAGCAGTCGCAGTGCAGAGTCCCATGCGCTGGGGCCTCGCCGGTCGGGGTTGTCATCCCGACGCGTGCGCGTCCGTTCGGGGTCCGTCGGTTCGGGGCTTGATGCCTCGTTCATATCGGATCAGGCGGAGCCGATCAGAATTCGACCGGTGCCGGGGCGATGTCGTCGGCGTCGACGGTCGCGCCGATGCCGAGCTTCTCCTTGATCTTCTTCTCGATCTCGTCGCGGATGTCGACGTTCTCGAGCAGGAATTTGCGGGCATTCTCCTTGCCCTGGCCGAGCTGATCGCCCTCGTAGGTGAACCACGAGCCCGACTTACGGATGAAGCCCTCGGCCACACCCATGTCGATCAGTGAGCCCTCCTTGCTGATGCCCTGCCCGTAGAGGATGTCGAACTCGGCCTGCTTGAACGGCGGCGCGACCTTGTTCTTGACGACCTTCACGCGGGTACGGTTACCCACCGCATCGGTGCCGTCCTTCAGGGTCTCGATACGGCGGACATCCAGGCGCACCGACGAGTAGAACTTGAGAGCCTTACCGCCCGTCGTGGTCTCGGGGGAACCGAACATCACGCCGATCTTCTCGCGCAACTGGTTGATGAAGATCGCGGTGGTCTTCGACTGGTTCAGCGCGGAGGTCATCTTGCGCAACGCCTGGCTCATCAGGCGGGCCTGCAGACCGACGTGGCTGTCGCCCATCTCACCCTCGATCTCGGCCTTGGGCACGAGTGCGGCGACCGAGTCGATGACCAGGATGTCGAGCGCGCCGGAGCGGATCAGCATGTCGGCGATCTCGAGCGCCTGCTCACCGGTGTCGGGCTGCGACACGAGCAGGGCGTCGGTGTCGACGCCGAGCTTGGCGGCGTAATCGGGATCCAGCGCATGCTCGGCGTCGATGAACGCGGCGATACCGCCCAGGGCCTGGGCGTTGGCGACGGCGTGCAGCGCGACCGTGGTCTTACCCGAGGATTCCGGACCGTAGATCTCGACGACGCGGCCGCGGGGCAGACCGCCGATACCGAGGGCGACGTCGAGTGCGATCGAACCGGTCGGGATGATCTCGATCGGCTGGCGGGTCTCCTCGCCCAGGCGCATCACCGAGCCCTTGCCGAAGTTCTTGTCGATCTGGGCGAGGGCCAGATCGAGGGCCTTCTCACGGTCTTGAGGCGCAGGTGCCATGGGAGTTCTCCTCGGTTGTGAGCCGGATTTCCGGCGGGTGGTCGGTGCGGTCCGGGCGTTCATGTCTGAAAGGTATCGCGTGGGTCCGACAAGTCTCGGTGGCCCTCCCCGGGCCCGACACTGCTTCCCGATCCCCATATCTCAGACGCGGCGGCGGTCCGTACGGTTCCGTCTGATCACCAGGATGAACGAACAGGTGTTCGATGGCAAGTGTGACACGCGGGGTATGTCACCAACGCCGTCGCGGTACGTCGAAGTCGCGGCAGATGGCGACCCAGACGTCGCGCGGGTCGACCCCGTCGTCGATCGCCTGCGCCCCGGTGCGTCCACCGAATTCGGTGAGCACGTGGTCGACCAGAATCGAATCCGCCCTGGACACACCGAATTCGGTGGTCATCAGTTCGTTGAACTCGGTCAGGCGCACGGCCCCACCCTACGGAACGCGGCACGGTCCAGGACGGCGTGGGCCACCGCCACCGGGTCGACGGTGTCGGCACCGCTCGCCCCGATCCGCCGTGCGCTCCGGGCGTACTCCGGGTCGTCGAGAACGGTGCGGACGGCATCGGCGACGGCCTCGACCGTCAGCGGGCGGACCAATCGGCCGGCACCCGCGCGCCGGAGACGGTTCGCCAGCTCCCACTGGTCGCCGCCGCCGGGCACCGCGACGACCGGAACCCCGGCGCTCATCGCCTTGGCCAGGATCCCGTGGCCGGAGCCGCAGATCAGTACCTGCGCGTCGGCCAGCACCTCGTCCTGCCGTCCCAGCCCTGCGGTGATCGGGGCCGGGGCATCGCCGAAGCGGGCGAGATCCGCGGTGGACGGACGATGCAGCCCGGAGACCACCACCCGGACACGACGGCCCAGAACCCGCTCGGACAGCGCCTCGAGGACCACACCGACCATGTCGGGGGCGCCGGTCTGCGCCGTCGACGGGGCGAGCACCACCAGCGGTGCATCGCCGTCGGGACGGTCGAAGAGGTCGTCGGTGGGTTCCCACAGGAGCGGACCGATGAGATGGGTGTCGGCCGGCCAGTCGGGCCGCGGCACCTCGAGACCCGGCAGCGTCGCCACGAATCGCGCGCACGGACCACCGTCGAGCGCCGGGAGACCGATCGACAGCCGTGCCGCAGCACGCTGCCGTTCACCTTTGCGAATGGAGGTCGCGGTCGCGGCACGCATCAGCGTGTCCCGAACGCGACCGCGGATGCCGGTTCCCGGGGCGAGCCCCGAACCGATCGGCGGCAGGCCGCGAGACGGCATGTACAGCGGGTGCGGCGACAGCTCGATCCACGGAAGGCCCCGGAGCTGCGCGGCCCATCCCCCACAGACCGTGATGACGTCGGAGACGACGAGATCGGCACCGGACTCCGCCAGCAGGGGCGCGAGCAGATCGGCCATGCGCGCCGCGCGGCCGCTGAGTTTGTCCCCGGCGTCGGCGTCGTCGTCGACGTCCGTGGCCGCGAGACCCGGGAGCTCGGCGATGTCGATGCCACGACGACGCGCGGCGGCCGACCAGTTCAGTCCGGTGTGGACAGTGGCCCGATGCCCGGCCGCGGTGAACCGCTCGGCGAGGGCGAACGCCGGAAAGGCATGTCCCGCATCGGAACCCGCGACAAGTGCAACATGCACGTGCCGCGGATCAGTTCTGCGCGGGCGGCTCGGTGGTCGGCGGGGTGGCCTGCGTCGCCGGCTGACCCTTCTGCAACGGCGGAGCGGTGGCACCCGCGGACGGCAGGGCGTCGCCGCGCATACTGGCGCGGATCTGCTCCAGGCGCGAATGACCGGCCATCTGGATGCCCGCCTGCTCGACCTCCTGCATGCGGCCCTGGACCGAGTTCTTGGCCAGCTCGGCCGAACCGAGGGCGTTGGCGTAGCGGCGCTCGATCTTCTCGCGGACCTGGTCGAGACTCGGGGTGTTGCCGGGCACCGACAACTCGCTCATCTGGTTGAGCGATGCGCTGACCTGCTCCTGCATCTTGGCCTGCTCGAGCTGGCTGAGCAGCTTGGAACGCTCGGCGAGTTTCTGCTGGAGGATCATCGCGTTGCGCTCGACGGCCTTCTTGGCCTGGTCGGCGGCCTGCAGCGACTGGTCGTGCAGGGACTTGAGGTCCTCGACGCTCTGCTCGGCGGTCACGAGCTGCGCCGCGAACGCCTCGGCGGCGTTCGTGTACTCGGTGGCCTTCTGGGTGTCGCCGGCGGCAGCGGCCTGGTCGGCCAGCGTCAGTGCCTGGCGGGTATTGGCCTGCAGACGCTCGATGTCCTCGAGCTGCCGGTTGAGCTTCATCTCGAGCTGTCGCTGGTTGCCGATGACCGAGGCGGCCTGCTGCGACAACGCCTGATGCTGACGCTGGGCATCTTCGATCGCCTGCTGGATCTGGACCTTCGGGTCGGCGTGTTCGTCGATCTTCGCGTTGCCGAGTGCCGTCAGGTACCGCCACAACTTCACGAACGGGTTCGCCATGCTCTACGTCACTCCATTCAGGGGTTTGAGAGAACTGTGCAGACCAATTTAGTGGCTGCGGGTTCCCGATAGTGCCGCAGCACTCAAATGGTCATTCGGACGACGTGCATCAGGCGGCCGCGAGCGCCGTCGCGTCCCGGCGTCCGGCGGGTGCGGGAATGACCACCTTGGTCGCGGTGAGACCGGCCTCGGCGACCTCGGGGGTCATGGTCTCGGCCGGACGCATCGCGTTCCCGACGTCGAGGAGGAGGTCGGCGATCTCCACGTCGAGTGCATCGCAGATGGCCGCGAGTAGTTCGCTCGAGGCCTCTTTCTGACCGCGCTCGACCTCGGAGAGGTAGCCCAGGCTCACGCGTGCACCGGTGGACACCTCACGCAGGGTCCGGCCTTGCTGCGTGCGGACCCGACGCAGGCTGTCGCCGAGCGCCTCACGTAAGAGCATCGCCATCGAGTCTCCTCTCCCTGTCCACTCCTCGGCCAACGCCTCACGCAGCCGGATCGTTCCCCGGCCGCGGTTCCACCGACAGTAGTCGAACTCAGCGCCCCGCGCCGGTTCCTCCCACGGCCCGTCGCGTCTGCGGTGCCGGCTCTGGATCGGGGGTGCCGGGGCGGGAACCGCCGGCGGACCTTACCTTGATCGCCTGCCAGGTGTAGTCGAGGCCGGTGTAGATGGTGACGACCACCGCGAGACCCATCACGATGCCGGCGGCGATGTCCCAACCGCCGCCGAGGGGCGCAAGGTACAGGCCGATGGCGACCGCCTGCAGCAGCGTCTTGAGTTTTCCGCCGCGACTGGCGGGGATGACCTTGTGCCGCAGCACCCAGAAGCGCAGCGCGGTGACCCACAGTTCGCGCGCGATGATGACCGCGGTGACCCACCAGGGCAGGATGCCGAGGATCGAGAGTCCGACGAGCGCACCACCGATCAGGGCCTTGTCCGCGATCGGGTCGGCCATCTTGCCGAAGTCGGTGATCAGGCCGCGCTCGCGGGCGATGCGGCCGTCGTACCGATCGGTCAGGGCCGCGACGGCGAAGACGACCGTCGCCACCGTGCGCCACAGCGTGGACTCCCCGGACTCGAGGAACAGCACCGTCAGGAACACCGGAACCAGGAGGATCCGGAAGACGGTCAGGGCATTCGCGATGTTGACGACCGGGACCGGGTCGACGGGATCGGTGATGTGGTCCGGCCCGCGGCCCACATTTGCGATACCTTTTTCGTCGACGGCCCGCCGAATGCGATCGGTCATGAGCACACCCCCGAGCGCGGACAGGTTCCGCGATACACGGGAATTCTCGTACTCACACCCCACAGGGTATCGGTCCACGCCCCGCGGAAGGTCACCCGGGCCGCTACGCGCCCCGACATCACCGTGGGGCGCACGACCTCACAGGACTAAGGTGAGTTCCCATGTCCCCCGTCTCCCCGGAGCCCGCCCAACCCGAGTCCGCGGCGGATCCCGTTGCGCCCGAACCGACTACTCGGGACATCGCCGTCCGGCGCGCGCGTACGTCGGACGTACCGCGCATCAAGGAACTCATCGACAAGTACGCGGGCAGGATCCTCCTGGAGAAGAACCTCGTCACCCTCTACGAGTCGGTCCAGGAGTTCTGGGTCGCCGAAGTCGACGGGCTGGTCGTGGGATGTGGTGCGCTCCACGTACTGTGGGCCGATCTCGGCGAGGTTCGCACGGTCGCGGTCGATCCCGTGTTCTCCGGACGTGGCATCGGGCACAAGATCGTCGGCCGGCTGATGGAGATCGCCCGCGAACTCGAACTGGCCCGCGTCTTCGTGCTGACCTTCGAGACGAGCTTCTTCGCCAAGCACGGCTTCCGCGAGATCGAGGGCACCCCGGTCACGCGCGAGGTGTTCGAGGAGATGTGCCGCTCGTACGACACCGGTGTCGCGGAGTTCCTCGACCTGAGTTACGTCAAACCCAACACCCTGGGGAACACCAGGATGCTGGCCACCATCACCCAGGAGTGAACCGATGCCCTATTTCGCCGTCCAGTACACCTACCGTCCGGCCAAGGCCGCGCTCCGCGACCAGCACCGGCCGCTTCATCGGCAGTGGCTCGGCGAGGAGAACACCGCGGGAAACGTGCTCATCGCGGGACCGTACCCGGACGGGTCGGGCGCGCTGATCATCATCAGCGCGGCCGACCTCGAGGCCGCCGAGGCGTTCCTCGCCAACGACCCGTTCCAGGCGCACGAGGCGGTCGACGCCGTACGGATCGACGAGTGGACCCAGGTCTTCGGACCGTTCTGACCCCTGCCGCTAACTCTTCGACACCGCCGACCTGCTCTTGACCAGGCTTGCGACGGTGGTGATCACCAGGACACCGACGATCACCGACAACGACATCGGCGTCGAGATCTCCGGGACGCTTACATGCTCACCGCCGTTGACGAACGGCAGGGTGTTCTCGTGCAGCGCGTGCAGGACGAGCTTCGCACCGATGAACGCAAGGATGATCGACAGGCCGATCGACAGGTACACCAGCCGGTCGAGCAGCCCGCCGAGCAGGAAGTACAGCTGACGCAGGCCCATCAGCGCGAAGGCGTTGGCGGTGAACACCAGGTACGGCTCCTGGGTCAGGCCGTAGATCGCCGGGATCGAGTCGAGGGCGAAGAGCACGTCGGTGAACCCGATGACGATGAGGACCATCAGCATCGGCGTCGCGAGACGCTTGCCGTTGACGCGGGTGAACAGCTTGTCGCGGTCGTAGGAGTCATGGGTGCGCAGGAACCGCTTGACGAACCGCTCGAGGCGACTCTCCCGCTGTTCCTCGTGCTCCACGGGGTCGTCGCTCTCCCGGACGAGCTTGACGGCGGTGAAGATCAGGAACGCGCCGAACAGGTAGAACACCCAGCTGTAGGCGTTGATCGCGGCGGCGCCGACGGCGATGAAGATGCCGCGCATGCCCAGCGCCATGACGATGCCGAGCAGCAGCACCTTCTGCTGATACTCACGAGGCACCGCGAACTTCGCCATGATGATGACGAACACGAACAGGTTGTCCACCGAGAGCGCCTTCTCGGTCACGTAGCCGGCGAAGTACTCGCCGCCGAACGTCGATCCCCACTTCCACCAGACGAACAGCCCGAACACGATGGCGAGCGCGATGTACACCGCCGACCAGGTGCCCGATTCCTTGAGCGACGGGGCGTGCGGCACGCGCACGTGGGAGAAGAAGTCGAACACGAACAATCCGAGGATCACCGCAACAGTGATCAGCCACACGGATACAGAGACATCCACAGCATTCCTCCAGCAGGCAGCATAAGCTGACGAGCCAGAGGTCTCTCCCGCCGAGATGGCGGCCGACGCTCCGGGCCAGGGTTGCGACGATGATCGGCATCATCGCGGGCCCTGACCGTATTGACGGAGACGCCGCGTCGGGGATACTCCCCTCATGGATCTGCCGTCACTTTAGTACAGGCTGTAGTAGTTCCGCAGAAACCTCAGGTCAGAGAGTTCTTCAGTCTCCCGATCCGTCCGTTTCGTCTCCACCGCCGGTGATCGAGGCGATCACGCCCGCGAGATCGTCGGGCTTGACGAGCACCTCGCGCGCCTTGGAACCCTCGCTGGGTCCGACGACGCCGCGGGTCTCCATGAGGTCCATCAGGCGCCCCGCCTTCGCGAAGCCGACCCGCAGCTTGCGCTGCAGCATCGACGTCGACCCGAACTGGCTGGAGACGACGAGTTCGATCGCCTGCAGCAGGTCGTCGAGGTCGTTGCCGATGTCGCTGTCGATGTCCTTCTTCTCGCCGGCCTTCGCCGCGGTGACACCCTCGGTGTACTCCGGCTCGGCCTGCTCCTTGGTGAAGTCGACGACGGCCGCGATCTCCTCGTCGGAGATGTAGGCGCCCTGCATGCGGATCGGCTTGTTGGCGCCCATCGGCAGGAACAGGCCGTCACCCATGCCGATGAGCTTCTCGGCGCCCGGCTGATCGAGGATGACGCGCGAGTCGGTCAGCGACGACGTGGCGAACGCCAGGCGCGATGGCACGTTGGTCTTGATCAGACCGGTGACGACGTCGACCGACGGACGCTGCGTCGCGAGGACCAGGTGGATGCCGGCGGCGCGCGCCTTCTGCGTGATGCGGACGATCGCCTCTTCCACGTCGCGCGGCGCGGTCATCATCAGGTCCGCGAGTTCGTCGACGATGGCGAGGATGTACGGGTACGGCTTGTACACCCGCTCGCTGCCGAGCGGAGTGGTGATCTCGCCGGAGCGCACCTTCGCGTTGAAGTCGTCGATGTGACGCACCCGCGACGCCTTCATGTCCTGGTAGCGCTGCTCCATCTCCTCCACCAGCCATGCGAGGGCGGCGGCCGCCTTCTTGGGCTGGGTGATGATGGGGGTGATCAGGTGCGGGATGCCCTCGTAAGGCGTGAGTTCCACCATCTTCGGGTCGATGAGGATCATCCGGACCTGCTCCGGGGTGGCGCGGCTCAGGAGTGACACCAGCATGGAGTTGACGAAGCTCGACTTACCGGAGCCGGTCGAACCGGCGACGAGCAGGTGCGGCATCTTCGCCAGGTTCGCGCTGACGAAGTCGCCCTCGATGTCCTTGCCCAGACCGATCACGAGCGGATGCTTGTCCTTGCGGGTCGACGACGCGCTGAGGACGTCGGCCAGGCGGACCATCTCACGATCGGCGTTGGGTACCTCGATACCGACCGCGGACTTGCCCGGGATCGGCGCGAGCAGGCGGACGTTGTCGGTGGCCGCGGCGTAGGCGATGTTGCGCTGGAGCGCGGTGATCTTCTCGACCTTCACGCCCGGTCCCAGCTCGACCTCGTACCGGGTGACCGTCGGTCCGCGCGTGTAGCCGGTGACCGCGGCATCGATCTTGAACTGTTCGAGGACACCGGTCATCCGGTCGATCATCTCGTCGTTGGCGCTGGTCCCGGCCTTCGGCGGGTCGCCTTCGAGCAGCAGATGCGGGGGCGGCAGCAGGTAGTCGCCCTCGGCAGCCGGGGCCGCCGGTGAGAAGGCCTCCTCGTCGTCGAGGTCGGGTTCGGGCTCGGGTGCCGGTTTGGGTGCCGGTTTGGGTGCCGGACGCGCGGCGGGCGTCGTGCGGCGAGCAGCCGGACGGGCCGGGGGGTCGATCACCTCGGTCATCTGCTCGTCGGGGGCGTTGTCCCCGAACGGCTCGGTGAACGCATCGGCGAAGTTCTCGGTGACCGCGTCTTCGATCGGTTCCTCGGCGACCTTGGCCGGCTTGCGCCGCGACCGACTCGAGGGCCGCGACGGGGTCTCGTCGGGCGGGTAGTTGTCGTACGGGTTCGACGAGTACGAGCGACGAGTCGCCCGGGAGCCGTAGGTGTCCGCGTCATCGTCGTCGGCATCGTCCGCTGCGGGATCCCTGAAGTCGGGATCCTCGTAGTTCTCCGCGTCCTCGTCCCAGTCGAGGTCGCCCTCCCACGGCGCGCCGTCGGCACCGGGCACGCCCAGGCCGAGGTATCCGGCGGCGGCGTCGACGACTTCGCGCACGGTCCGACCACTGAGGATCAGCACACCGAAGGCCATGCACAGCAACAGGATCGGGACGGACACCCAGGCGGTGACCCCCGCGGTGAGCGGCGTGCCGATGGCGAAACCGACGAAGCCCGCCGCCGCCGAACGGCCCGGCAGATCCAGCGGTGCACCGGCGATCAGATGCATGATGCCGAGCAGGGGAAGCACGACGAGGGAGCCACCGCCGAGGTAGCGCCCACGGCGTTCGGGTGCGGCCGGACGCCGCATCAGCATGATCGCGACAACGACGAGCGCGACCGGCATCACGACGGCCGCGGACCCGACGATCGCGCGGATCAACGCCTCGATGAACGCACCGACCGGCCCGGCGGCACCGAACCACACACTGGCCGCGACCAGGAGTCCCAACCCGAGCAGGCCGAGCGCGACGCCGTCCCGGCGATGACTATGGCCCTGACCGCGCGGACCCACCACGTCCGCGTCGACATCGTCGTACTCGGCGTCGTCACCGTCGACGGCATCCAGATCGAAATCGTCGTCGTCGAACGGACGCGACTCGGTCCGCGGTCCGCGGCCGACTCCGGAACCCACGCGGGCCGCGCTGCCGACACCACGAGCGAACAGTGACCAGCCGGCTCCGATCCCCTTCCCCACCGCGGAGGCGCCGGCGGCGGCGACCGAACGGCGGTGGAGATCGACCGATTCGGCGGAGGCCGACGTGTTCCGGCGGCGCGGCGTCGCGGTGGCGGACTGCCGTGTGCGGGATTTGCCGCTGCCGGTGGATCGGTTCGACGCGCGCGACGATCCGGCTTTGCCCGCGCCGGAGCGGGTGGAACCGGAGCGTGTCCCGGCCGACTTGCTCGCGCCCGAACGTGCCGCCGAACCCGTCGACCGTCCGGCACTTTTCGCACCCGAGCGAGTGCCGGATGCCCGCGACCCAGACGCGGACGTGCGCGTACCCGTGCTTGCCTTCGAAGCCATACCGACAGACTAGTCGGCAGAGTTCACTTCAGTCACATGGGCAACACCGATAACGGCGCCGTGTCGAAGTTGTTACCCGGTCGCATCGGGACACGCCCTAGAGGCCGTGAGAACTCTCACGAACCGCGGCGATCGCGTCCGCATCGCCGTCGAAGGTCACGGCGACGGGTGCCCGTCCGAACGCGAACAGGACGAGCTCACCGATCGACCCGGTGACCACGACGTCCTTCCCGGAGCCGACGGTCAGGAGGTCCTCACCGGCGGTCGTGCGGAGGGTGACGCGTGCGGGGATCTTCTTGAGCGTCATCCTGCCCATCGAGGTGGCCGGACCGCGCAGCTCGGCCTCGAGTTCGGGTGACAGCATCCGCGGCGTCCAGCGGCCCGCCGGGTCCGCTCCCCCGCGCAGCACGTCCTCGTGGTGGACGAACATCTCGGCGAGATTGGCGAACCGGTCGACGAGCTTGAACGGTGAGTAGACCGGCGGACCCGAGGCGAGTTCGTCGAGCAACTCGTCGAAGTCCCGCCGAGCGGCCTTGGTCCGCACCTTCTCGGTGTATCCGGCGAACGCCGGGATCAGGATGCCCGGCCCGGTGTCGGGGCGTCGTTCGCGAACGACGAGATGAGCCAACAGATCGCGGGTGGTCCAGCCCTCACAGAGGGTGGGCGCGTCCGGGCCCACCTTCTTCAGGGTCTCGACGAGAGCCGCTCGTTCCTCCTGTGCACCTGTCACCCCGTCCACAGTAGCGAGCGTTTCCGATACGGTCGTACCGTTCAGTCGGCTCCCACCGCGAGAACCGTCGGCACGATCATCGGGCGGCGGCGGTAGGCCTCGGAGACCCACCGGCCCACGGCGCGCCGGATCCCCTGCGCGATGCGATGCGCGTCGCTCACACCCTCGGCGGCCAGGGAGTCGAGAACCTGGTTGACCAGGTCGGCAGCCGCCTTCAGCGCATCCGGGTCGTCGGAGAAGCCACGGCCGGAGACCTCCGGCGAGCTGACCGCGCGCCCCGTCGTCGCATCGATCGCGACGGTGATCGCGATGAAACCGCCCTCACCGAGCACGAGACGCTCCGACAGGGTCGACTCGCCGACGTCACCGACCGACAGTCCGTCGACGTAGACGTGTCCGACCGGCACGCGCCCGACGATCTCGGCCCGGCCGTCGACGAGGTCGACCACGACGCCGTCCTCGGCCAGCACGACCTGATCCTCGGACACACCGGTCGCGACCGCGAGCGCGGCATTCGCACGCAGGTGGCGCCATTCACCGTGCACCGGCATCACATTCGACGGCCGCACCGCGTTGTACAGGTACAGCAGCTCACCCGCCGAGGCGTGGCCGGACACGTGGACCTTGGCGCTCTGCTGGGTGATCACGGTGGCACCGCGCTTGGCCAGGCCGTTGACGACGGCGAAGACCGAGTTCTCGTTGCCCGGGATCAGCGACGAGGCCAGCACGACCAGGTCATCGGCGCGGATGTTGATCTGGCGGTGCTCACCGCGCGCCATCCGCGACAACGCCGACAGCGGCTCGCCCTGCGAACCGGTCGAGATCAGCACGATGCGATGGTCGGGAAGCGTTGCGGCGGTGTCGAGGTCGACGACCACCCCGTCCGGCACCGACAGGTAGCCGAGGTCCTGCGCGATCTGCATGTTCCGCACCATCGACCGGCCGACGAAGCAGACGCGCCGGTTGTGGGTGTGCGCGACGTCGATGATCTGCTGGATGCGGTGCACGTGGCTGGCGAAGGACGCGACGATGACGCGTTGCCTGGCCTTGCCGATGACCTGGTCGAGCACACCACCGATCTCACGTTCGGGGGTGACGAAGCCGGGGACCTCGGCGTTGGTCGAGTCGACGAGGAACAGGTCGACGCCCTCGTCACCGAGACGGCTGAACCCGGCCAGGTCGGTGAGACGACCGTCGAGGGGCAGCTGGTCGAGCTTGATGTCGCCGGTGTGCAGGGCGAGACCCGCCGGCGTGCGGATCGCGAGCGCGATGGCGTCCGGGATCGAGTGGTTGACCGCGAAGTACTCGCAGTCGAACGGACCGTGGGTGGTCCGCTCCCCCTCGGTGACCTGAACGAGCTTGGGCCGCAGGCGATGTTCCCGACACTTGGCCTCGACGAGGGCGAGGGTGAACTTCGACCCGACGACGGGGATGTCGCTGCGCAGCCGCAGAAGGAACGGGATCGCGCCGATGTGATCCTCGTGCCCATGGGTGAGGATCACCGCGTCGACATCGTCCATGCGGTCCTCGATGTAGCGGAAGTCCGGCAGGATCAGGTCGACGCCGGGCTGCTGGTCCTCGGGGAACAGCACGCCGCAGTCGACGATCAGGAGACGGCCGTCGTACTCGAAGACGGTCATGTTGCGGCCGATCTCGCCGATGCCGCCGAGCGCGACGATCCGGAGTCCGCCCTTGGGCAGGCGCCGCGGGGTGCCGAGACGATCGACCGGTGCCGGGGTCGCCGGCTCGTTCCGGCGACCACGCGCGTCGCCGCCGCGTTCGTGGCGACCGCGCCGGGCACCGGACGACGACCCGGACCGCTGCCGGGACGCATGCTTCGGGGCGGACTCGGACTTCGGGGCGCGAGGCGGTGCCGGGTCGGGCGCGATCATGGCCGGGACGGAGTCCACCGGGACGGCTTCCAAGGGGGTCGGCTCCGCGGGGGTCGGCTCCGCGGACACCGGCGGAGTGGCGGGCGGTCCGGCCTTGCGGGAGGCGGCGCGGCGACGGGTGCGCGCCGGCCGCGCTTCGGGCCCGCCGCTGTCGCTGCCGGTGTTGTCGATCATCAGGCGAGAACACCTGCCGCACGAAGATCCACGATCAGCTCCTCGATCTGGGGCCCGGTGGCGGGCACCTGGGGCAGACGCGGATCGCCCACCTCGAGTCCGAGAACGCGCAGCGCCGCCTTCACCATCGTGACACCTCCGAGGCGTCCCATCGCGTTGACGAGCGGAAGCATCGACGTGTTGAGCGTCCGCGCCGTCGCGAGATCACCCTTCTCGACCGCGATCTGCATCTCGCGCAAGCGATCCGGCACCAGGTGCCCGATGACGCTGACGAATCCGGTGGCGCCGATCGACAGCCACGGGAGGTTCAGTGCGTCCTCACCCGAGAGGTATTCGAGCTTGGTGGTGGCGATGAGGCCGGCGGCCGAGTGCAGGTCACCCTTGGCGTCCTTGACACCGCGGATGTTCGGGTGTTCGGCGAGCGCGAGCATCGTCTCGTTGGCGATGGGCACGATCGAGCGCGGCGGGATGTCGTAGAGCAGCACGGGAAGTGCGGTGGCGTCGGCGACGGTCCGGAAGTGCGCGAGGATGCCGGACTGCGGCGGCTTGGAGTAGTACGGGGTCACGACGAGCAGGCCGTGGGCACCGACCTTCTCCGACTCGATCGCGAACCGCACGCTCTCGGCGGTGTCGTAGCTACCCGCCCCCTGGGTGATCCGGGCGCGGTCGCCGACGGCGTCCAGCACGACGCGCAACAGATCGAGCTTCTCGGGCACGGTGGTGGTCGGCGATTCGCCGGTGGTGCCGGACACGACGAGTCCGTCGCACCCCTTCGACACGAGGTGATCGGCCAGGACGGCGGCCTTGTCCAGATCGAGACTTCCGTCGGGACGGAAGGGGGTCACCATCGCCACCACGTTCGTCCCGAAGGGATGCTCGTGCAGCGGTTCCTGGACTGCGTTCATGGTGCTCAAGGCTACCGCCTCCGTATCCGTGACGGGCCTCACCCTTCCAGCACGAACGGTGAGGTCGCGACCTCGGTGCCGTCGGCGAGCGTGCCGATCTCGAAATCGCCGAAGACGGTGGGAGCCACCTGCATCAATTGCCGCAGGCACTCGACCGCGAGCTGGCGGATCTCGACGTCGGCGTGCTCGGTGGCGCGCATACCGACGAAGTGCCGCCACGCACGGTAGTTGCCGGTCACGACGATCTTGGTCTCGGTGGCGTTGGGCAGCACCGACCGTGCGGCCTGACGTGCCTGCTTGCGACGCAGGATCGCGTTGGGCACGTCGGCGAACTTCGCCTCCAGTGCGGCGAGGAGTTCGGTGTACGCCTCACGACTCGCATCGGTGGCGGCCGTGAAGAGTTCCTCGAGGTGGTCGTCGCCGACGATCGCGGGCGGCGCGACGACGTTGGAGTCGTGTTCGGGCACGAACCGCTGCGACAGCTGCGAATAGGAGAAGTGCCGGTGCCGGATCAGCTCATGGGTGCACGAGCGCGAGATCCCGCTGATGTAGAAGGTGACCGACGCGTGTTCGAGCAGCGACAGGTGCCCCACCTCGAGGATGTGCCGAAGGTATCCGGCATTGGTGGCGGTGCGCGGGTTCGGCTTGTCCCAGCTCTGGTAGCAGGCGCGGCCGGCGAACTCGACGAGCGCCTCACCGCCCTCGGCGTCCGTGCTCCACGTCACGTCCTCCGGTGGGGTGAACTGGGTCATGGCGACCATCTGCACCTTCAGCGGCACCAATTCGGACACGCAGTCCCCTCCATTCGACGTTTGTGTGCCCTGATTGTCCCCCACTGCCCCGAAGGGCTCGGATTCGGCCTGACGTCGCGGGCCACGGTGGGTAAGGTCCCTGTGTGTCCACCCGACATGAGTCCACCCGACGGACTTTCCTGCGGACCGGTGCAGTCGCCACCGGGGCCGCACTCACCCTGCCCGCCGTCGTCGCTGATCCCGGCCCGGCTCAGGCTGCTTCCCCGCGGGCCTTCGCCCACGGCGTGGCTTCCGGCGACCCGCTGCCCGACGCGGTCATCCTGTGGACCCGGATCACCCAGTCCGCCGCCTCGACGCCGGGTTCCGGTGTGGGACCGGCATGTTCGGTGCGCTGGGAGATCGCGCGCGACGCGGGCTTCGGTGCGGTCGTCGGGTCGGGTGTCGTGCAGACCTCGGCCGAGCGGGACTTCACCGTCAAGGTCGACGCCACCGGGCTGAGTCCGCGGACGACGTACCACTACCGGTTCACCGTGACATCCGGACCGGTCGCCGGGGCTACGTCACCGATCGGTACGACCCGCACCGCACCCGCCACCGGCGCCGACGTCGGACGAATCCGCTTCGGCGTCGTGTCCTGCGCCAACTGGGAGGCCGGGTATTTCGCCGCCTACCGGCACCTGAACAACCAGAGGGACCTCGACGCCGTGGTGCACCTGGGCGATTACTACTACGAGTACCAAACCGGCCGGTACACGGGTAAGACCGGCGCGGTCCGGATCCACGACCCGCGTCACGAGATCCGAACGCTGCGTGACTACCGGACCCGTCACGGTCAGTACAAGACCGATCCCGACCTCGCCGCGCTGCACCGGTCGACGCCGTTCATCTGCATCTGGGACGACCACGAGTCGTCGAACGACAGCTGGCGCGGGGGTGCCGAGAATCACCAGCCCGGCGAAGGGTCGTGGCAGGTTCGACGCGCCGCCGCCCTGCGCGCCTACTCCGAGTGGATGCCGATCCGCCCCGGCGTCGACCCGCAAGGCCGACATCTGTTCCGCCGCCTGCGGTTCGGGAAACTTCTCGAGCTGTCGATGCTGGATCTGCGCTCCTACCGCGACCTCCAGGTGAGCGCGGTGTCGGCACGGATCGACGAGCCGTCCCGCACGATGCTGGGTCGGGCTCAGATGTCCTGGCTGACCAACGGCCTCACCTCGTCGGAGACCCGGTGGAAGATCGTCGGCAATCCGGTCATGATCTCGCCGGTACTGATCCCGCCGCTCGACCCGAAGACCACCGGGGCGGTCACCGAACTGCTCGGGATACCGGAGGAGGGCATCCCCTACAACGCGGATCAATGGGACGGCTACGCCGCCGACCGTCGGCGCCTCCTCGACTCGATCAGGAACAACGGCGTCGACAACGTCGTGTTCATCACCGGGGACATCCACTCGTCGTGGGCATGCGACATCCCGGTGGACGTCGCGAACTATCCGGGTGCCGGGACCGTCGCGACGGAACTGGTCGGGACGTCGGTGACGTCGACCAACATCGACGAGATGTTCAACGTGCCGGCGAACACCGCCGGTCCGACGATTGCGGCCGCGTTCAGTGCGGCCAATCACCACGTCCGCTACTGCGAGCTGGACTCGCACGGATACTCGGTGCTGACCGTCACCCCGTCCGCCACCCAGATGGACTGGTATTTCCTGAACGACAAGACCGATCCGCGGTCGGGCCAGTTCTACGCGAAGTCCTTTCGGGTGCGCAGCGGGACGCAGCGTGTCCAACCCGTCGGGCGCCCCGCCGTGTGACCTACGTGCTCTGATCCAGGATCGCCGACAGTTTGGCGTGGGTGTCGGGCCAGCCGTGGACGGCGATCGAGGTGATACCGAGTGCCTTGACGGGGTAGTCGTTGCCGCCCTCGTCGAGACGGTCGCCGAAGAACAGGATGTCGGAGGTGGTCAGGCCGAGGATGTCCATCAGCTTGAGCGCGCCGTACGCCTTGTCGATGCCCTTCTTGGTGACGTCGACCGACGTCGAACCACCGCTGCGCACCTCGAGGTCGGGCAGCCGCTCGGCGGCATATGCCCGCAGCGACTCCTTCTTCGCGCCGTCGGGATCCCAAGCGGCCTTGGCATCGACCGGGGCCTTCTGCCCGAGTGCACTGAAGGTGATCTGGCTGCCGCGGTCCTCGAGGATGTCGCCCCAGGTCTCGCTCTCCCACAGTCCCAGTTCCTTGGCACCGGTCTCGAGGACGTCGAGTGTGCGCTTCTTCTCGTCGTCGCTGAGGTACTCCGCGTAGACGGTCTCCCACTCGCCGCCGTCCCAGCGGACGTATTGGGTGCCGCAGGTGGGCATCAGATGGAGGTTGCCCACCGAGTCGAAGGTGCCGAGGCGCGCGAGAACCTGCTTCTCGAACTGGGTGAAGTTGCCGCCGGAGATGATGCAGCCGAGGCTGACCTCGAGCATCCGGTGCAGCAGGTCCACCATCTGGTCGTCGAGCGGGCTCTTCGACGGTGCTAGGGTGTCGTCGAGGTCGAACATCACCAAGCGATAGTCGTTGCCTTCATACGACACGGTCATCGTCGCATCTCTCCTTCAGGTCGTCCCCGTCATGTTTCTTCGATCTCTCGGTGCTCAGCATCCCATCACCGCTCGCAGATCGCGCGCGAGGTCGCCCTTCGCGCCGACCGTCACGTCATCCAGGTCGAGCCAGCCCGCGAATCTCCGCAGGTCGGCAGCCAATCGCTCGGCGACGACGCGGCGATCGTGGCCGGGCTCGCCGAAGGCGGCGAGTACCAACAGGGTTCGGGATCTCCGGTCGGCCTTGAGGTCGACGCGTGCGGCGAGGTCGGTGCCCAACAGGTAGGGCAGCACGTAGTAGCCGTGCACGCGTTTGTGTTCGGGGACGTAGATCTCGATGCGGTAGTGGAAGTCGAAGAGTCGCTGCGCACGTGGGCGGAAGAACACGAGGGGGTCGAACGGCGACAGGATCGCCGAGGTGTCGATGCGTCGCGGCATGGGCGCGCCGTCGGCGAGGTAGGCGGGGTCACGCCACCCGTCGACCGAGACCTCGTGCAGCACACCCGCTTCGACGAGGTCGGCGACGGCCGGCCGGGCATCCGCCGGCTTGATGCGGTAGTAGTCGGCGAGGTCGGTGACGGTCGCGACCCCGAGCGAGCGTGCGGCGCGGGCGATGAGCTCGCGTTGCGCCTGCGCACGATCAGGTCGCACCGCGGCGACGTCGGCGCCGACGACACGGTCGGTGAGATCGTAGTGGCGAACGAAGTTGCCGTTCCGCACGGCCGACAGGTCGCCGGCGGCGAACATCGCCTCGCACAGGTGTTTGACCTCGCCACGCTGCCACCAACTCCCGGCCGTTCCGGGTTCACGCTCGATGCCGAGTTCCGCCTCGATGGTGCGCGGCGTCGCGGCACCGATCTCGTCGATCACACCCCGTACGTCGTCGGCGAGACTCCGGTTGCGACGCATGATCTCCCGGGTGTGCCGATAGCGGCCATCGGCGAATTCGTCCATCCGCCAACGGAACAGCGGCCAGTCCTCGACCGGGATCAGCGCGGCCTCGTGCGCCCAGTACTCGACCAGACGGCGTCGGCCCCGCACCGGCTGCCAGGCAGCGCGATGCAGAAGGTCGGGGTCGTAAGGACCCAGCCGGCTGTAGAGCGGCATGAAGTGCGCCCGCGCGACGATGTTGACGGAGTCCATCTGGAGCAGACCGGTCCGGCCGACGACCCGCTTCAGATGCGCCATGGTCGGCGCGCCCGACGGTGAGCGATCGGTGAATCCCTGTGCGGCCAGCGCGGTTCGACGCGCCTGGGCCGCGGACAACCGTTCCGTCGCCATCAGCCCCGTGCCCTCAGTCTCTGCCGGCGCGTGTGTAGTCGATGAAGCG
This sequence comes from Gordonia sp. GONU, assembly GCF_024733855.1. Taxonomy (NCBI): domain Bacteria; kingdom Bacillati; phylum Actinomycetota; class Actinomycetes; order Mycobacteriales; family Gordoniaceae; genus Gordonia; species Gordonia sp. GONU. The sequence goes on from NZ_JANRHB010000001.1 coordinate 250,260, forward strand.
GTAGCGAAGGCCGGTCGAGGACGTCTGCCACTCCCTCTTGTCGGCGACCGTCCACTCCGGTCCGATCTCCGGCGCGAATGCATCGGCACCCAGAACGTCGACGTCGATCTCGGTGACGCAGAGCTCCGTCGCGAACCGCATTGCGGCGCCGTAGATCTCGCCGCCGCCGATGATGCCGACAGGTTCGCCGTCGGCGAGGACCAGTGCCTCGGCGATGGTCCGGGCCACCACCGCCCCCTCGGCCGACCAGTCCGGGTTGCGCGTCACCACGATGTTGACGCGGCCCGGCAACGGCCGGAACTTCGGCGGCAGCGAATCCCACGTCTTGCGGCCCATGATGACCGGATAGCCGAGGGTCTTCTCCTTGAACCGGGCCATGTCCTCGGGGACGCGCCACGGGATGGTGTTGTCGCGACCGATCGCACCGCCGTGCGCCTGCGCCCAGACCAACCGGACGCGCGTCGGGAGTGCGACCCACGAGAGGTCGGAACTCACACCGCCACCGGCGCCTTGATCCCCGGATGAGACTGGTAGCCGACGATCTCGATGTCGTCGTACTCGTAGTCGAAGATCGAATCACGCTTGCGCAGTTCGAGTTTCGGATACGGGTAGGGCTCGCGCGAGAGCTGGAGGTTCACCTGGTCGACGTGATTGTCGTAGATATGGCAGTCGCCGCCGGTCCACACGAACTCGCCGACCTCGAGGCCCGCCTGCTGAGCCATCATGTGGGTCAGCAGCGCGTACGACGCGATGTTGAACGGCACCCCGAGGAACAGGTCGGCGGAACGCTGATAGAGCTGGCAGGAGAGCTTGCCGTCGGCGACGTAGAACTGGAAGAACGCGTGGCACGGCGGCAGCGCCATCTGCGGGATCTCGCCCACGTTCCACGCGGACACGATGTTGCGTCGCGAATCGGGATTGGTCTTGAGCGTCTCGAGGGCCACGGAGATCTGGTCGATCTGCTCCCCCGACGGCGTCGGCCAGCTGCGCCACTGGACGCCGTAGATCGGTCCGAGGTCACCGTTCTCATCGGCCCATTCGTCCCAGATGGTGACGCCGCGCTCCTGGAGCCAGCGGACGTTGGAGTCGCCGCGCAGGAACCAGAGCAGTTCGTAGATGATCGACTTGAGGTGGACCTTCTTGGTGGTGATCAGCGGGAAGCCCTCGGCCAGGTCGTAGCGCAGCTGATGACCGAAGAGGCTCTTGGTGCCGGTGCCGGTGCGGTCCGCCTTCGGGGTACCCGTCTCGAGCACGAGGCGCAGGAGGTCCTCGTACGGAGTGGGGATCGTCCCGGTCGATGAGGTATCGCGGATGGCCGTGCTCACGCCGGACAGTCTACGGGCCGACCGCCGCACCGTCCGCGAAGCGCACCTCGAGGACTGTCGCCGGGGTGCGGGGCGGCTCACCCGGCGGGTTGACGCCGTGCGCCGCGAGCACCGGGCGCACGGCGGGATGTACCACCTTCTCCATCGCGTCGAAGCAGCTCTCCTCCGAGTCCCAGACGTCGAGGTAGCTCACGGTCTTGTCGGCGTTCTCGATCGCCAAGTGAACGATGAGCCCGGGCATCGGGGTGTCCCCGATCCGCTGGGCGATCTCGCCGTACATCTCGGCGTCGATGGGGACGTCCTGGGTCCAGGCGAAGACGGCCATGATGATGCTCCTCTAATTTCATCCGACTTTGTATCGGATCAATTGTGATGCCCTTAGACTAGGGCTGATGCCCGACACAGTCAATGAGCAATCTGCAGGTCAGACCACGCGCCGCTATGACGCAAGCCGGCGCCGCGCGGCCGCGGCGCAGACCCGTACGAACATCCTCGACACGGCCCGCGGATTGTTCCTGTCCCAGGGTTATGCCGCGACAACCGTCGCCGAGATCGCCCGCGGTGCCGGAGTCGTGCCCGACACCGTCTACACGGTCGTCGGCCGGAAGCCGGCGATGTTCCGGGAACTGATCGAACTCGCACTGTCGGGGACCGATCAGCCGATTCCCGGCGCTCAGCGCGACTACGTCGCACGCATGCGCGCCGAGGACGACGCACGCCGGAAGCTGGCGATCTACGCCGACGCGGTCACCGCGATCCAGGGGCGTCTCGCACCGTTGTTCCTCGTCCTCCGGGACGCCGCGGCCCTCGACGGCGACCTGAGGAGCCTGTGGGACGAGATCACTGCGCGACGCGCCGAGAACATGCGTCGACTCGCCGCAGATCTCGTCTCGACCGGCGCCACGCGCACCGATCTGACCGTCGAGGAGATCGCCGACATCGTCTGGACCATGAACTCCTCCGAGTACTACTCGATGCTCGTGACGAGCCGCGGATGGACATCGGACCGGTTCTCCAACTGGCTGCACGACGCATGGTGCCGACTACTCCTCGATCCCACGCACGCTGTGTGACTGCTGTGACTCGTGTGAATCGAGCGGTACTCTTCCTGAGTGGCCACTCGCAGCACGACCCGCGCCAATCGCTATGCGAAGCGACGCCGCAAGCGTGTCGCCGCCCGCGACAACGACCTCACCGACACCCAGTGGCTCGCACTCCGGGAGGCCTGGGGCGGGTGTGCGTACTGCGGCGCGGCCGGGGTGGCTCTCCAGCGCGACTGCATGCTCGCGATCTCCCGCGGCGGCCGCTACACCGTGACCAACGTCGTGCCGTGCTGCGGTTCGTGCAACGCCAGCAAGTGCAACTCGGAAGTCACCTCCTGGATGCGCCGCAAGAAGCTCGACGAGAAGGCGTTCCTGGTGCGGCAGTACGAGGTGAGCAGACTCCTCGCCGACGTGGAATAGCCCGGAGTCCACGTCCGGGCTGCTCCGGAAGTGTTCCGCGGAACGCTCGGTTGCAGCACACTGGGACCATCCCGGCGAAGGAGAGACGACGATGAGCTTCGAGACCTCGGCAGGTACACGTGGCGGCCGTGTGCCGAAGGGACCGTTCATGCGGATCGTGAACAAGGTCGTCGCGCCTATGATCCGCCGCAAGGGACAGTTCGGCGGGATGAACGCACTCGTGCTGACGACCGTCGGCCGCAAGAGCGGTCAGGAACGGGTGACCCCGCTCGCCTGGTTCCCGGGCCCCGACGGCAGTTGGCTGATCGTGGCGTCGGCGAACGGCGCGGTGAACAACCCCGGTTGGTACCACAACCTGAAGGCGAACCCCGACAAGGCCCGGATCGAGGTGGACGGCAGGACCGTCGAGGTCCGCGCCCAGCAGCTCCACGGCGACGAACGCGCCCAGGCCTGGAACACGATCAACAAGAACGAGCGGTTCGCCGGCTACCAGGAGAAGACCGATCGGGAACTGCCGATCATCAAGCTGACCGCCAAGTAGCTACAGACCCACCCTTTTTCGGCAAACCCAGCACCCCGCGAGGTGGTGATTCTGCCGAAAAGTGGTGGGTTTGCCGGACGTTCAGCCCATCAGCTGCGCCGCGACCGTCGCGCCCAACTCCCAGCACGCCTCGCGGTCGTCTTTCGTCGGCTTCTCCGAGACCACCACGTACTCAGCCGACTTCACCCAGCCAAGGCCCGTGGTGATGGCGTCGACAGCCTTCTCCGCACCCTCGGTTCCCTGGTTCCCGTGGAAGTACGCAGCGAACGGCCGACCCTGCGTCGAGTCGAGGATCTGGTAGTAGCTGACGTCGAAAGCGTGTTTCAGTGCGCCACTGATGTATCCGAGATTGGCGGGCGTGCCGAGGATGTAACCGTCGGCCTCGAGGAAGTCGCTCGCGGTGACTGCCAGAGCGGCTCGACGCACCACCTCGACGCCCTCGATCTCCGGATCCGTGGCACCGGAGAGCACCGCCTCGAACATTTCCTGACATGCCGGCGACGGCGTGTGGTGGACGATCAACAGCCGCTTGGCCGCCATCAGGACCTCCCCGCGAACGCCAGCAACCGATCGGCCGCGCTATCGGACGCCGGCTCGATCGGCGCCTCGAACAATCCGGCCCCGCGCAGCTCCTCGATGACCGGCGCCGCATCGGTGAGCACGAACTCGACCAGCCCGTCCGACGGAGCCCACTCCGCATCGAGGCCCACGCACAGATCGTGGGAATGCAACGCCAGCTCCATGATTCGCATCACCAGCAGTTGGCGGCCCGGTCGTCGTCCGGCGCGATGATCGACCTCGACGTCGAGGTCAGCGGAGTCGACCGCGGCCCGAAAGGCGTTGTCGCTGCGCCAGAATTCAGCGACCGGGTCGCCGGCACCCACATAGTCGACGTCGCGTGTCGCCAAGGTGTCGGCGGCGCTGGCACCTTCGAGCAACATGGCGTAGCGGTAGCCGCCGCCGATGAGGTGATTGATCAGGTCGCGGTTGGTCCATCCCGCGCAACCGCTTGCCTCCCCGAGTCTTTCGGGTCCGGCGTTCGCCAGGTGGTCGGCCCAGAGACGGGCGGCCTCGTCGAGAAAGCTCGTCGGATCGCTCATCTGGCCGGCCCCTTACTGTTCGCGTCCGTGGAACTGTGCGACCGCGCGTTTCATCATCGCGCGGGCGCGGGGGCGGTCGCCGGCGTAGTCGTAGGCGCGGGCGATGCGGTACGTGTTGCGCCAGTCGTTCGGGTCGGCTTCCCACTCGGCCTTGACCTGCGCGAACAATTCGTCGGCGGCGTCGCGTTCCATGCGGCCCGAAGCGCGGTGCGGGAGGTTCGAGATGTCGAGCTCGCGGCCTTCCTCGGCCATGATCGCCGCGAGCTTCTGGTGTTCCAGACCCGCGCGCAGCGTCGCGTAGATCAGCCACGCGCCGATGAGCGGCAGTGCGATGACACCGAGTCCCAGCCCGATTCCCGCGACGGTTCCCGTCGCGATCAACTGGAACCCACGCCAGCCGAGAAGTACGAAGTAGACGACCAGCGCCACGACCAGGAAGCCGATCATCCAGACGATCGGCCGGGCGTCCTTCTTCTTCGGACCCAGCTGCGGCGCGCCACCCTCGGTGTCGCCGGTGTGGGTGCCCTCGTCGTGCGTGCCGTCATCGACCATGGGAATCAGAGGTCCATCAGTTCTTCGAGCCCGATGGTCAGACCCGGACGGTCGGCGATGCTGCGCACCCCGAGGAGCACGCCGGGCGCGAACGACGACCGGTCGAGGGAGTCGTGGCGGATGGTGAGGGTCTCGCCCTCTGTGCCCAGCAGCACTTCCTGGTGGGCGACGAGGCCGGCAAGGCGCACCGAGTGGACGTGCACTCCGTCGACCACCGCCCCACGCGCGCCGTCGAGTTCTTCGGTGGTGGCGTCGGGACTCGGTCCGACGCCGGCCTCGGCGCGTGCGCGGCCGATCAGTGCGGCGGTGCGGTAGGCGGTGCCCGACGGCGCGTCGGCCTTGTGCGGATGGTGGAGTTCGACGACCTCCACCGAGTCGTAGTACTTGGCGGCCTGCGCGGCGAACCGCATCGACAGCACCGCGCCGATGGCGAAGTTCGGGGCGATCAGCACGCCGACCTTCGGGTTCTCGGCGAGCCAGCCGCGGACGGTCCCGAGACGTTCCTCGGTGAAGCCGGTGGTGCCGACGACGGCGTGAATCCCGTTGGCGATGAAGAACTTCAGGTTGTCCATGACGACGTCGGGGTGGGTGAAGTCGACGACCACCTCGGTGTCGGTGTCGGAGAAGAACTCCAGCGAGTCGCCCTTGTCGACGCCCACGGTGTAGGTGAGGTCGTCGGCCTTCTCGACCGCCGTGACGATCGCCTGCCCGACCTTGCCCTGGCTACCCAGGACGCCCACCTTGATACCGCTCATGTCCACCCTCTTCGATCTCGACGTGCCAACGGGCCCAGTCTAGTGGCGACCACCTGCTCAGTAGATCGGCGCATCGCCGCGACGATGCTCGAAGACCAGCGACGTGGTGGTGCCCGCGACCTCGCGTCGACTGTTGAGCCGCTCGACGAACTGGCGCAGCGCCTCGGTGTCGGCGGTGGCCACGTGGAGCATGTAGTCGTCGGCACCGGCGAGGAAGAACACGTCGATCACCTCGTCGTAGGCGGCGATCTCGCCGACGAATCGTCGGATCTGACCACGCGCATCGGATTGGAGACTGACCGCGACCATCGCGCGCAGCGGGCGGCCGACGGCGGCCGGGTCGACGTCGGCGAAGAATCCACGGATGACCCCGAGGTCGACGAGCCTGCGCATGCGGCCGTGACACGTCGACGCAGCGATCCCGACGCGTTGGGCCAGCTCACTGTTGGGCATGCGGGCGTCGGACTGCAGGAGCTTCAGCAGTTCGCGGTCGGTTGCGTCGAGGTCTCCGGGCTGAACATCCTTCGGAGTGGCGGGCATCTCAGCCTCCTGATCTGAACCATCTTCACAATTCCGGGGTTCTTGAGAATCTTCCTCGCGCACATTGTGACACTTCCGAAGTTCCTTCACCCTGAAGGCAGGTTATCAGTACAAACTTCGAGACGAGAGTGAGCCTCATGCGCGTCGGCGTCCCCACCGAGATCAAGAACCACGAATACCGCGTCGCCATCACCCCGGCCGGCGTCACCGAACTGCACCATCGCGGGCACGACGTGATCATCCAGGCGGGCGCCGGAGAGGGTTCGGCGATCACCGACAACGATTACAAGGCCGCCGGCGCGCAGATCCTCGGTACGGCCGCCGAGGTGTGGGAGCAGGCCGACCTGCTGCTCAAGGTCAAGGAACCGATCGCCTCGGAGTTCGGCCTGCTGCGGGCGGGCCAGACGATCTTCACCTACCTCCACCTGGCAGCGGGCGAGGAGTGCACCGCGGCCCTGCTCGCCTCCGGCACCACGTCCATCGCCTACGAGATGGTCCGCACCGCCGACGGCGCACTTCCCCTTCTCGCCCCGATGAGTGAGGTCGCCGGACGTCTCGCACCACAGGTCGGTGCCTATCACCTGATGAAGTCCGAGGGCGGTCGCGGCACCCTCATGGGCGGTGTCCCCGGCACCGAGCCCGCCGAGGTCGTCATCATCGGCGGTGGGGTCAGCGGCGTGAACGCCGCGACCATCGCGGTGGGCATGGGCGCGCAGGTCAGCGTCTTCGACCTCGACATCGCCAAACTCCGCGCGATCGACGCGCGCTTCGGCGGCCGCGTCCACACGCGCTACAGCACCCGACTCGCGCTCGACGAGGCGGTGAAGAACGCCGACCTCGTCATCGGCGCCGTCCTCGTCCCCGGCGCGAAGGCACCGGTCCTGGTGCCCAACAGCCTGGTCGCAGAGATGAAGCCCGGCACAGTCCTCGTCGACATCGCCATCGACCAGGGCGGCTGCTTCGAGGACTCGCACCCGACGACGCACGCCGAACCGACCTTCGCCGTGCACGACACCATTTTCTACTGCGTGGCCAACATGCCGGGCACGGTCGCGCGCACGTCGACACAGGCGCTGACCGGCGCGACCCTCCCCTACGTCGTGCGTCTGGCCGATCAGGGCTGGGAGACGGCCTGCGCGGTTGATCCAGCTCTCGCGTCCGGGTTGAGCACCCATGGCGGCGAGCTGTTCACCGCCGAGGTCGGCGAGGCCCTCGGCCTACCGGTCGCGGTTCTGCCGTTCGCACACAACTAGTTCAGAACCGGTGCGCAGTTCAAAACCTGAGCGCAGTTCAAAACCTGAGCGTGGTGGTCCCTCGCCGCTTCCCGCGCCACCCGTAGCGGCGTTCGGTGATCTCGCCGTGGCCGTCGTAGCCGATGCGCAGCACGGTCGACGCCCTCGTGCCGTAACCCGGGATGTTGATGAACTTCGACGACAGGGCCGCCTCGAACTCGGGTCCGACACCGGTGTCGGGCAGACGCACCGGATCGGGCCGGTCCTGGTCGGCCAGCATCGCGAAGTAGTCCTCGTCGGAGGCACCGCCGGCGATCAGGTCGCGCAGCGCAGCAGTACCGTCGACGACCTTCGGCCAGTCGTTGTCGAGCGCACCGTTGGACACGCCGTGCACACCGTCGGCGACCCGTTCGGCCTGCGGGTGCGGTCGGTTCGTCACCCACCAGAGGTCGTCGGCGTCCCCGTTGGTCCCGGTGTCACCGACGAGCAGGTTCACCGGGTCGTAGTCGGCGGCCTGTTCGACGACCCGGTCGGCGAACACCTTCGGGTCATCGCCACCGCCGAGGAAGTCCACCGGCAGCTGCCCACGTGAACGGACGCCCGTGCGTTCCGGCGGACCGACCCGCACGTTCGTCACCATCGCCACACGCCCGGGCACCTCCGCGGAGACACCCAACCAGGTGCCGCCGGCCAGCGCATCGCGTCCGGCCATGATCGGCAGGTCATCCCATCGGGATAGCGCATACGTGCGTCGCCGGTGATACTCGTCGCGGTTGGCCGCGACGATCAGACGATGCTCGGGATGCGCATTCCACGCGAAGAGGATCAGGCACATGGCATCTCAGTTCACCTGGTAGTGGCTCATACCGGCCATTCTGCGCTGGACGCCGGCGATCTCCCGCACCGCCTGGGCCACCAGGCTCCGGTCGAGCGGAGACAGCCGCTTCATCTCCAGGACGTCGGTCGGCGTCTCACCCTGATCGAACTGCGCCACCTGGTACCGCAACCGCACCCGTTGCAGGACGTCGAACACCTCCATCAGCGTCGCTGCATCGCCGGTCGGCAGCAATGCACTGCCCGCGGCGGCCTGCAGCCGTGCCCGCGTGTTCACCTCGGTGGATTCGACGCTCAGTGCCGCCCACCGGGCGATGTTGATCAGCGGAGTCAGCGCATGGGTCTTGAGGTCGAGGGTCCCGCCGCGCCGCGTCAGGACATCGCGCATCGACCGCAGCCGCGCCTTGGTCGACAACGACTCCGCCAGCAGTAGACGCATGGTGCGCGGATCGGCACGCAATGCGCCGATGATCTCGACTCCCGGTGTCGGCGTGGTCGATTCCCGACGTGAACCGGACAGTTCCCGACGCGACGCAAACAGGGGCCGGCCATCGAGGATCAGCGAGGTGAAGATCATCCCCTTGTTCGCCAGCGGTTCGTCGATCCAGCCGCGCGCCGCCGTCTGCCACTGGGCGCGGGTCCGCGAGAACAGGGGCTTCGATGCGACCGCCCCGTTGGTGTCGACGGTCAGCCCGGCACCGCGGAGCAGGTCGTCCAGCTTCTCGAACGCCGTGCGATGGGCGTCGAGGTCAGAACTGCCGAGAGCGTCGTCGAACACCACCGCCGAGTCGACATCGGAACTCAGCACCGGTTCCCGGCGCGCGTTGCTGCCGAGCGACAACCACGTGTAGGCAGCGGGATCGACGCCGGGATGCGGATCGACGACCAATGCCAGGCCCCGCACCACGACGGCGTCGACGATGAGCGATGCGACCCGGGTGACCTCGTGTGCCGGCCGGTCCCGTCGCACGAGATCGGCGACCAGCTGCGGTAGCCGGCGGGCGTGCTCCTGTAGTTCCCCGACCGTCTGCGACCGCGAGATCTGTTCGCGCAGCGGCATACTCGCGCCCGCAGGGTCGGCGACGAAGTCCCCGGCGCCGACTACACCGAGCACCGCCCCGGCGGCATCGCAGACCGGGATGACCGTGAGGTCGCGGTCGACGAGTTCGGTGAGGGCGTCGACCGGCGCCGTCCGGGAGTCGACGACGAACGCCGGACCGTCGATGACCTCACCCACCGGGGTGTCGATGCTTCGTCCGGCGCCGACGACCCGCGCCCGGATGTCGGCGTCGGTGAGCAGCCCGTGGCTCCCCGGTCCGTGTCCGCCCGGTCCTTGTCCAGCGTCGGACAACGGGATCACCACGTAATCCTGACCGCGTTCGGTCATCAGCACCGCGGCCTGCCGCACGGTCATGTCGGCCCGCCCGATCACCGGTGCGGTCCGCAGCAGATCCGCCACGGTTCGCGCGGAAGGTGTGCGCTGCGCGTCGCGGCGGTGCGCGACGGTCAACTGGTCGGACGGACCGTTCATCCCTCGGATGATAGGCGGGCGCGGCCGAGAGTCGAAGACGACACCGGGCCCGCCGTCCGTGATGGACGACGGGCCCGGTGTGGGTTCGATCAGAAGGGATCAGGCGTCGGCGGTGGCCGCTTCGGCAGCCGCGGCCTCGGCCTTGTCTGCGTCGTCGTCGACCGGGACGAGACTGATCTTGCCGCGCTCGTCGATGTCGGCGATCTCCACGCGGAGCTTGGAGCCCACGTTCACGACGTCCTCGACCTTGTTGACGCGCTTGCCCTTACCGAGCTTCGAGATGTGAACGAGGCCGTCGCGACCCGGCAGCAACGACACGAACGCACCGAACGCGGTGGTCTTGACGACGGTGCCGAGGAAACGCTCGCCGACCTTGGGCAGCTGCGGGTTGGCGATCGCGTTGATGCGGTCGATCGCCGCCTGCGCCTTGACGCCATCCGAGGCGCCGACGAACACGGTGCCGTCGTCCTCGATGGAGATGTTGGCGCCGGTCTCCTCGGTGATGCCGTTGATCGTCTTGCCCTTGGGGCCGATCAGTTCGCCGATCTTGTCCATCGGGATCTTGATGGTGGTGATCCGCGGTGCGAACGGGCTCATCTCGTCGGGCTCGTCGATGGCTTCGGCCATGACGTCGAGGATGGTCAGCCGCGCATCCTTGGCCTGGCTGAGCGCACCCGCGAGCACCGGCGAGGGGATGCCGTCGAGCTTGGTGTCGAGCTGCAGGGCGGTCACGAAGTCCTTGGTGCCCGCGACCTTGAAGTCCATGTCGCCGAAGGCGTCTTCGGCGCCGAGGATGTCGGTCAGTGCGACATAACGGGTTTCGCCGTCGACGGTGTCGGAGACGAGGCCCATGGCGATGCCGGCGACCGGGGCGCGCAGCGGCACACCGGCGTTGAGCAGCGACATGGTCGAGGCGCAGACCGAACCCATCGAGGTGGAACCGTTGGAGCCCAACGCCTCCGAGACCTGACGGATCGCGTACGGGAAGTCCTCGACGCTCGGGAGCACCGGCATCAGGGCACGCTCGGCGAGCGCTCCGTGGCCGATCTCGCGACGCTTGGGCGAACCGACGCGGCCGGTCTCACCGGTCGAGTACGGCGGGAAGTTGTAGTGGTGCATGTACCGCTTGGACGTCTCGGGTCCGAGCGAGTCGATCTGCTGCGCCATCTTCACCATGTCGAGGGTGGTGACGCCCATGATCTGGGTCTCGCCACGCTCGAACAGCGCACTGCCGTGGGCGCGCGGGATCACGCCGACCTCGGCGGAGAGTGCACGGATGTCGGTGATGCCGCGACCGTCGATGCGGAAGTGGTCGGTCAGGATGCGCTGGCGCACCAGCTTCTTGGTCAGCGAACGGTAGGCGCCGCCGATCTCCTTCTCACGACCCTCGAACTGCTCACCGAGCTGGGCGAGGATATCGGCCTTGAGCTCGTCGGTCTTGTCGTCGCGCTCCTGCTTGCCGGCGATCGTCAGGATCTCCGCGAGGCGCTCGGTACCGGCGGCGGCGACGGCTTCGTAGACGTCATCCTGGTACGGCGGGTACAGCGGGAACTCGCCGGTGTCCTTGGCAGCGGCCGCGGCCAGCGACTTCTGCGCCTCGCACAGGCGGGCGATGAACGGCTTGGCGGCCTCGAGGCCCTCGGCGACGATGGCCTCGGTCGGTGCCTGCGCGCCACCGGCGATCAGGTCGATGACGTTGTCGGTCGCCTCGGCCTCGACCATCATGATCGCGACGTCGGCGGTGTCGCCTTCACCGCTCACGATGCGGCCCGCGACGACCATGTCGAACACGGCGCCTTCGAGCTGCTCGACGGTCGGGAACGCGACCCACTGACCGGCCTTGTTCTCCTCGGTCGGGATGAGCGCGACGCGCACGCCACCCACCGGGCCGGAGAACGGCAGACCCGCTAGCTGGGTCGACGCCGAGGCGGCATTGATGGCCACGACGTCGTAGAGGTCGTCCGGGTTGAGCGACAGCACGGTCACGACGACCTGGATCTCGTTGCGGAGACCGTCGACGAAGGACGGGCGCAGCGGGCGGTCGATCAGGCGGCAGGTCAGGATCGCGTCGGTCGACGGACGACCCTCGCGACGGAAGAACGACCCGGGGATGCGGCCGGCGGCGTACATCCGCTCCTCGACGTCCACGGTCAGCGGGAAGAAGTCGAAGTGCTCCTTCGGGTGCTTCGACGCCGTGGTGGTCGAGAGCAGCATGTTCTCGTCATCGAGGTAGGCGGTCACCGAACCGGCGGCCTGCAGGGCGAGACGTCCGGTCTCGAACCGGATCGTGCGGGTGCCGAAGCTCCCGTTGTCGATGATCGCGGTGGCCTCGGTGATCGCGTCGTCGTACTCGTCGGTGAAGTCTTCGGTGGTGGTCACATCTGTCATGTGGGGTGGAATCCCTTCGTAGCGGCTGCCGTAAGCGGCCGTCATGATGCGCGGCCACTCAGACATGGCCGCTTGTGCGGTTGAGGGTGGTCATCGCGAGGTGCGCAGCGTGCACCGATGCCGGTGCAGTCGTGCTGTCGAACTCGTCGCACGCGCGGATCGGACCGACCCAGAACGCGCCGAGAAAACACGGCAGCGGGTGAATGGCGCGACGTGTTCGCGCCCGGTTGAGTGCTCAGACGGCCTTCGATCGAAGCGGCCGGAACCTTTGCTCCGGCGGCCACTACCGAGGACCGATCTGGCTCGTCGTCACGCACTGCCATCAGTTCACGGCAACGATCCGTCTGTCAGCCTATCACCGCGTGCTGTCAATACCTCAATATGACGAGCCCGCACACAGACGAAACCGGCCACCTCCCCGATGGGAGGTGGCCGGTCGGCAAGTCTGTTCCGCGCAGGTACGCGATCAGCGACGCAGGCCGAGACGCTCGATGAGCGAACGGTAGCGGTTGATGTCGACCTTGGCGACGTACTTCAGCAGGCGACGACGACGGCCGACGAGCAGCAGCAGACCGCGGCGGCTGTGGTGGTCGTGCTTGTGCTGCTTGAGGTGCTCGGTCAGGTCGACGATGCGCTTGGTCAGCAGCGCGACCTGGGCCTCGGGCGAACCGGTGTCGGTCTCGTGCAGACCGTATTCGGTGAGGATTTCCTTCTTCTGCTCGGCAGTCAATGCCATGGAGATACTCCTGTTTCTCAGTGCCGCGTCTGGAAGTGAACCACTGGTGTGCCACCGCGGACTGCAGCAACACCGACTGATCAGGCTACCTGTCGCCCGGTGCGGACCCAAATCCGTGGATGCTCAGGGCCGCATCGCGGCCGAGCCACCACCACACCAGTGCGACCGCGATGACGCCGATGAGGGCGCCGACGACGATCGCGATCGCGAGGAGGCGACGGGCCACTCCGGCGGACTCGCGACCGGTGAGCGACACACCGACCAGGCCGAGGACGACCGAGGTCAGAGCGGCGGCGAGCATCAGGAACAACCCGGCGGTCGGTTCACCGACGTCGGCGGCCGCCGACGTCGCCCCGATCTGCCCCAGCGGCAGCGTCAGACCGAGAGGCCGCACGGGTACCGCACCGGCCATGACGACGACGCCCACACCGGCCCCGGCGACCAGGGCGAAACCCGGATGAGGCACCCCCACCCGACGCACGACGGCGAACAGGGCCAGGAGACCACCGATGATGATGAGAAGGCCGAGTGCGGTGGTGAACCACCCCAGCGTCAGCTGGGTTCCGAGTGTCTGCGCGTAGTGCCCGTTGTGAACCCCGAAACCGTTCGGGTTGAGCGGTGCGAGCCCCACCGAACCGAGGTCGACCCACTCCATGAAGGTGGCGGCCACGACCACCAGGCCCAGCACGACCGACGCGAGGGCCGCGGCGACCGCCGAGGTCTGCGCGCCACCTGTGCGCGGTGTACTCACGGCGTCTCGGCAGCAGCCAGGATCTCCCTGGTCTTCGCCACGTCGTCGCCCATGGCGGTGACGAGGTCGTCGATCCCGTCGAACTGGACCATGCCGCGGATGCGGTGCACGAAGTCCACGGCCACGTGCTGGCCGTAGAGGTCGGCGTTCTTGTCCAGGACGAAGGCCTCGACGGTGCGGGTGCGCCCGGAGAAGGTCGGGTTGGTGCCCACCGACACCGCCGCATGGTACCGCTCTCCCGGCAGCACCTCGCCGACGGCCGGTCCCACGCCCAGGATCGTGAACCACGCGGCGTACACGCCGTCGGCGGGGATCGCGGCGTACATCGGCGGCGCGACGTTCGCGGTCGGGTACCCGAGATCGCGTCCCCGGCCGTCCCCACGCACCACGACGCCCTCCACCCGGTGCGGGCGGCCGAGCGCCTCGGCGGCGCGGTCCATGTCACCGGCCGCGACGCAGGAACGGATGTAGGTCGACGAGTAGGTCACCGCGTGTTCGCCGAACAGTGAGATGGCCTGCACCTCGAAGCCGAACTTGGCGCCCAGCTCGGTCAGTTTCGCGACGTCGCCGGCGGCCTTGCGCCCGAAGGTGAAGTTGTCCCCCACCACGACGTCGGCGGCATGCAGTGTCTCCACGAGGATGTCGTGGGCGAAGTCCTTGGGCGAGCGCGCGGCGAGTTCCGGGGTGAACGGCATGACGCAGAAGACGTCGATCCCCAGTTCCTCGGCCAGCTCCGCCCGTCGCGTCAGCGTGGTCAGTTGCGGCGGATGGGATCCCGGCCGCACGACCTCCGACGGATGCGGGTCGAAGGTCATCAGCACGGACGGCACCCCGTGCTCTTTGGCCGCCTTCGTGGCGGCATGGATCAGTTCGGCATGCCCACGGTGCACACCGTCGAAGACACCGATGGTGACCACGCACCGTCCCCAGTCCGCGGGGATGTCATCAAGACCTCGCCATCGCAACACGCGACCAGCCTACGGGCAGCACCAGTTCCAAACCACCACCGCCACACGCCTACGAGCGGACGGGGTGTCGACGACGAGATGTCGGCGAGCAGACAAGGTGACGCTAAGCTCATACCCATGCCCAGGGGATCAGACCGTCCGGTGACCGAACTGTCACAGGTCACCCAGGACTATCTGAAGGTCATCTGGACCAGCCAGGAGTGGGAAGACGTCAAGGTCACGACCAAGCTGCTGGCCCAGTCCCTCGGAGTGTCCCCGTCGACGGCCTCGGAGGCCATCCGCAAACTCGCCGATCAGGGCCTGGTCTCCCATGAGCCCTACGGCGCGGTGACGCTGACCGACGAGGGCCGCGAGGCGGCGATCCTGATGGTGCGGCGCCACCGTCTCCTCGAGACCTTCCTCGTCCGCGAACTCGGATACCGCTGGGACGAGGTGCACGACGAGGCCGAGATCCTCGAACACGCCGTCTCGGATCGGCTGATGGCCCGGCTCGACGCGAAACTCGGCTTCCCCGACCGGGATCCGCACGGCGACCCGATCCCCGCACTCGACGGTTCGATCCCCACACCCGCCGCGGCACTGCTCGCCGACCTCGAGGTCGGGGCGTCGGGATGCATCGCCCGCATCTCCGACACCGACCCGGAGATGCTCCGCTACTTCGACGAGGTCGGCGTGGCCCTCGACCGTGTCGTCACCGTCGCCGAGAAGCGGCCCTTCGCCGGCACCATCTCGGTATCCCTCGACGACGCGACGCCGATCGACCTCGGCGACATCGCCGCGCGCGCGATCTTCGTCGTCCCGCGCTAGCGCAGGGTGGCCGGACGCACCACCATCACCGAACCCGCCCGGCGGCCCTTCTCCTGGATGAGCGCGATGGCCTGCTCGTGCGGGTCGACGACCACGTAGACGCCCTTCATGCCGATCGGCTCGAGCCATCGTCCCTGGCTGATGGATTCGGCCTCGTCGTCGCTGATGTCGCGGCGGGGGAAGGACAGCTTCACCGCCTCGTCGATGTCGAGGCTGACGCGGCCGTCCTCGCGGACCTCGTCGAGCGTGCGGGCGTGTTCGAGGGTGAAGGGCCCCACGGCGGTGCGCCGCAACGCGGTCAGATGCCCACCGACGCCGAGCGCGGCACCGAGATCGCGCGCGAGCGACCGGATGTAGGTGCCCGACGAACAGTCCACCGCGACATCGAGATCCACGACGCCCGCGGTGTCGTTGTCGGTGTCCCCCGCACGCCGCGTGGCCAGAACGTCGAATCGTGACACGGTGACCGGCCGGGCCTGCAGGTCGAACTCGGCGCCGGTGCGGACGAGTGCATGCGCGCGCCGGCCGTCGACCTTGATCGCCGAGACCTTCGCCGGAACCTGCTGGATGTCGCCGGTGAGATCGGCGACGGCCGAGGCGATCTCGTCGTCGGTGACACCGGAGGCGTCCGCGGTGGTGAGGATCTCGCCCTCGCGGTCGTCCGTGGTGGTCGAGGCACCGAGCCGGATGGTCGCGGTGTAGGACTTGGTGGTCAGCGACAGCAGACCGAGAAGCTTTGTCGCCCTCTCGATCCCGACGACGAGGACGCCGGTGGCCATCGGGTCGAGGGTGCCGGCGTGACCGACCCGGCGGGTGTCGAAGATCTTGCGGCATCGCGAGACGACATCGTGGCTGGTGATCCCGGCCTGCTTGTCCACGATGAGCAGACCGGCCTTCTCGATGGTTGCGTCGGCCATTCAGACCATCGCGATCGTCGTGGTGATGATGCCCCGCTCGACGAGCCAACGGCCGTGGAACTCAAGCACCGGCGCACCGCCGTCGGCCGCGGCCGGGTCGATGAGGATGCGGGAGATGAACGTCCCGGACGTCTCCGCGGTCTGTTCGAAGGTGATCAGGGCGTCCTCGAAACCCAGCCACCGCTTGGTGATCGGGAACCACGCCTTGTAGGTGGCCTCCTTGGCGCAGAACAGCAACCGGTCCCAGTGCAGGCCGGACGGACGGGTCGCCAGGACCTCACGTTCGGCGGGCAGGCTGGTGTGCTCGAGCACGCCGTCGGGCAACGCGTCGTGCGGTTCGGCGTCCATGCCGAGGGATCGCACGCCCATCGAGTGGGCGACGATCGCCGCGCGGTAGCCGTCGCAGTGCGTGAGACTGCCCACGATGCCGGCCGGCCAGATCGGAGCGCCTTTGTCCCCCTTGAGGATCGGCACCGGCTCGTAACCCAACTCCGCCAGCGCCTGCCGCGCACAGTGACGGGCGGTGGTGAACTCGCGGCGACGCTTCTCGACGGCCTTGCCGATGAGCGCCTGCTCGGCGGGCATCAGGGTCAGTCCGGGCGGATCGTCGAACGCCTCCGCCGAGGCGACCCCGGATGGAAGGAGTTGTTCGATCACCGGTCGTCCTTTCCTGCTTGCCGTTCCACCTGCCGGGTCCGGCGCTCTGCCTGCCGCTGCTCCACACGCGCGCGGAATTCCGCGGCTCGCTCGGCATAGTCGGGCGGCAGGTCGAAGCGCACCCCGTGCTCAGGCAGATCGGTCTCGCCGAGACCATCACCGGGCACGATGTTGCGCATCAACGGATTCGGCAGGCCGCGCCGCTTCCACTCACGCGGATAGCCGACCGACACCTCCTCGAACCGGATGCCGTCATACCAGGTCGTCCGCGGGATGTGCAGGTGCCCGTACACGCAGCACGCGGCGTTGAACTCGGTGTGCCATTCGGCGGTCAGCTCGCTGCCGCACCACAGCGCGAACTCCGGGTAGATGAGCGCATCGCACGGTTCGCGGCGCAACGGCCAGTGGTTGATGAGGACCGTCTTCTCCGACGGATCGAGCGCCTGCAAGCGGCGGCGGGTGATCTCGATGCGTGCCCGGCCCCAGGCGTCGCGGGTCGGGAACGGCTCGGGTGAGAGCAGGAACTCGTCGGTCGCCACCACGTTGCGTTCGCGCGCCAGCGCCAGCGCGGTGAGCTTGTTGGCGGTGCCCTCCGGCCGGAACGTGTAGTCGTACAGCAGGAACATCGGGACCACCCGGACCGGCTCGCCGCCGTCGCCGGGATCGAACAGCGGATAGATGTCCTCGGGGGTCACCACACCGATGTCGCGGCACGCCTGCACCAGATAGTCGTACCGGGCGACACCGAACACCTGCAGCGGGTCCTTGGCCGTGGTGTACAGCTCGTGATTGCCCGGGACCCAGATGACGGTGTGGAAACGGGTCCGCAGGCGGCGGAGCGTGTCGACGATGTCGTCGGTGCGTTCGGCGACGTCACCGGCCACGATGAGCCAGTCCTCCGGCGACGTCGGCCGGATGTCGTCGATGATGTGCTCGTTGCCCCGATGGGCGACGTGCAGATCGCTGATCGCCCACAAAGTTGCCACGAGGATCCATCGTGCCAGAGGTCGTGATCACTCCGTGCCGGGGGCGGTCTCACGTGGGACGATCGAACGGTGGTAGGCAATCGAGGACCTTGGTGGGTGCAGGCGCTGGTGAGTACCGCGATCCTCGTCGCGTTCACCGTCGCCCTCGTGATGTCGCTCTACGCCCTGGATTCGGCGGGCACCGACTCCTGGGCTCGATTCGGCGCGTCGGCAGTCGTGCCGTTCGTGTTCCTGCTGATCACGGCGGCGTGGGCGCGCAGCGGTCTGCGCCTTGCGCTCGTGCTACCCGTGGGACTGCTCCTCCTGGCTCTGGAACGGGTCGCGATCCTCCCCTTCTATCTCGACTCGTCCGTGATCGCCGACTGGAATGCGCGAGTACTCGAAGCGGCGGCGATGGCGAACATCGCCCTGTTCGACAGCGGCGTCGTCATCGTCTGGTCCATCGCCCGGCGACGGTCGGCAGCCACCTGGCTGGGCGTGATCCCGGCGGCCGGGGTGCTTTCCCTGGGGACGTGGGCGATCTACTTCCATCAGCCCGACTTCGGCGCGGACCTCACGAGCGGGGGCACCCTGCCCCTCGGCTACCACGTGGGCGTGGTGACGTTCGAGATCGCGTTCGTGCTCGCGGCGATCCTGATCCTGTGGGCATGCGACGGCATCGGCCTCGCCACGCGGAAACCCCGGGCGGCAGGCGCACCCGCGGCCGCGGCGAGCGTCGAGGACCATCGCGCCACCCAGCTGTACCGGACGCAGGCCCATCAGATCGACCAGCGGGAGACGGAACGGTATCCCGTGTCACCGCCGCCGCTCGCTCAGCCCCCGCGGCGTCCCGACGACCCGTCGTTCCGCACCACGCAGATCAGGCGTCCCGGCGACGGGCAGCGCTGAGCAGGGACGAGGTCAGGTCAAGCGGGTACGACCCCTGCCTGCCGCCACCGGCCGGAACGAATACGCCACACGACGGTCGCGAGCCGGATGACCATGAAGACCACCAGGCCGGACCACACGCCGGCCAGGCCCCAGTCGAAGATCAGCGACAGCCAGATCAGCGGCAGGAACCCGACGAGCGCACCGGTCAGTGTCGCGGTGCGCAGGAAGGCGGCGTCGCCACTGCCGAGGAGCACGCCGTCGAGGGCGAAGACCACGCCGGCGATCGGCAGCATGCCGACGAAGAACCACCAGGGCACCCCGATGGCGTCGAGCACGGCGTCGTCGGTGGTGAAGATGCGCGGGATGAGCGTCGCACCGGCGGCGAAGACGGCGGCCATCGCGGTCGCGGCGACCACCGACACCCCGGTCACGCGGCGGGCCACGGCGTCGGCGATCGTCAGGCGACCACCGCCGAGCGCGGCACCGACGAGTGCCTGGGCGGCGATCGCGACCGAGTCGAGGAACAGCGCCATGAACTCCCAGAGCTGCAGTACGAGCTGATGGGCCGCGACCTGTGCGACGCCGAACCGGGCGGCCACCGCGGCGGCCGAGACGAAACAGATCTGGAACGAGAGACTGCGCACGATCAGATCGCGTGCCATCGCGAGCTGGGCGACGATGATCGGACGGTCCGGTCGGAACCCCTGCGACTCCCCTGACGCCTCGCGGATCACCCGCACCGCGAACAGCATGCCCGTGACCCCTTGCCCGATCACGTTCGCGACGGCGCTACCCGGAAGGCCGAGACGCGGAAACGGTCCGATGCCGTGCACGAGGCCGACGACCAGAACCGCCGCGAGCGACAGCCCGATGACCACGTAGAAGACCGGCCGGCGCGTGTCCTGCACGCCGCGCATCCAGCCGTTGCCGGCCATCGACAGCAGGATCAGCGGCACCCCGAACATCGCGATCCGCAACCAGTGTGCGGCGTCGGCGGCCACCGCGGCCGAATCCGGCGACGATGCGCCGACGAGCAACCTCATGACCGCGGGCGCGAGCGGATAGGCGACCGCGACGATCACCACACCGACGGCGACCGCGATCCAGCTGGCCTGGACGCCCTCGTGCACCGCACCGGCCCGATCACCCGCGCCGAACCTGCGCGCCGCACGGGCCGTGGTGCCGTACGACAGGAAGGTGAGCTGGGTGCTGACGATCGAGAGGACCAGCGTTCCGACGCCGAGCGCGGCGAGCTGCTCGCCGCCGAGACGACCGACGACCGCGAGGTCGAGAAGCAGGTAGAGCGGTGGTGCGATCAGGACCGCGAGCGCCGAGACGGTCAGCGTCGCGATCCGCGCGACACCCGCATCATCGCTCAGAGCGACTCCAACAATCTCGCGACCACCTCGTCGGCGGTGCCGGTGTCGCTGTAACCGGACGCCTGCCGATGTCCGCCGCCGCCATGGGCGCGGGCGATCGGAACGAGGTCGACGACGTCCTTGGACCGCAGCGACACCGTCCAGACGCCGGGCGCACTCTCTTTGAACACCGCGGCCACCTCGGCGTCGCGGGCGGTCCGGATGGTGTCCACGACGCTCTCGGACTCTTCCCAGCTCATTCCGGCGAGGGCCCGCTGGTCGACGATCGCGTAGACGAGTCCCTCGCCGTTGCACGCCGACGGGACCAGCTTCGCCGACGCCAGCACGTCCGACATCATGGCGAACCACTCGAACGGATGCGAATCGAAGAGGATGCGGCTCCACTTGCGTGCGTCGACGCCGGTCTCCAGCAGGCGCGCCGCGATCCGGAAGGACTGCGGTCGGGCCCAGCGGAAGGACCCGGTGTCGGTGGTCAGCCCGGCGTAGATACAGGTGGCGATGTCGGCGTCGAGATCGACCCCGAGTTCGTCGAGGACGTCGAGCACGAGGACCGACGTGCAGTCGGCGGCCGGGTCGATGAGATCGAGGTCGCCGAAACCGGGATTCGACGCGTGATGGTCGATGGTGATCGAGGTGTCGGCCGCACTGAAGACGGCGCCCAGCGAGTCGAGGCGCTCGAGGTTCGCGGCATCGACCGACACCACCACCGGGTGCCCGATCACCTGGTTCGGTGAACACAGGAGCTTGCTGCCGGGCAGACCGCCGAGCGATGCCGGTAGCTGTTCGGCACCGGGATAGGACACCTCGACGTCGACGCCACGCCGGTCGAGGGCCAGTCCCAGTGCGAGACCGCTGCCGATCGTGTCCGCATCCGGGCGGACGTGACAGCAGATGGTCACCGCCGATGCGGTCGCCAGCTCTGCGGCGATCGCGGCACTCGCCGAAGCGTTCACTCGTCGTCGCCGGCGTCGTCTGCCGAACGGTAGGGATCGGCGTCACCGGCCGGTGACGCCTCTGCCCGACGCCGTGCGACGAGTTCGTCGTTGGCGCGGGCGCGTGCGACGAGCTCCTCCATCTGACGAGCCGCGTCGGGCACCGTGTCGAGGACGAAACGCAGGGTCGGGGTGAAGCGGACGCCGGTTCCGGCACCGACCTTGGACCGCAGCACGCCGGTCGCCTTGGCCAGTCCGGCCGCGGCGGCGTCGTAGTCGGGTTCGGCGTCGATGGATTCACCCATCACCGTGTAGTAGACGGTCGCGTCGTGCAGATCATTGGTCACGCGGGTGTCGGTGACCGTCACGTAGGCCAGGCGCGGGTCCTTGATCTCGGAGGCGATCGCCGAGGCGACGATCGTCGAGATCCGCTTGGCCAGTCGCTGTGCCCGTGCTGGATCAGCCATCGGGAGTCCTTCCGTAAGCGGTGCCGTGCGCGCCGTCCCCTGGTCGGGAACGACGCGCACGGCAGCGGGTCGAGAGTTTTCTTACGAGAGCTCGGAGCCCACGCGCATCAGTCGCGCGGCTTCTCCTGCAGCTCGTAGGTCTCGATCACGTCGTCCACCTTGATGTCCGAGTAGGTCAGCGTGAGACCACATTCGTAGCCTTCGCGAACCTCGGTGGCATCGTCCTTCTCGCGCTTGAGCGAGGACACGGTGAGGTTCTCGGCGACCACGACGTTGTCACGCAGCAGGCGCGCCTTCGCGTTGCGGCGCATGATGCCCGACTGGACGAGGCAACCGGCGATGTTGCCGACCTTCGACGACTTGAAGATGGCGCGGATCTCGGCGCGGCCGAGCTCCACCTCTTCGTAGATCGGCTTGAGCATGCCCTTGAGCGCGCTCTCGATCTCGTCGATGGCCTGGTAGATCACCGAGTAGTACCGGATGTCGACACCCTCGCGGTTGGCCAGCTCGGTGGCCTTGCCCTCCGCGCGGACATTGAAGCCGATGATGATCGCATCCGATGCCGCCGCCAGGTTGACGTTGGTCTCGGTGACACCACCGACACCGCGGTCGATGATGCGCAGCGACACCTCGTCGCCCATCTCGATACCCAGCAGGGCCTCTTCGAGGGCCTCGACCGTACCCGAGTTGTCACCCTTGAGGATGAGGTTGAGCTGGCTGGTCTCCTTGAGAGCCGAATCCAGGTCTTCCAGGCTGATCCGCTTGCGGCTGCGCGCGGCCAGCGCGTTGCGCTTGCGCGCGTTGCGACGGTCGGCGATCTGCCGGGCGATGCGGTCCTCCTCGACCACGAGCAGGTTGTCACCTGCACCGGGGACCGAGGTGAAACCGATGACCTGGACCGGACGCGACGGCAGTGCCTCGGGGACGTCCTCGCCGTGCTCGTCGACCATGCGACGGACACGACCGTAGGCGTCACCGGCGACGATCGAGTCGCCGACGCGGAGGGTGCCGCGCTGGACCAGCACGGTCGCCACCGGGCCACGGCCGCGGTCGAGGTGCGCCTCGATGGCGACACCCTGGGCATCCATGTCCGGGTTGGCACGCAGGTCGAGCGATGCGTCCGCGGTGAGCAGCACGGCCTCGAGCAGTGCGTCGATGTTCTCGCCCTGCTTGGCCGAGATGTCGACGAACATCGCGTCGCCGCCGTACTCCTCGGGCACCAGACCGTACTCGGTCAGCTGTCCGCGGATCTTCTGCGGATCCGCACCTTCCTTGTCGATCTTGTTCACCGCGACCACGATCGGGACGTCGGCCGCCTGGGCGTGGTTGACCGCTTCCACCGTCTGCGGCATGACGCCGTCGTCGGCCGCGACCACGAGGATCGCGATGTCGGTCGCCTTCGCGCCACGGGCACGCATGGCGGTGAACGCCTCGTGACCCGGGGTATCGATGAACGTGATCAGGCGATCCTCACCGTTGAGGTGGGTGTTCACCTGGTAGGCACCGATGTGCTGCGTGATACCGCCGGCCTCGCCCTCGCGGACGTTCGCCTTACGGATCGTGTCGAGCAGTCGGGTCTTACCGTGATCGACGTGGCCCATGACGGTGACCACCGGCGGGCGCTGTTCGAGATCTTCCTCGCCGCCCTCGTCCTCGCCATAGGTGAGGTCGAAGCTGCCGAGCAGCTCGCGGTCCTCGTCCTCCGGGCTGACGACCTGGACGCGGTAGTTCATCTCCGAGCCCAGCAGCTCGAGCGTCTCGTCGTTGACCGACTCGGTCGCCGTCACCATCTCGCCGAGGTTGAACAGCGCCTGGACCAGCGATGCCGGGTTGGCGTCGATCTTGTCGGCGAAGTCGGAGAGCGAGGCACCACGTGCGAGACGGATGATCTCGCCGTTGCCGCGCGGCAGCCGGACGCCACCGACGGCCGGTGCTTGCATGCTCTCGTACTCGGCGCGTTTTGCGCGCTTCGACTTGCGACCCTTGCGGGGGGCGCCGCCGGGACGACCGAACGCACCGGCTGCACCGCCGCGGCCACGACCGCCGCCGCCACCGGGACGACCGCGGAAGCCACCACCTGCGGGTGCACCGGGTGCGCCGCCGCCACCGGGTCCGCCGCGGTAACCGCCGCCGCCGGCGCCTCCGCCACGGCCGCCGCCGGCACCGCCGCGACCACCCGGACGGGCGTCAGGACGCGCCGCGCGCGAGGGCATCGCGCCGGGGCTGGGGCGAGGGGGCATGTTGCCCGGGTTGGGACGCGGACCACCCTGGCCGGGTGCGGGACGACCGCCACCGGGACGGGGTCCGCCCTGGCCGGCGGGACCGGGACGACCGCCACCGGGACGCGGACCGCCCTGGCCGGGGCCGGGACGAGCCGCCGGGCGCGGCGCGGGAGCCGGGGCCGACGAATACGGGTTGTTGCCGACGCGCGGAGCACGCGGGCCGGGCTTGGGGCCGGGACGGGGACCCGGGGCCTTGGTCGGCGGCGTGGGAGCTGCCGACGCGGCCGGGGCCGCAGGTGCCGGTGCCGGCTTGGGACCGCCTGGGGCGGGGGCCGGACTGGGACGCTCGGCCGCAGCCGGTGCGGGGGTCTCGACCGGGGCTGGACCCGGCTTCGGGCCGCCCGGCTTGGGTGCGCCGGTCTGGGGTGCGCCGGTCTGGGGTGCGCCGGTCTGGGGCGCGGTGGACTGGGGTCCCGGGGTGGGACGACCCGCCGCCGGCGCTGCCGGGGCGGCTCCGGGCTTCGGCGCACCGGACGGCTTGGGTCCGGGCTTGGCCGACTGGCGAGGACCGGGTGCCGACGACGAACCGCCGTCCTTGCTCACCCCGTCCTTGCCTGGGAATGATTCACGCAGTCGACGGGCCACTGGGGCCTCTACCGTCGACGACGCCGATTTGACGAACTCGCCCTGTTCTTTAAGGCGCTCGAGCACCTGCTTGCTCGTCACGCCGAGCTCTTTGGCCAGTTCGTGCACGCGGGCTTTGCCTGCCACTGCTCTCCTTTGTTGGAGGCCAAGCGGCTAACCCGCTACGGCCTCGATTTATGTCCGGTACATGCTCATCGTGGGGACTTCACGGTGTGCTCATGTCTTCTGCAACCTGTTCCGGCTCCGAGGAGCCATCTTTTAGTGGGTGATCACGCCGAGCTGTTCGGCGAGATCTTCCGGGTCCGCGGTCAGACCGGGGGTCCGGAGTGCCGCGGCGAAGGCCCTGCGTCGCGTCGCGACAGAGATGCACTCCGCCCTCGCATGCAACCAAGCGCCACGTCCCGGCATGGTCTTCGCGGGATCGACCACGAGGCCGGTGGTGTCGTCACACTTCTGCGCGACGACGCGTACCAACTCGGTGATCTCTGCCCGTTGCCGACAACCGACACACATCCGGACGGGCCTGTGGTTGGTTGACGTGCGGGGGGCGGAACGCTGAACCATCGATCAGTCTAGCGCGATCGTGCCGGTCGCGAACAATCGGCTGTCACACGCGTCACTCGGCGGCTCCTTCGACCGCAGGCGCGGCGTCGGAGCGGATGTCGATCCGCCAACCGGTCAGCCGGGCGGCCAACCGGGCATTCTGCCCTTCCTTGCCGATGGCGAGGGAGAGCTGATAGTCGGGGACGACGACGCGGGCCGCCTTCGCGGCCGCGTCGACCACGGTGACCGATACAACCTTCGCAGGCGACAGCGCATTCCCCACGAACACCCCGGGATCGGTGTCGTAGTCGATGATGTCGATCTTCTCGCCGGCGAGTTCGCTCATCACGTTGCGCACGCGCTGTCCCATCGGGCCGATACAGGCACCCTTGGCGTTGAGCCCGGCCACACCGGTGTGCACGGCGATCTTGGAGCGGTGGCCGGCCTCGCGGGCGACCGCGACGATCTCGACCGAGCCGTCCTCGATCTCGGGCACCTCGAGTGAGAACAGCTTGCGGACCAGGTTCGGATGGGTTCGCGAGAGCGTGATCTGGGGTCCGCGGGGGCCGCGGCTCACGCCGACGACGTAGCACTTGATGCGGTCACCGTGGGTGTAGACCTCGCCGGGTACCTGCTCGGCGGGCGGGATGACGCCCTCGGTGCTGTTGGCGTCGCTGCCGATCTGGACCACGACCATGCCGCGGGCGTTGGCGCGGGAGTCCTGCTGGACGACGCCGCCGACGATTTCGCCCTCGTGGGCGACGAGGTCACCGAAGTTCTTCTCGTTCTCCGCGTCGCGCAGCCGCTGCAGAATGACCTGGCGCGCGGTGGTGGCCGCGATCCGGCCGAAGCCCTCGGGGGTGTCGTCCCACTCGTGGACGACGTCGCCGTTCTGGTCGACCTCCTGCGCCATCACCCGGACGGCACCCGACTTGCGGTTGATGTCGACCCGCGCGTGCGGCGCGAAGCCGTCGGTGTGACGGTAGGCGGTCAGCAGGGCGGTCTCGATGGCGGTGATGACCGTCTCGATCGAGATGCCCTTGTCGGCCTCGATCATGCGCAGTGCGCCGATGTCGATGTTCATGCGATCTGGCTCCTATTCACTTGTCCCCCGCTTTTCACTTGTCGCTGCTGTTCTCTCGTCAGTGGTTGTTCAGTTGTTCAGTTGCGTCCGGTCTCGCGCCCGCCGGCGTTCGATCTCGTCGGCGTCGAGGCCGCAGAGTTCGAGTTCGGTCACGCTCGGCTGCGAGAAGTCGACCTGCACGACCGCTGTCGTCACCGCGTCGAGCGGGATGGACTCGACCGCGATCCGCCCGCGGTGGTTGATCACGATCTCGACGGTCTCGCCGGTGAGCTTGCCGATGCGGCCCGTCACGGAGCGGGCCTCACTCCCCTCCCGCGCGGCCACGTCGACGGCGACGCGGCGACCGGCGTTGCGGCGCCAGTGGCGCGGAAGAGTCAGCGGGCGGTCGACCCCGGGCGAGGTCACCTCGAGGACGTAGGGGTCGCCTTCGGCGAGTTCGGGAACCGCGTCGAGGACCTCGGAGATCCGGTTGGACAGGTCGGCGAGGACGTCGAGGTCGCTGCCGCCGTCGCGGTCGACGACGATCGTCAGTTCGTCCTGGCCGTCGCGCCGGTTGACGGTGACGTCCTCGAGGTCGAAACCTTGCTCTGCGACAAGCTTTTCGACGAGTTCACTCACCTGCGGCGGGCTGATCGGCATGCCACTCCCCTCGTCTTCAGTTGTCGGGCCGTGCCTGGTTTCGCACGTCGTTGCCTGACACATCCTAGTGGATCGACGGGCATGCCCCGACCACCTCGGTTTCGCGGCTGGCATCATGTGTCGCGTGACCACATTGGATCGGCGCACCGTGCTGCGCGGCGGACTCGTTTTCGGGGTCGCGGTGGCCGGCCTGGGAGTCGTCGGCGTTGCAGGCTGCAGCACCGGACCGTCGGAGGAGACCGTCACCGCCGAGCGACTGGTACCCCTCGTGCGCAGCGCTCTTGCCGACGAGAAGAGCGCTCGCTCGCTCGCGACCGCCGAACCCGGGTATACGGCGGCGCTCACCGTCGTGGCCGATCAGCGCGCCGAGCATGCGCGGGCGCTGCGGGAGGAGATCATCCGTCTCGACCAGGAGGTCGCGGCGACCGTCGACGAGCCGCAACCCTCGACGTCACCCGCACCCGCCGCACCGCCGACCCTCGTGAGCCTGCGGGCCGAACTCGAGCGGTCGTCGGGCGAGGCCCGCAATGTGGCGATCTCCCTGTCCGGGTACCCGGCCGGACTGGTCGGATCGGTCGCGGCCGCCGTGACCTCGATGCGAGAGGTGCAACTGGCATGACCACACCCGTCCCGTCCCCGTCGCCCGTGGCCGACAGCGGCGATCCGCTCGCCGTCGCGGCCGATGCCGAGAACGCCGCGATCTTCGCCTACGGGGTGATCACCGCGTACGTCGCGGCCGCGCGTCGTCGCATGGTCGGCGACTACGCCGCCGAGCACCGTGCCCGTCGTGACGAGATCGAGCGGACGATCTCCGCCGCCGGTGGCACCCCGCCGCTCGCCGCGGCGGGCTACACGCTCCCCGTGCAGGTCACCGATCCCGAATCCGCCGCACAGGCCGCACTCGCGGCCGAGGTGGACTGCACGACGGCATACCGGGCCCTGCTCGAGCAGGCCGATGACGAGTCCGGCCGCCGGATCGGCGTCGACGGCCTGTCGGACTGCGCGGTCCGCGCCGCCACCTGGCGGGCGCTGCTGCAGGAAACCCCGGTCACGGTCGCGTTCCCGGGGTCGCCTGTCTCGGGTTGATCACAAGCAGGGGCTGATTCTCAGGCGCGGGCGGCCGCGGCGATCGCGTCCACCGCCCCGTCGACGGCCACCTCCGTGGTCTCACCGGTGAAGCGGTCGCGGATCTCGATGGTGCCGTTGGCGTAACCGCGTCCGACGACCACCACCGTCGGCATGCCGAGGAGCTCGGCGTCCTTGAACTTCACGCCGGGCGACGCCTTGCGGTCGTCGAGGAGAACCTCGAGTCCGGCGGCATCGAGATCGGCGGCGAGTTGCTCGGCACCGGAGATCGCGGCCTCGTCTTTGTTCGCGATGACGAGGTGAACGGCGAACGGCGCCACGGTCTTCGGCCAGCGCAGTCCCTTGTCGTCGTGCGACTGCTCCGCGATGACCGCCACCAGACGTGACACGCCGACGCCGTAGGACCCCTGGGTCAGCCGGACCGGCTTGCCGTTCTCGCCCAGCACGTCGACCTCGAAGGCATCGGTGTACTTCTGGCCGAGCTGGAAGATGTGCCCGATCTCGATGCCCTTGGCGCTCACCAGCACTCCGGCGCCGTCCGGCGACGGATCGCCGTAGCGGACCTCCGCGGCCTCGACGGTGCCGTCGGGCGTGAAGTCACGGCCGGCGACGAGGCCGACGTAGTGGCGTCCGGGCTCGTCGGCACCGGTGATCCACGACGTGCCGTCGACCACACGGGGGTCGACGAGATAACGGATACCGTTGGCGGCCAGGGCCTTCGGTCCGATGTACCCCTTGACGAGGAACGGGTTGGCGGCGAAATCGGCGTCGGTGAGCAACTCGACCTCGGCCGGCTCGACGGATGCCTCGAGACGCTTCATGTCGACCTCGCGGTCACCGGGGACGCCGACGCCGACGATCTCCCAGTCCTTGCCCGGCGCACGCAGTTTCACCATCACGTTCTTGAGGGTGTCGGCCGCGGCGAACTCACCGTCGAGGGTCTCGTTCGCCCACGTCACCAAGGTCTCGATCGTCGAGGTGTCCGGGGTGTCGTGTGCCACGGCCTCGGGCAGGCCGTCGATCGGCTTCGGTTCGGGCGCACGCGTCACGACCGCCTCGACGTTCGCCGCGTAACCCGACTCCAGGCACCGCACGAAGGTGTCCTCGCCGACCTCGGATTCGGCCAGGAACTCCTCGGAGGCGCTGCCGCCCATCGCGCCGGACGTGGCAGAGACGATGACGTACTTGATCTGCAGGCGTTCGAAGATCTTCTGGTACGCCTCGCGATGCAGGTTGTAGGCCTTCTTGAGGCCGTCGTCGTCGAGGTCGAAGGAGTAGGCGTCCTTCATCACGAACTCGCGACCGCGGAGGATGCCCGCGCGGGGCCGTTCCTCGTCGCGGTACTTGGTCTGGATCTGGTACAGGATGACCGGCATGTCCTTGTAGGACGAGTACTCGCCCTTGACCAGCGTCGCGAAGAGTTCCTCGTGCGTGGGCCCGAGGAGCATGTCGGCACCCTTGCGGTCCTTGAGGCGGAACAGCGCGTCGCCGTATTCGGTCCAGCGGTTGGTCGCCTCGTACGGTTCACGCGGCAGCAGCGCCGGCAGCAGGATCTCCTGGCCGCCGATCGCGTTCATCTCCTCGCGCACCACGTTCTCGATGGCCTTGAGCACGCGCAGACCCAGCGGCAGCCAGGAGTAGACACCGGGCGCGACGCGGCGGACGTAGCCCGCTCTCACCAGCAGCTTGTGGCTGGGCACCTCGGCATCGGCCGGGTCGTCGCGCAGGGTCCGCAGGAACAGGGTCGACATGCGTGTGATCACGACAAACCAGCTTAGTTATGGTGTTCCGGTGCTCGTCATCCTGCCTCCCTCCGAGACCAAATCCGACGGTGGGCACGGGGCTCCCCTCGACCTGGACACCCTGTCCTTTCCCGAGCTGAACCCCGTCCGCAAACGGATCGGCGAGGCGATCGTCGACCTCGCCGGCGACCTCGACGCGAGCCGCTCGGCGCTCGGCCTGGGCGCCACCCAGCTCGCCGAGGTGGACCGCAACGCCGACCTGTGGCTCTCCCCCACCCGTCCCGCCATCGAGCGCTACACCGGCGTCCTCTACGACGCCCTCGACCACGCCTCGCTGACGAAGGCGGGCAAGACCAAGGCCACCGAACGGCTGGCCATCGGATCGGCACTGTTCGGTGTGGTGCGGGCCGCCGACGCGATCCCCGCCTACCGGCTCTCGGGCGGATCGAAGCTCCCCGGTATGGCGACGCTCGCGTCGATCTGGAAGCCGGAGCTCTCGCCCGCGCTGGACGCGGTCGACGACTTCGTCATCGATCTTCGTTCGGGCGTCTACCAGCAGCTGGGCCCCGTCCGCAGCGCGGTCACCGCAACGGTGATGACCGAACAGCCCGACGGCTCACGCAAGGTCGTGAGTCACTTCAACAAGCACTACAAGGGCCTGATGGCCCGCGAGCTGGTCCGGACGCGGCGGAACGTGCGGGACGTCAACGGACTGGCCGCCGTGCTGTCCGACGCGGGTCAGCGCGTCGAGATCGCCGCACCCGATCAGATCGTGGTGCTCACCGACTGATCGTCGGTCACTTGTCGACGCCTGCGTCGGCGGCCTCCTGGGCCGCCTGCCCCTCGGCGACCTGCTCAGGGGTGAACCGCATGAACAGGACCACGATCGCGGCGATGACCGCGATCCCGGCGCAGGCCGCGAAGGCGAGACCGTAACCCTCCGCCTGGGCCGCCAGCTGGGCGGGATTCATGGTCTCGACCGGTTCGGTGGTGCCGCCTTTGGACAGCGCCCGCGACGTCACCAGCGCACCGACCACGACCAGGCCGACAGCGCCGCCGAGGTTCTGGGCGACCTGTGCGAGGGCGGTCAGCGGACCGATCTCGTGGGGGCCGACGCCGGCGACCACGGACAGGGTCAGCGGGATCACCGCGAGCCCCACACCGAAGCCGATCACGACGACCGGGATGAAGATGCCCGGGAAGTAATCGGGCGCATCGGTGGCGATCGACGACGCATAGAAGCAGCCGGCGAGGATGACCGCACCGCCGACCAGGACCAGCCAGCGGGGCTGGACCATCAGGGCGAGTTTCGACGCGATCGCCGCGGCGATTCCGAGACCGAAGGCGAACGGGACGACCGCCAGACCACTCTGGATCGGCGAGTACTTCAAGATGCCCTGCAGGTAGAGCGAGATGAAGACCGCCATGCACATCATGATCATGCTGGCGAACAGGATCGCCAGCAGTGCCGCGACGCGTGAGCTGTTGTCGAACAGGGAGAACGGCAGGATCGGATTGGAAGCGCGGCGCTCGACGATCACGAAGGCGATGAGGGCCAGTGCGCCGAGCACGAACGAGACGATCACGACCGGCGAGTCCCACCCGTTGGGCCCCTCGTTGACACCGAGCACCAGCAGGGTGCAGCCGAGGGTGCCGAGCACCGCGCCGGGGACGTCGAGGGGCAGCCGTTCCCCCTGCGACTCACGCAGCGCGAGCATCGCACCGATGACGACGACCAGTCCGATGGGCACGTTGATGAGGAACACGAGGCGCCACGACACCTCGGTCAGCACACCGCCGAGGATCAGTCCGGCCACCGAGCCGACACCCGTCATCGCCGCGTAGATCGCGAAGGCCTGGCTACGGGGTTTACCCGGCGCGAAGGTGGTCGCGACCAGCGCCATCGCGGTGGGCGCGGCCACCGCCGCCGACGCGCCCTGCAGCGCGCGGCCGACGATCAGGCTCGCCTCGTTCCACGCCAGTCCGCAGAGCAGCGAGGTGAGGGTGAACGCCACGACGCCCACCATGAACATCCGCTTGCGACCGAAGGTGTCACCGAGACGGCCGCCCAGCAGCATCAGTCCGCCGAAGGCCAGCACGTAGCTGCTGATGACCCAGTTGGCGCTCGATTCGGAGAGGCTCAGCGCGTCACGGATGCGTGGCAGGGCCAGTGCTGCAACAGTGCCGTCGAGCACCATGAGCAGCTGCATTCCGGACAGCACCAGGATCGGCAGTCCGAAGACCGGACGGAACTGAGAGTTGTCCACAGTTCCAGCGTGCACGGATCCGGGAGTCGACATAAGGCACGACGGTACCGGCCGAGCGCGCCGATGTGCCAATCCCTGTTGGTTCGGTGCCCCCGCTCACCCGATGTGCGGGCTCAGGAGCCCTCGGTGAATCCGGCGACCTGACCGATGACGACGATGGCCGGCGGGCGCAGTCCCTCCGCGGCCGCGACCTCGGCGGCATGCGCGAGGTCGGTGCGCAGCAGGCGCTGCGTCGGCAGGGATCCGTTCTCGATCAGGGCGACCGGGGTGTCGGCGGGCCGGCCGGCCTCGAGCAGGGCGTCGGCGAAGAGGTCGACACGCTCGACGGCCATCATCAGCACGAGTGTGCCGCGCAACCTGCCCATCGCCGACCAGTCGATCAGCGAGTCGGGATGTCCGGGCGGGACGTGGCCGGAGGCGATGACCACCTCGTGGGTGACGCCGCGGTGAGTCACCGGGATGCCGGCCGATGCGGGTGCGGCGATCGAGCTGCTGATGCCGGGCACGACGGTCACCGGCACGCCGGCGGCGACACAGGCCTGCAGCTCCTCGAAGCCGCGGCCGTAGACGTACGGGTCGCCGCCCTTGAGCCGCACGACGAACTTGCCCTCCTTCGCCTTGGTGACGAGGACGTCGTTGATGGCCTCCTGCTTCATCGCGCGTCCGTAGGGCACCTTCGCGGCGTCGATGACCTCGACCTGCGGGCCCAGCTCGGCGAGCAACTCGGGCGGCGCCAGCCGGTCGGCGACCACGACGTCGGCCTCGGCGAGGAGCCGCTGGCCGCGCACCGTGATGAGATCGGGGTCGCCGGGACCGCCACCGACCAGGGCGACACCCGCGGCGTGCGGCGCGGCGTCGGCGACCGACAGCGAACCGTCGGACAGCGCTCGGCTGATCGCGGCGCGCAGTGCCGCCGACAGTTTGTGGTCGCCGCCGGCGAGGACGCCGAACTGTACGTCGCGGTGGCGGCCGGAGGCGGGGGTTACCGCGGTTCCGTACCGGGCGTCGTCGGCGCGCACGCAGAAGGTGTGGCGGCGTTCGGCCTCGGCGACGACGGCCGCGTTGACGTCGGGATCGTCGGTGCACGCCATCACGTACCACGCTCCGGCGAGATCACCGTCGGCGTACGCACGGCGGGTCACAGTGATGCCCTGGAACGATTCGACGGCCGGTGTGGGGTCGATGGCGATGACGTGTACGTCGGCTCCGGCCGCGATGAGGTTCGGCAGTCGTCGCTGTGCGACGGACCCGCCGCCGACGACGACGACCCTGCGGCCCGCGAGATCGAGGCCGACGAGGTAGTGACCAGACATGGGAGGTGACACTACCGGGCCGAGACCTGGCCCTCGGTGTTCAGCCGGTGTGATCTAGAGCGGCAGCTCGCCGGTGCGGCGGATGTGGCCCCAGATGTCGGCGGCCGGGACGCCGAGCCGGTGGGCGGCCGCTGGATCAGCGCACCGAGCAGCTTGGAGCTGCAGTAGGCCGCGTCGAGCGCGTCGTCGGCGCTGGTCCGGATCTCGTTCCACCAGGCCGGGTTCCGGTCCGCGGCCGCCTCGGCCATCGAGATCGCCGTGACGAACCCGGAGTCACAACCGCACGCATCCGCGCCCACGGAACTCCCGAACCCATCCATCCCGACCGGCTCCGCGAGAGTCATGCCCGGCTCCGTGCCCGCTCGCGCTGCAGGGCGCGTTCGCGCGACGCCTCGAACTTCTCGACCTTGACGTTCATCTGCTCGAGGAAGTCGGCGAGCAGTTCGCGGTAGTGCTCACCGAGCGGACCGAAGTCGTCGCGCTCGAAGATGCGCCACTTGCGCAGCACCGGCATGACCACCTCGGACATGTGCTGGGGCAGGTCGTAGATACCGCCCTTGGCGATCAGTACCGCGTTGCGCCGGAAGTTCGGCATCGTGGCGCCGGGCATCTGGAAGTTCGACACGATCGCGTAGACGGCGGCCATCGTCTGGTCGGGAACCAGGTCGAGGGCACCGGCCACGATGTTGCGATAGAAGAGCATGTGCAGGTTCTCGTCGGCGGCCACGCGCTGCAGCATGCGGTCGGCGATCGGGTCGCCGCAGGCCTTGCCGGTGTTGCGGTGCGAGACGCGGGTCGCGAGTTCCTGGAAGCTGACATACGCCACGGCGTACAGCATGTCGAAGCTGTGGTCCCGCTGTCCGTCGTCCTCGGGCAGCGGATTGAAACCCGCCGTCATGTGGGCCATCCGGATCTCTTCGAGTTCCACCGGGTCGACGCCGCGGGTGACGACCAGGTAGTCGCGCATGACCACGGAGTGGCGGTTCTCCTCGGCGGTCCAGCGGCCGACCCACCAGCCCCACGCGTCGTCGAGGCTGAAGTTCTGGGCGATGACGCGGTGGTAGGACGGCAGGTTGTCCTCGGTGAGCAGGTTGGTGATCATCGCGGCCTTGGCGGTCTCCGACAGCTGCGACTGTTCGGGGTCCCAGTCGATGCCGCCGAGCATCGCGAAGTTCCGGCCCTCGTCCCACGGCACGTAATGGTGCGGATGCCAGTCCTTGGTCATCCGCATGTGACGCTCCACCTCGGTCTCGCACACGGGTAGCAGTTCGCGCAGCAGGTCCGATCCGGTCATCCCGTTGTCGATCGTTTCGGGGGGTCCGATGAGGGTGGTCACGTGCTCTCCTGGTCCGAAGTTCGGGGTGGACAGGCGGATCGAGAATCCGTCGACAACCACTCTGCTCCCGGAGACGGGTGTTGCTC
Organism: Gordonia sp. GONU; assembly: GCF_024733855.1. Taxonomy (NCBI): domain Bacteria; kingdom Bacillati; phylum Actinomycetota; class Actinomycetes; order Mycobacteriales; family Gordoniaceae; genus Gordonia; species Gordonia sp. GONU. Next base: position 284,954 of record NZ_JANRHB010000001.1, read on the forward strand.
GTGGGGAGAAAGTCCCGCATCGTTGGGGCCCGACGTCGCGAATCCGGTCGGGACGCTGTCGCCCGCGACACAATGTCACTGTTGCCGGCGACACAATGTCACTGTCGCCGTCGACACAGCACCCGCGTCGTGAGTTCTCGCAGCTGAGACGGTCCGGTACGTTCAGACCATGGCTGACGATTCGACCCCCGCCCCGGTCCGCGTCTACCTCGTCGACGACCACGAGCTCGTCCGACGTGGACTCCGCGACCTCCTCGGCACCGCTGACGACATCGAGGTCGTCGGTGAGGCCGCGTCCGTCGGTGAGGCCCTGGTCGGCATCCTCGCGACCAAGCCCGACGTGGCGGTCCTCGACGTCCGTCTGCCCGACGGCAACGGCGTCGAACTCTGTCGCGACGTCCGCGCCGCCGACCCGAACGTGAAGTGCCTGATGCTCACGAGCTACGCCGACGACGACGCCCTCCTCGCCGCGGTCCTCGCCGGCGCGTCGGGCTTCGTGCTCAAACAGATCCTCGGCCACAACCTGGTGGCCGCGGTCCGCACCGTGGGACAGGGCGGTTCGCTGCTCGACGACCGGTCGACCGCTGCCCTGCTGGCCAAGTTGCGCGACGGCAAGCAGGCCGAGAAGGACCCTCTCGAGGAGCTCACCCATCAGGAGCGTGAGGTGTTCAACCTCATCGGGGAGGGTCTGACCAACCGGCAGATCGCCGAACGGATGTTCTTGGCGGAGAAGACGATCAAGAACTACGTGTCCCGCATCCTCGGCAAGCTGGACATGCAGCGCCGAACCCAGGTCGCGGTGATGGCGACCAAACTCCGCGACCCCAAGGGCTGATCCGCGGAGCCGACCGGCGTCAACCGATCAACGGCACCGACCAGGTGAGTGTTGTCCCGCCCTCGTCGCGGTTGCCGCGCGGACGGGTGACCACGCTGAACGTCCCGTCACACTCCTCGGCGCGCCGGGTCAGGTTCTCCAGACCGCGGTAGGTGACGTCGGTGCCGATGCCGACGCCGTCGTCGGTGATCTCGACGGTCAGCACGTCGTCGGCTCGGACCGCCACCGCGATGTGGTCGGCCTGCGCATGGCGCAAGGCGTTGCTGAGCCCTTCGCGCAGCACCGCGTCGATGTGCGGTCCCAGCGTGTCCGGCACCACGGTGTCGACAGGACCGTCGAACTCGACGCTCGGCGAGATCGACGCATGCCCGGACAATTCGGAGACGATGTCGAGGACGCGCCGACGCAGGGTCGAACCGTCGGCGTTGGCCGTCGCCGTCTGAAGATCGAAGATCGAGGTCCGGATCTGCGCGATCGTGCGATCGAGGTCGGTCATGATCTGTTCGAGACGCGCGGTGGCGGCAGCGGGATCGGTCGATCCGGCCAGCAGGGTCTGCACCGACATGCCGACCGCGAAGAGCCGCTGGATGACGTGGTCGTGGAGATCCCGCGCGATGCGGTGGCGGTCCTCGAGCACCTCGAGATCGCGGGCGATCTGCTGCTGTTCGGCGTAGACCACCGCCAGCGAGGCGATCTCGGCGACACCGGCCAGTCCGGCGATCTCCTCCTCGTCCCAGTACGGCCGGTCACGATGGGTGATGAGCATCCAGCCGAACGCTCCCGACGCGCGCTGCAGCGGTTGCACCGACGTCCAACGGGCCCCGCGGCGAACCAGCGACGGCGCGATCGAGCCCGCGCGCAGAACGGCCAGGGCGTTCGCCGGCGGTGCGGTGAAGCTGTCGATCTCGAGACGGTCACCGGTGTGACCACGCAACTCCACCTCGCCGTCGAGTTCGGTGACGAGGAAGACGTCGACCGCGCCCACCAGGTCGGCGACGTCGACACACATCCGGGACATGGTGTCGGACAACGCGATACCGGCCAGTGGTTCCGAACCGCGACGGGCCAGCACCTGCATCCAGCGATGCCGGGTCCGCGCGCGTTCGAAGAGTCCGGCGTTGTCGATGGCGATTCCCGCGGCCACCGCGAGTACGGCGACGACCGTCTCGTCGACCTCGGAGAAGTCGTCGGCCGAACGCTTCTCGGTGAGGTAGATGCTGCCGAACACCTCGCCGCGCACCAGGATCGGCGCACCGAGAAAGGTGTGCATGGGCGGGTGATTCGGCGGGAACCCGACCGAGGTCGGATGTGCGCCGAGGTCGTGGATGCGGTGCAGTCGTGGGTCGTCGATCAACAGTCCCAGTACGCCCCGGCCCACCGGCAGATGCCCCATCGTCGCCCGCTGCGCATCGGTGATCCCGATGTGGACGAACTCGCTGAGACCACCGTCGGGACCGCGCACACCCAGCGCTCCGTACTGCGCATCCACCAGACCGGCGGCCACCTCGACGATGCGCTGCAACGCGCGGTCGAGTTCGACGCCCTGCCCGACGACGAGCACGGCCTCGAGGAGCTGACGCAGCAGATCGGGGTCGTCGGCACCGTGGGTGGCCAACGCGTCAAGGGTCTCGCGCAGTCGGCGTGCCGTCATCGGGGAACCTGCGTCTAACAGTTGGTCGGCATCGTGCACGATCTGGAGCCTACTCGGGCCAGGAAGCGGTGCAGCGCCTCCGGGATGGCCGCCGGATGCAGATGCAGATACGACGCGTGGACCGCGGCGGTGATGACGCCGTCCGTGGCGCTTCGACCTTCGGCATCGCGCCACGCCCATGCGGGCGTCGCTGCTCCCTCCCCGGTCGTCACGGTGCTGCGGTGGAACTCGTGCCCGGTGACGCGCTCCCCGGCACGGAACAGCACCGAGTCGGACACGGCCACCGCGTCGCGGTAACCCAGCGTCAGCCTCGGCCCGAAGCTGCCGGCGATGTCGAGGACACCGCTCATGGGACGTCCGTCGAGGTGTTCGGCCAGATAGACCAGACCCGCGCATTCGGCATGGATGGGCCGGCCGGCAGCCGCGTGCGCACGCAGGTCGGCACGCAGTTCGACGTTGGCGCCGAGTTCCTCGGCGTGCTCCTCGGGGAAGCCACCACCGATGACGACTCCGGCGGTATCCGGCGGAAGTCGGTCACAGAGTGGGTCGAAGGCGACCACCTCGGCGCCCGCGGCACGCAGCATCTCGGCGTGTTCGGCATAACCGAAGGTGAACGCCGCTCCCCCGGCGACGGCGACGACGGGCCGCGCAGCCGGGGCCGGGGCGCCGTCCACATAGGGAGCGAGTGCCTCGGCCGCCGACCACGGTGCGGCGTCGGGACTCCGGCGCTGCCGCGCTGCCGCCACTATCGCCGGGAGGTCGAGGGAGCCCCGCAGGTGATGGGTCATCGACGCCACCGCGGCGACCGCGTCGGCGCTGCGTTCGGCCGCGGGGATGAGTCCGAGGTGACGGGACGGCACGGTCAGGGACGGATCGCGTCGGACCACTCCGAACACCGGAACACCGACGCGAGCGCACGCCTGGCGCAGCACCATCTCGTGCCGCGGCGAGCCGACCCGGTTGAGGATGACCCCGGCGATGTGCACCGAGGAGTCGTAGGACAGGAACCCGTGCAGCACTGCGGCGAGGGACTGGCTGTGTCCGCCGGCGTCGACGACCAGCACGACGGGCGCACCGATGATCGACGCCACGTGCGCGGTCGAGCCGATGCCCAGCGCGTCGGTGCCGGCTGCGCCGACCTCATCGCCGGTGATCCGGCCGTCGAACAGGCCCATCACCCCTTCGACGACGGCGATGTCGGCTCCGATCGAGCCATGGGCGAACAGGGGCGCGATCAGGTCCTCGCCCACCAGGTTCGGGTCCAGGTTGCGGCCCGGACGCCCGGCGGCGACGGCGTGATAGCCGGGGTCGATGTAGTCGGGACCGACCTTGAACGGTGCCACCCGGTGACCGGCCGCGCGCAACGCGCCGATGAGGCCGGTCGTCACCGTCGTCTTGCCGCTGCCCGACGACGGCGCGGCGATCACGACGGTGGGCACTCCGCCCGCGGCCGCTACCACTCGATGCCCTTCTGACCCTTACGGCCGGCATCCATCGGGTGGGCGATTTTGCGCATCTCCGTCACGAGGTCCGCGGTATCGATCAGCTTCTGCGGCGCGCGTCGGCCGGTGATGACGACGTGCTGACGCCCGGGGCGGCGGGCGAGGGTCTCGATGACCTCATCGGTGTCGACCCAACCCCAGTCGAGCGGGTAGGTGAACTCGTCCAGGACGTAGAAGTCGTGTTCGCCGGCGTCGAGCCGCCGGGCGATCTCGGCCCAGCCGGCTCGCGCCGCGGCGGCGTGGTCGTCGGCGTGCTCGGTATTGGCCCGCAACCACGACCAGCCCTGGCCCATCTTGTGCCACTCGACCGGACCGCCCGCGCCGGTGTCGGTGTGACACTGTCCGAGGGTCAGCAACGCCGACTCCTCCCCGACCTTCCACTTGGCGCTCTTGACGAACTGGAAGACGGCGACCCGCATCCCGGCGTTCCAGGCGCGCATCGCCATCCCGAACGCGGCGGTGGATTTCCCCTTCCCGTCTCCGGTGTGGACGGCGAGAACCGGCTGGTTACGACGCTGGCGCGTGGTCAGACCGTCGTCGGGAACCGACGCGGGAACCCCCTGGGGCACTGGTTGTCTCCTTCTTCGGCGGACTCAGGCCGCGCCGCGCGTCAGCGCGGTCGCGGACAGCTCGTCCATGGTCAGCAACTCGGCGCCGAGGTGTCCGGCGAGGTCGGCGGCGAGACCGAGTCGCACCATCCCCTGCTCGCAGTCGACGACCACCGACTCGATCCCGCGGCGCCGGATCACCGACGCCGCAAGCCGCGCGCGTGCGGGTGCGTCCCGGCCCGACGTGGCCCGACCGTCGGTGAGGACCACCAGGAGCGGTCGCCGGTTCGGCTCGGTACGCCGGCAGCGTTCGACGACGTCACCGGCCAGCGTCAGCCCCTCGGCCAGCGGCGTACGGCCACCGGTACGGATCTCGGCGAGGCGGCGCACCGCGATGTCCACCGACTTGGTGGGCGGCACGGCCAGCGTCGCCGAACCGCCGCGGGCGACGACGACGGCGACCCGGTCGCGACGCGTGTAGGAATCCCGCAGCATCTCCACGCACAGTTCCGCGACCGCGGTGAGCCGACGCCGGGCGGTCATCGAACCGCTCAGGTCCACCACGAAGACAACGAGATTCGCCTCCTGGCCGATACGCTCGGCGGAGCGCAGGTCGGGTGCGGCGATCCGGACCGACGACTGCGGTGCCCGACCTGCCGCGGCGAGGACGGTGGCGAACAGGTGCACCGGCCGGCCGTCCTCGAAGTCGACCGCGTGGATGGTGTGGCCGCGCCGGCTGCGCGCCTTCGACCGGCGTCCCGGGTCTCCGTCCCCCACCCCGGAGACGCGGAGTGCGCGTACGCGACGCCCCGTCGGCCTCGGCGCGGCACCGAAGGCGGGCCCCGGCGCCGGTTGCGACTGCGTTTCTGAATCCGATTGCGCCTCAGAGGTTTCCGAAGGATCACCTGGGGCGGGCGCGCCACCGTCCGGGCCGCCCCCGGGTGAGGTCGGGTCGTCGTCGGGAGGTTCGGGGGATTCGGGACCGGCGGCATCCTGACCGGCCGACATCGCGTCGTCGAGCTGGTCGGTGGACAGGCCGGATTCGTCGAACGGGTTGCGGCGCCTGCGGTGCGGCAGGGCGAGTTCGACGGCGGCCCGCACGTCCTCCTCGGACACCGTGGTCGCCCCGCGCCAGGCCGCGTGTGCGGCGGCGGTACGCGCCACGACGATGTCGCCGCGGAGCCCGTCGACGTCGAGGTGCGCGCAGATGCCTGCGATCCGGCGCAGCTCACGCGTCGGGACCTCGACCCCGCCCACCGCTCGGCGGGCCTCGTCGATCCGCTGTGCGAGTTCGTGTTCGATGGCGAGGTGTTCCGCCGCGAACCCGGCCGGGTCGGCGTCGAACGCCATCCGCCGCCGGACGACCTCGACTCGTTCGTCGAGGTCCTTGCCGGCCGCGACGTCGACCGCGAGACCGAAGCGGTCGAGCAGCTGCGGGCGCAGCTCTCCCTCTTCCGGGTTCATCGTGCCGACGAGTACGAAATCTGCTGCCTGCGTGTGGGAAACACCGTCCCGCTCGATGGTCACGCGTCCGCTGGCCGCGGCGTCGAGCAGGACGTCGACGAGATGATCGGCGAGGAGGTTGACCTCGTCGATGTAGAGGACGCCCCGATGCGCTCGGGCGAGAAGTCCCGGGGTGAACTCCGCGCGGCCGTCGCGCAGCACGGAGGTCAGGTCGAGTGAACCGATCACGCGGTCCTCGGTGGCCCCGATCGGCAGTTCGACGACGCGCCCCGACCGGTCGTCGCCACCGATCAGCGGTCCGAGCCCGCGCACGATCGTCGACTTGGCGGTCCCCTTCTCGCCGCGGATGAGGACGCCGCCGATGCCCGGTGAGATCGCGGACAGGATGAGGGCGAGCTTGAGCCGGTCCTGCCCGACGACCGCACTGAACGGGTAGCGGACCGGTACCGGGGTCTGCTCGGAGATCTCGGTCATCGCGAACCGGGGCGGAGCATCGACACGTGTGGGATCCCGTCTTCGAGGTATTCGTCGCTGTCGGCGACGAATCCGAACTTTCCGTACATCTCGGTCAGATAGGCCTGTGCCTCGATCCGGCAGGGGTGCTCGCCGACCTCGTCCAGCGCGGCAGTCAGGAGCCGGGAGACCAGACCGCGGCCACGATGCGCGCGTTCCGTACAGGCACGGCCGATCCGGTACACGGGCCCACCGTCGGCACCCGGCGGCTCGTCGAGGAGGCGCAGGGTCGCCAGCACGACGTCACCGTCAGCGCTGTCGGTGATCCAGAACTGGCGGGTCGTCGGCTCCAGGTCACGCCCGTCGAGTTCCGGGTACGGACAGGCCTGCTCCACGACGAAGACGTCGACCCGAAGCCTCAGGATGCGATACAGCGTCGCCGCGTCGATGTCGGCAGCCGTACTGCGATGTACCTGTGGTCGCTGATGTTCCTGCGGTTGCGGGCTCATGTGTCGTGGTTAGCACAGATGGCCGCCGCGGATCACCCCGCGGTGGCGGGGGCGAGCGCGTCGGTCTCGACGGTGCTCGCGTCACGACCGGTCAGCCGCAGCGACTTGTTGGTCCAGTCCCACACCTGTCGGTACAGGTCACGGTTGCCATTGAGCTTCTGGCCGAACGACGGGATGAGCTCGGTCAGCTTCGACGACCAGCCGGCGTACTCGGCCGGGAAGCACTTCTCGAGCACCGACAGCATCGCCGGGACCGCGGTCGAGGCGCCGGGGGACGCACCGAGTAGGCCGGACATGGTGCCGTCCTCGGAGGTCACGACGGCCGTACCGAACTCGAGCTTGCCGCCGACACCCGTCTTGCGGATCACCTGGACACGCTGGCCGGCGGTGATGAGCTCCCAGTCCGCGCCGAGCGCACGCGGCACGAACTCCGACAGCGTGTTGACGCGATCGGCCTTGTTCGCGGCGAGCTCGCCGATGAGGTACTTGAGCAGACCGAACTCCTGCGGCGCGATCGACACCATCGGCAGCAGGTTGCCCGGTTTGATCGAGGCAGGGAGGTCGGTGATCTTGCCGGACTTGAGGAACTTGGGCGACCAACCGGCGTACGGGCCGAACAGCAGACCCGGTTTGTGGTTGATGACGCGCGTGTCGAGGTGGGGCACCGACATCGGCGGCGCACCGACGGCGGCCTGACCGTAGACCTTGGCGTGGTGCTCGCCGATCAGTTCGGAGTTGGTGCAGCGGAAGAACTCACCCGACACCGGGAAGCCGCCGAAGCCCTTGGCCTCCTTGATGCCCGACTTCTGCAGCAGGTGGAGCGCACCGCCGCCGGCACCGACGAAGACGAACTTCGCGTGGACCTTCAGGGTGTCTCCGGTACGACCGTTGCGGACCTTGACGATCCAGCTGCCGTCGGACTGCTTCGAGAGGTTGGTCACCGAGTGACCGAAGTAGATGTCGGCACCCTGCGCGACGTAGTTGAGCAGCTGCTGGGTGAGCGCACCGAAGTCGACGTCGGTGCCCTGGTCGAACCAGTTCAGCGCGACCGGGTCGGAGAAGTCGCGACCGGCCGACATGAGCGGGAGACGCTTGGTGAACTCGGCGGGGTCGTCGATGAACTCCATGCCCTCGAACAGGGTCTGGCCGGCGAGGTTGTCGTAGCGCTTGCGCAGGTACTTCACGCCGGCGTCGCCGTGGGTGAAGGCGACGTGCGGGATCGGATTGATGAACTCCGAGGGATCACCCAGGATGCCGTTGTCGACAGCATGTGCCCAGAACTGGCGCGACACCTGGAACTGCTCGTTGATGTTGAGCGCCTTGGTGATGTCGACGTCGCCGTCGGCGGTCTTGGGGGTGTAGTTGAGCTCGCAGAGCGCCGAGTGCCCGGTACCGGCGTTGTTCCACGGGTCGCTGCTCTCGGCGGCGGCCGCGTCGAGCCGTTCGAACAGGCTGATCGACCAATCGGGCTGCAGCTGCCGGAGCAGCGCTCCCAGGGTGGCACTCATGATGCCCGCACCCACCAACGCCACATCGGTCTTGATCACCGTTTTCGACACCTGGACTCCACTTCAAGCTGATCAACGATCTTTTCATCGGCCATTGTCCAGCATGGCACGTTCTGTCACAGAATCGAGCTGCTCAACTGTGGTATCCGCGACACCCCGACGGCCCCATGGACCCGCGGGCAGGTCACTAAGCTGGCTGCTGTGAGCGTATCCACAGGCACCGGCTGGCAACCCGACCGCTTCCTGGACCACTACCAACTCCGCACGATCCCGCTGAGCGACGATCCGGACGGGGAATCCCCCGTCACCGCGACCCTGATCCGCCGTGCCGAGACGGGTGCGCGGATCGCGGGTCACCGCCCCGTGGCCGGCGCGGTGCTCTATGTCCACGGCTTCACCGACTACTTCTTCCACGAGCCGCTGGCCGATTTCTTCACCGACCGCGGCTATGCGTTCTATGCGATCGACCTGCGCAAATGCGGACGGTCGCGGGAGGCGCACCACACCGCCCACTTCACCACGGATCTCGCCCGCTACGACGAGGAGCTCGGCCTCGCACTGGCGCTGATCGCCGACGAGGTGGGTGCGGACACCCGCATGATCATCGCCGGACATTCGACGGGTGGCCTGATCACCGCGCTGTGGCTGGACCGGTTGCGTGAGCAGAACCCGGACCGCCACGCCCTCGTCGACGGCCTGCTGCTCAACTCACCGTGGTTCGATCTCCAGGGTGATGCCGTGCTGCGGACGCTGCCGGTGACGATGCTCATCAAGGCGATCGCCGCGGTGTCCCCGACCCGGGTGATCCCGCAGGAGCTGTCCTCGGCATATGGCGAGAGTCTCCACGAGAGTGCGTACGGCGAGTGGACCTACGACCTCGCCCTCAAACCGATGGGCGGCTTCCCCGTCACCTTCGGTTTTCTCAACGCGGTCCGCAGCGGGCAGCGTCACCTGCATCACGGTATCGACGTCGGCACACCGACGCTCGTATTACGTTCGGACAAGACACATTTCGCGAAGACCTATTCGGCGTCGACCGATCGCGCCGACGCCGTGCTCGACGTCCGGCAGATCGCCCGCTGGAGCGGATGCCTCGGGGGACGCGTGTCGACCGTCCCCATCCCCGACGCCCGCCACGACGTTTTCCTCTCTGTGACGCACGCACGTGAACAGGCCTATCGCGAGGTCGACACCTGGCTGACGCACACCATCCGTCCGGCCACCGACTCATCCGGCACCGACGCATCGGAACCCACCAGAAAAGAGAGCTTCCTATGACCGCCACGCAGGTCGTCGACCTGGCCATCATCGGCTCCGGCAGCGGCAACTCCATCCCCGACGAGCGCTACGCCGACACGACGATCGCCATCTTCGAGGAGGGGGTGTACGGCGGCACCTGTCTCAACGTCGGATGCATCCCGACCAAGATGTTCGTCTACGCGGCCGAGGTCGCCGAGGTCGCCACGCACGGCGCGCGGCTCGGCGTGCACGCCAAGGTCGACTCGGTGGACTGGCCCGGCATCGTCGAGCGCGTCTTCGGGCGGATCGACCCGATCTCCGAGGGCGGCAAGGAGTATCGCGTCGACCGGTGCGAGAACATCACCGTCTACAGCTCGCACGTGGAGTTCGACGGCCGTGACGAGGACGGCCGCTACCGTCTCGTCACCGCGGACGGCGCGACAGTTCTCGCTCGCGAGGTCGTCCTGGCCGCCGGTTCACGGCCGGTCATCCCGCCGGTCATCGCCGACTCCGGCGTGAAGTACTACACCAACAACGACGTCATGCGGCTCCCGGAGCTGCCCGAGCGGCTGATCATCGTCGGAAGCGGGTACATCGCAGCCGAATTCGCGCACGTCTTCGGCGCGCTCGGAGCCAAGGTGTCGATCATCGCCCGCGGACCCGCCCTGCTGCGCAAGCAGGATGCCGACATCTCCAACCGCTTCACGCAGGTGGCCAAGGACAAGTGGGACGTCCACCTCCACGCCGGGATCTCGGGTGCGGAGAACCTGCCCGACGGCGGCGTACGCCTACATCTCGCTGACGGGGCCCAGCTGGAGGCCGACGTCCTGCTCGTCGCGACCGGCCGAAAGCCCAACGGCGACCGCCTCAATCTGTCCTCGATCGGCGTCGAACTCGACGAGGAGGGTCGCGTGCGCTGCGACGCCCACGGCCGCACCGCCGCGCGCGGGGTCTGGACGCTCGGCGACGTCAGCTCGCCGTATCAGCTCAAGCACGTCGCCAACCACGAGGAGCGGGTGGTGCAGGCCAACCTGCTGAAGGGGTGGGACGCCGACGATCTCATCGAGTTCGACCATCGATTCGTCCCCGCAGCCGTCTTCACGCACCCGCAGATCGCTTCGGTCGGGCTGACCGAGGACGAGGCACGCGACGCCGGGTACGACATCACGGTGAAGGTCCAGGCCTACGGCGACGTCGCCTACGGCTGGGCGATGGAGGACACCACCGGGTTCTGCAAGGTGATCGCCGAACGCGGCACCGGCAAGATCCTCGGCGCGCACATCCTCGGCCCGCAGGCGCCGACCGTGATCCAGCCCGTCATCCAGGCGATGTCCTTCGGCCAGACCGCGCTCGAGGTCGCCAAAGGCCAGTACTGGATTCACCCGGCGATGCCCGAGGTCCTCGAGAACGCGCTCCTCGGCCTGGAGATCTAGAACACCGTCGACCGCAGGGCGATCTCGCTGGCGAGGGCCGCGGGGGCGTTCTGCGGGATCCAGTGGTCGACGCCGGCGAGTTCGCAGAACCGGAAATCGGAGTAGGCGTATCGGCCGCTGCCCTGCGCCTGCTCCCGGCCGAGCGCGGGGTCGGCGTCGCTCCAGAGCAGGGTCGTCGGGATCTCCACCGGCGGGCACGCCATGGTCCCCTTGATGTCGCCGACGAAGTTGGCCCGGTACCAGTTCAGCGCAGCTGTCAGCGCGCCCGGTTCACGCAACGGGGCGAGTTCGTCGGCGGTCACACCGGCGGCCCGCAGCTTCGCACCGTCGTCGGCGAGCAGCTTCTCCTCGGCGCCATCGGCGACGAAATCGAGGATGTACGAGGATCGTTCGCGCTGATCGCTCGCCGCGAGTGCGTCCCGCATCGCCGACGGATGGCCGGTGCTCGCGACCACGAGCCCGGTGAATCGGTCGGGGTACTTGCCGGCGAGGTGCCACGCGACGATGCCGCCCCAGTCGTGTCCCACGAGGATCGCGTAGCCCACCTTCAGTTCGTCGAGCACCCCGATGACGTCGGACACCAGGTGGCTGAGGTGATAGTCCTCGACGGCCGGCGGTCGCGCGCCCGGGCTGTAACCGCGCTGGTTCAGGACCAGCGTGCGCAGACCCGATTCGTGGAGTCGGGGAAGCACCGCGTCGTAGCAGGTTCCGTTGACCGGGAATCCGTGAAGCAGCAGGACCCAGGGGCCCTGATCCGGACCCCCGATCCGGACGTCGAAGGTGAGGCCGTTGACGGTCACCTGACGCTGATCTTCAGTCATTGGGCCACGATAGCGTCTGGGACCGGCCGGTGCGGTCGTCGAGTTGGTGGCGGATGACCGGCGCCGAGACCGGAGGTCCGTTCGCTATGAGATGCATCACCGCGTCGAGGTCGAGGTGCTCGCTCACCAGGTCCGCCATCGTGTCGACCTGACGTCGTCGGATCGCCTCCACCTCGGTGTCCCCGGCGACCCGGAAGTCTGCGACCCCGGCTTCGGCGGCCACCTCGGTGAGCAGCCGGCGGCGGAATGCGTCATTGGCCAGCAGTCCGTGCCAGTGTGTCCCGCGGACCGCACCTCGCACGGCCCCCTCCGGCCCGGCGGCGTCGTCGACGATCCAGGTGTTCTCCCGCGACCCGACGACGCGTCCGTGATGTATCTCGTAGCCGCCGATGGCCTCTCCCCCGCCGCCGGTGCCGGTGACCTGCCGCAACGTCTTGTCGGCCGCGAAGGCGATGTCGAGGTCGAACACGCCGAGTCCGTCGACGCGGCCACGGCCGGATTCGATCGCGTCGTCGATGGTGCGGGCCAGCATCTGGAAGCCGCCGCAGACGGCGATGATCGGGGCACCTCGTGCCGCGCGGTCGGTGACCGCGTCGGCGATTCCGCGATCGCGCATCCAGGTCAGGTCGGCGACCGTGGCACGGGTACCGGGGATCACCACCAGGTCCGCCGCGGCGACGCTACCCGGGTCGTCGACCCAGGTGACGTCGACGCCGGGTTCGCAGGCGAGCGCCTCGACATCGGTGGAGTTGGAGATCCGCGGCAACCGGATCGCGGCAACGCGGAGCCGCGCGCGTGAACGAGCCGGCTCGAGCGGGGGGCCCACCCGCCGCCCGACGGGTGCGGACAGGGAGTCCTCGGCATCGAGCCAGAGATCGTCGGCGAACGGCACGACGCCGAGTGTGGGACGACCGGTGATCGCCCGGACCTGCTGTAGTCCGGGTTCGAGAATCGTCGGGTCGCCGCGGAACTTGTTGATGACATAACCCGCGATCAGCGCCTGATCGGCGGGTTCGAGGATCGCGGTGGTACCGAACAGCGAGGCCAGGGAACCGCCGCGATCGATGTCGGTGACCAGCAGCACCGGGAGTCGTGCGGCTCGGGCGAGGCCCATGTTGGCGATGTCGCTGTCGCGGAGGTTGATCTCGGCGACCGATCCCGCGCCCTCGCAGAGAACGACGTCGAAGTCGCGGCGGAGCGCGGCGAGCTCCTCGGCGACTACTTCACGCAGCCGAGACCGCCAGGTCAGGTAGTCGCGCGCGCCGACGTCACCGGCGGGACGCCCGCGCAGCACCACGTGCGAACGACGGTCGCTGCCGGGTTTCAGCAGGACGGGATTGAAGCGCGTCGAGGGTTCGAGGCCACAGGCGAAGGCCTGCAGCGCCTGGGCGCGTCCGATCTCACCACCGTCGGGGGTGACCACGGAATTGTTCGACATGTTCTGCGCCTTGAACGGCGCGACCCGGACACCGTCGCGCGCCAGGGCACGGCACAGGCCTGCGACGACGAGACTCTTGCCGGCGTCACTGCTGGTCCCGCCAATCAGCAACGCCCCACCGAGATCGGCCACCACGACAGCGTAGTGGTGGCGTCGTTCACACGAACCACCACTCGCCTCGCAACCCGCCCACGCTGGTTACAGTGACGTCAACGCCTGCGAGGGCGTGGTCGGGAGAGCCCGTCAGGGCAGGTCGGGAACGGGGGTCGTCGGGCGTGCAGATCGTGGAACCCGGAGCGACGTTCGCCGGGTATCGCGTCATCTCTCTGCTGGGACGCGGCGGCATGGGTCAGGTCTGGCTCGTCGAACATCCGACACTGGGCCGCCGTGAGGCCCTGAAGATCATCTCGCCCAACCCCTCGGACCCGAGCTTCCACGAGCGATTCCGCAACGAGGCCCGTACCGCGGCGGCCCTCGATCATCCGGGCATCGTCACCGTCTACACCCACGGTGTGGAGAACGGCAGCCCGTGGTTCTCGATGACCTACCTCGATGGCAAGGACCTGACGGGCGCCGGTCCGATGCCCGTCGACGAGGTCGTCACCATCGCCGGCCGCGTGGCCGACGCCCTCGATCACGCACACGGTCAGCGGGTCATCCACCGAGACATCAAGCCGGCGAACATCGTCGTCGCCCGCGGACCGGATGGCCGCATCAGCCGCGTGACCGTCCTCGACTTCGGCATCGCCCGCCTCGTCGACGGGAACAAGATGACGGCGACCAACCTGTTCGTGGGCACGCTGGCCTACGCCGCTCCCGAACTGCTCACCGGAGAGGCCGCGATCCCCGCCTCGGACCAGTACGCCCTGGCCTGCACCACCTTCCAGCTCCTCACCGGCAGTCAGCCGTTCCCGGGCACGACGCCGATGGCACTCATCTCCGGCCATGTGAACTCGCCCGCACCCCGGCCCTCGGACCACGATCCGGCACTGGCACACCTCGACGCGGTCTTCGCCCGGGCGCTGGCCAAACGGCCAGGCGACCGGTATGCGTCGTGCGCAGAGTTCGCGACCGCACTCGAGCGGGCGCGTGCTCTCGAACAAACAGCCGCGACCGGCCCGCGCCGAGCCGCGCCCACCACCCCGGCGCCGGCGTTTCCACCACGGGCCCAGCCACCCGCGCAGCGCTACCCCCAGACCCGGCAACCCCCTCGGGCGCATCCGCTCGGCTACAACCCACACACGCCCGCCCCGGCCTTCGCCGGCGGCATCACCCCGCCGCCGGGGGGCCCACCCCGGCCGCAGAAGCGAACGGGATTGTTCGTGGGTGTCGGGGTGGGTGCGTTCGTCCTCGTCGTGGCGCTCGTCGTCACCGCGATCGCACTTCTCGGTTCCGACGACGCCCCCGCAAGCACGGCCTCGGGGGCGTCGACGGCCGCGAGTTCCTCGACCGGCGGATCATCCAGCACCACACCGGGTTCGGGCGGTGACTTCGAGTCCATCGCCTCCAGCGGCGACAGCACCTGCGCGGTGCGTGGCGGCGAGCTGTTCTGCTGGGGCGGGAACCAGTACGGCACGCTCGGCGACGGCTCCACTACGGACCGCTCGCGACCGGCGAAGGTGTCCGGCGTCGACGACGTGTCGGCGGTCAGCATGGGTGGCCTCGGCAAGACCTGCGCGATCGCCGCGGGTGACCTGTACTGCTGGGGCCACGGCGCGGGGCAGTCCGGCCGGCCGGTCACGCTGCCGACCAAGGTGTCCGGTCTCGGCGACGTGAGCGCGGTGTCGGTCGGCCTCACCACCTGCGCGATCAGTTCGGGTGACCTTTACTGCTGGGGGAACAACCTCAACGGGCAGACCGGCGCGGGCACCGGCGCGTCGGTCCCGGTGCCGACGCGGGTCGCTGGCCTGTCCGACGTGACGGCGGTCTCGTCCGCGCACACGACGACCTGTGCCATCGCGGCGGGATCCGCCTACTGCTGGGGCAACAACGCCGACGGGCAGGTCGGCGACGGCACCACCACCAACCGGGCGGTTCCGACGAAGCTCGACCTCGATTCCCCCACCTCGATCAGCACGAGTCTCTACTCGACCTGTGCGGTCGCCGACGGCTCGGGCGGCACCTCGGGCACCGTCTTCTGCTGGGGGGAGAACGAGTCCGGGCAGCTCGGCGACGGCACCGAGGTCAACCGGCTGCAGCCGACGCCGATCGACGTGCGCGGCGCGACGCAGGTCTCGACCGCGGGTTACGGCGCGTGCGCCGCGGCGGGCGGTTCCGCCTACTGCTGGGGTTCGCGGAGCGCGCTTCCCGACCACGCGCCGGACCGGGTCAACGGATTGTCCGGCGTCACCGCGATCACCACCGGCTCGGCCAACGTGTGCGCCGTCGCCGGTTCCGGGATGTACTGCTGGGGACTCAACGGCAAGGGCCAGCTCGGCAACGGCACCACCACGACGAGCAACGAGCCGCAGGCCGTGCGCTTCCCCGCCTGATCAGGCGTGACCCCGGATCAGGCGTCCGGCAGGGTCAGGATCTCCGCGCCGTCCTCGGTGACCACGAGGGTGTGCTCGAACTGCGCGGTCCACTTCCGGTCCGCGGTGACGACCGTCCAGCCGTCGTCCCACATCTCCCAGGCCAGCCCGCCGAGGTTGATCATCGGCTCGATGGTGAACACCATGCCCGGTTCGAGGACGGTGTCGACGTTGGGTTCGTCGTAATGCAGCACGACGAGCCCGTTGTGGAAGGTCTCCCCGATGCCGTGACCGGTGAAGTCACGGACGACGGTGTAGCCGAAGCGGTTCGCGTACGACTCGATGACTCGTCCGACGACGTTGAGTTCGCGACCCGGCTTGACCGCCTTGATCGCCCGCTCGGTGGCGATGCGGGTGCGCTCGACGAGATCGACGACCTCCTGCTCGACGTCCCCGGCGAGGAAGGTCGCATTGGTGTCGCCGTGGACGCCGTCGATGTAGGCGGTGACGTCGATGTTGACGATGTCACCGTCGGCGATGACGGTCGAATCCGGGATGCCGTGACAGATCACCTCGTTGAGCGACGTGCAGCACGACTTCGGGAAGTCCTTGTAGCCCAGCGTCGACGGGTAGGCGCCGTGATCGACCATGTACTCGTGGGCGATCCGGTCGAGTTCATCGGTCGTCACGCCGGGTGCGACGGCCTTGCCCGCCTCGGCGAGCGCATTGGCGGCGATCTTGCCGGCGAGGCGCATCTTCTCGATGGTCTCGGGGGTCTGCACCCATGGTTCGTGGCCCTCGGCGACCGTCGGCTTCCACACGTACTCCGGCCGCTCGATGGAGTCGGGCACGGTCCGGATCGGCGTAGGGGTACCGGGAGTCAGGGCGCTGCGAACTGGCATGCGACCACTTTATCCACCTCCACCGAAGCGGACCGGCGCGCGGACGACCCGGACGCGACAACTAAGCTCGCCCTAAGACATCCGCGCCGTTGAGCGTCGGAACCCGAATCGAAGGTGGTGGCGGTGGGCGCGTCGATCAGATCGGTGCGGGCCTGGCTGGTGGTGGTCCTCACCGCGTTGACCGTCTCGGCGTGCTTCGTCACCCCGATCGAACAGGACCGGCACTCTCCCGGAGCCCACCTGCGCAGCGGCCCACAGACGGCTGTCCTCGACGACACCGACGTGATCCCCGTCGAGGACGACCCGACCTCGGCGCTGCCGGTCACCGTCGACTCGGTGCGCTACGGACCGGTCACCGTCACCGACACCAGCCGGATCATCGCCGCCGACATCAGCGGAACCCTCGGCAGCATCGTCTTCGCGCTCGGTCTGGGCTCCCATGTCGTCGGCCGCGACACCTCGACGGCGTTCCCGTCCGCGGTCGGTCTCCCCGTGGTGACCAACCGCGGCCACAGCCTCAACGCCGAATCCGTTCTGGCGCTTGCGCCGACGCTCCTGCTGGTCAGCGAATCGACGGTCCCGGCGACCGCGGTGGATCAGATCCGCGACTCCGGTGTCACCGTGGTGGTCTTCCCCGCCATCCGCGACCTCGCGTCCAACGACACGTTGATGCGGTCGGTCGCCAAGGCGCTCGGTGTCCCCGCGGCCGGTGAGAAGCTCGTCGAGCGCACCGATACACAGATCGAGGCGGCCCGCGATCTCGTCCCCGACCCCTCCGGCGACCCGACGATGGCCTTTCTCTACATCCGCGGCCGCAATCTCCTGCTCCTCGCGGGACCCGGTTCGGGCGCCGATGATCTGATCGCCGAACTACGTGGCCGGGATGCCGGCGAGGCCGCGCAGCTCACCGGCGCCTTCACCGCCATCACCGCGGAGGCGATGATCACCGCCGACCCGGACGTCCTGATCGTCATGACACAGGGCGCGGACACGGTAGGCGGTCCGGACGGAGTGCTCACCCTTCCCGGAGTCGCCGACACCGAGGCCGGTCGCAACCGCCGCGTCGTGCAGATCGACGAGAGCAAGATCCTCGCCTTCGGCCCCGACGTCGGCCTGGTGCTCGCGGCCCTGGCGAAGGCGATCTACACGTGAGCGTCCAGACCGCCGACCCCACGACCGCGCCGCCCATCGGCCGCTCGCACCGGGTCCGCAACCTCACCGTGGTGGTCGTGATGCTGATCGCCACCGCGACGCTGGCGATCGTCTCCGCCGGAATCGGTCAGGTGGAGATCCCGCCGCTGGAGGTCCTCGGCAGCATCGCCCACCACTACCATCTCGAGATCGGGCCGCTGCCCTCGCACCCCAACGGTGAGGGAGCACTGTGGAACGTGCGGTTCCCGCGGATCGTGCTCGGACTCTTCGTCGGTGCCGCCCTCGGCGCTGCGGGCTGTCTGTTGCAGGGCGTACTGGCCAATCCCCTCGCCGAACCCAGCATCATCGGGGTGTCCTCCGGGTCGGCCGTCGGCGCCTGCCTGGTCATCGTCCTGGCCGGCGGCACGGCGGGAGTCGGTGGGGCCGGGGGGAATTGGGCGCTGGCCGGGGCCGCCTTCCTCTTCGGTCTCGTCACGGCCGCCGCGGTCTACCTCCTCTCGCTGCGCGACGGATCGTCGTCGGCGATCATGCTGGTGCTCACCGGCATCGCGGTGAACGCCTTCGCCGCGGGCGTCATCGCCTTCCTGACCTTCGTCGCCTCCACCGCCGCCCGCGAGCAGATCATCTTCTGGCAGCTGGGATCGCTGGCCGGCCGCACCTGGAGCGAGATCTGGGTGGTGGCACCGCTGGTCATCGGAGGTGTTGCCGCCTGCGCACTGCTCGTCCACAAACTCGACCTCCTCGCCCTCGGCGAGATCCAGGCGGCGTCCCTGGGCGTCAACGTGGAATCCGTTCGACGCCAGGCCATCGTGCTGACCGCGGTCCTCACCGCCGCGGCCGTCGCCTTCGCCGGCATCATCGCCTTCGTCGGCCTGGTCGTCCCACACGTGATGCGGCTGATCGTCGGACCCAAACACGCCATCCTGCTGCCCACCAGCGTGATCGGCGGCGCACTCGTCATCACCGGCGCCGATCTCGCGGCCCGCACGATGCTCGGCGACGCCGATCTCCCCCTCGGCATGTTCACCTCGCTGATCGGCGGGCCCGTCTTCTTCATCCTGCTGCGCCGCAGTCGTCACGCGGGAGCCGGCTGGTGACCGCCGCACGTGCCGTCGGTACGCCGGGGATCGCGGCCGAGGACATCCGCGTCGAACTCGGCGGGCGAGAGGTCGTGCGCGGCGTCTCCCTCGAGGTCCATCCCGGCGAGCTCGTCGCGCTGGTCGGGCCCAACGGGTGCGGCAAGTCGACGCTGCTGTCGGTGTTGTCCGGTACGCGCCGCCCGCACAGTGGCCGCGTGACGATCGACGGCCGGAACGTCGCCACCACCTCGTTGCGAGAGCTCGCGCGTCACCGCAGTGTGGTCACCCAACAGAACCGGGTGGACACCCCGTTCACCGTCGCCGAGGTCGTCGCCATGGGGCGCTACCCCTGGCTGCGGACCCCGAGGGCCGCCGACTCCCCCGCGGTCATCGCCGACGCCGTCGACCTGTGCGAACTCGCCGACATCGTCGACCGGCCCTTCGTCCAGCTGTCCGGCGGGCAACAGGCGCGGGTGTCGCTGGCGCGGGCACTGGCCCAGGACACCCCGGTCATGATGCTCGACGAGCCGACCGCCGCACTCGACATCCACCATCAGGAGCAGGTCCTCGAGATCCTTCGTGTTCATCGCGACGCCGGAAACGCCGTGCTGCTCGTGGTGCACGACCTGACCCTCGCCGCCGCCTACGCCGACCGGGTGGCAGTCATGAAGCACGGGGAGCTGCTGGCCGTCGGCCCCACCGACGAGGTGATGACCGCCGGGCTGTTGAGCCGTACCTACGACCATCCGGTCGAGGTCATCGACCACGGCGGCCGCCGGGTGATCCTGCCCGAACGCCGTTAGGGCGTGCGCACCGCGTAGCCCGGCCCCAGCCCGTCGAAGAAGTCACGGGTGACGGCGACGGCGTTGTTCGAGTCGCCACCACGGACCACGAGGGTCGCGAAGGCGATGTCGCCGCGGTACCCCGCGAACCAGGCGTGCGATCCGCCGTCGAACTCGGCTTCACCGGTTTTCCCGAAGACCGCTCCGCGACCGTCGATCACCGACGCGGTACCGCTGGTGATCACCGCCCGCATCATCGGCCGCAGTTGCTGATAGACCTCGGGCGGCATCGTCGGGGTCGGGCCCTCGATCTCGGTCGGTTTGTCCAGGATCAGTTGCGGCACCGGGGTCTTGACCCCGTTGGCGACGGTCGCCGCGACGAGCGCCAGCCCCAGCGGCGACACCAGGTCCTTGCCCTGACCGAAGCCGGCCTCGCTGCGGGCGACGAGTTCGTTCTCGATGGGCACCGACCCGGACACGGCGTCGAGTCCGGCGATCGTGTATTTCTGACCGATTCCCATCGCGGCGGCGGCGTGCGCCAGGTCCGACGGGCCCATCCGACTCGCCAGCTTGGCGAACGTGGTGTTGCACGACGCGGCGAACGCCTGCAGCATCGACACCGAACCGAGCGCGAAGCCGTTGTAGTTCGGGATCAGGCGCGGGCCGATCTGGATCTCCCCCGGGCAGCCCACGACGGTGTCGGGAGTCGCCAGCTTGTGGTTGATCGCCGCGGCGGCGGTGACCATTTTGAACGTCGATCCGGGCGGGTACAGGCCGGTCGTCGCGATGGGGCCCTGGGTGTCCGCGGCGGGGTTCTGCGCGACGGCGAGGATGCGGCCCGTGGACGGCTGCACGACGACCATCGCGACCTGGAATCTGTTGGAGGCGTTGACCGCTCGCTGCGCCGCGTTCTGCACGGTCCGCGACAGGCTGAGCGACACCGCGGGCGACGGGTCGGGGTCGTGGTCGGCGAGCACGGCGGCGTCGAGCCCGTTGGGGTTCACCGAGACCACGCGCCAGCCGGCACGGCCGGAGACCTCGCCGTCGACGACCTTCTTGACCTCGGTCAGCAGCGCCGGCGCGAACTTGGGGTCCTTGGGAACCAGCTCGGCCTGTTCGTTGGTGACGACACCGGGGATCGCGAGCTGGTCGCGGAGCCGGTCGAACTGGGCGTGCGACAGGCGGGCCAGCGGATACTGTCGGCGACTCGAGGTGACCTGTTCGGTGATCAGCTGTTCGTCGAGATCCGGGTTGAACCGGCGCAGCACGCCCACCGCGCTCGTGACCGAGGTCGCCACCGAAGCACCCTGCTCGGTGGCCTTCCCGGCATCGAAGTTCACGCCGACGACGGTGCCGTTGACCATGACCTCCGAACCGTCGGCCTCGTTGACCGTCGCCCGCGGCGCCTCGATGATCTGCAGCGAGAGGCGTTGATCGGCGCCGAGTTTCGGGTGGATCGCGGTCGACGCCCAACGCACCGCCCAGCCGGCGTCGGATCGGCCCATGCGCAGGGTCGCGTCGTAGGACCAGTCCCGTCCGCGCGGCAGCGTCCACGTGTAGCCGACCTGCACCTCGGCCGTGTCACCGGTGACGCGTACCCGACCGGCCTTCGCCTCGAGTTCTTCGGCGGCCAGTCCCGACCACGCCGACTCCATCGCCGACCGCGAGGTCTGCGGCACGTCGGTGAGGGCGGCGGCCGAGTCGAGTTCCTGTTGCGAGTACGCCTCGAGGAATCGTTCGGCGGCCCGGCGCGGACCGTCGTCCTCCGACGAGGAACAGGCGGCGGTGGCGGCGATCACGACAGCACAGACCGCGACGATCACCGCCGGGGTCCATCGAGTTCTCGTGCGCCACATCGCGGTCGAGTCTATGGCTGCGACGCACCGATCCCCGGTAGCCACGCGGGAGGTCTCGCTGTGACCTGAGACGGGATCGGATCAGTCGACGAGGACGGTGGCGAACGTGCCGACCTCGGTGAACCCGATGCGGTCGTACACCGCTCGAGCCGTCTCGTTGAAGCTGTTGACGTACAGGCTGGGGAGTCGCCCGTGGGCGGCAACCGCCTCGGCGACCGCGGCGGTGCCGCCCAGGCCGAGACCCTCGCCGCGTCGTTCCGGCGACACCCACACGCCCTGGATCTGGCCGACCCGCCGGGACAGCGACCCGATCTCCGCCTTGAACACGACGTCGGGGCCGTCGAAACGCGCGAAGACCCGTTGTGCCGAGATGAGCGAGGACAGTCGTCTGCGGTACGAGCGCCAGCCGTCGCCGGCGGTGGGATCGACGCCGACCTCGCCGATGAACATGTCGATCGCGGCCGGCATGTAGGCGTCGAGGTCGTCGAGGGTGACCAGCCGGACGGCCGGATCCGACGGGACGGCCGGGCATCCGGACAGAACCAGCAGCGGCTGGACCGGCCGCACCTCGCGCGCCGGCCCCCACACGGGTTCGATCTGCTGCCACATCGGCAGCACGAGGTCGGCCCGGCCGACGATCGACGAGCAGGCACGAGGTGCGGCGACCGCGCGGTCGGAGAAGTGGTCGAGGTCGTCCGGGGACCCGATCAGCGGGATCAGGTTGGCGCCGGAGAAGCACAGCGATGTCGACGGGTCCTGTGCGGTCCAGAGCTCCCCGCCGAGCAGCCGCGGGTTGATGCCGTGCGTCTCGAACCTCGCGGCGACCATGCACATCGCGACCGGATCGGACACGAGCACGCGTTCGACGGCAGCCGCATCACGCGCGCCGAGCGGTTTGTCGCCCAGTAGCTTCAGCACCACCGCTCCTCACTTCCCTGACAGGGGACTCGCGCAGCGCCTGTTCGGTCCGAGAAGTAGGGCCTAGGAGACGGTGACCACAGGTGGGCCGACGTGCGTGCCGTCTCCAGTTTCCCCTGTTTCCTCGGCGATCCGCAGCGCTTCTTCGATCAAGGTCTCCACGATCTGCGCCTCCGGGACGGTCTTGATGACCTCGCCCTTGACGAAGATCTGTCCCTTGCCGTTTCCGGAGGCGACGCCCAGGTCTGCCTCGCGGGCCTCACCCGGCCCGTTCACCACGCAGCCCATGACCGCGACGCGCAGCGGGACCTCCATGCCCTCGAGACCGGCGGTCACCTCATCGGCCAGCTTGTAGACGTCGACCTGGGCGCGGCCGCACGACGGACAGGACACGATCTCGAGCTTGCGGGGACGCAGGTTGAGCGACTGCAGGATCTGATCGCCGACCTTGATCTCCTCGGCCGGCGGCGCCGACAGCGACACCCGGATGGTGTCGCCGATGCCCTCACTCAGCAACGCGCCGAAGGCAACTGCGGACTTGATGGTGCCCTGGAACGCCGGACCGGCCTCGGTGACGCCGAGGTGCAGCGGGTAGTCGCACTGGGCGGCCAGCTGGCGGTAGGCCTCGACCATGATCACCGGGTCGTTGTGCTTGACCGAGATCTTGATGTCGCCGAAGCCGTGCTCCTCGAACAGGCTCGCCTCCCACAGCGCCGACTCGACGAGCGCCTCGGGCGTCGCCTTGCCGTATTTCTGCAGGATGCGCTTGTCGAGGGAACCCGCGTTGACGCCGATGCGGATCGGGATGCCGGCCTCGCCCGCGGCCTTCGCGACCTCTTTCACGCGGCCGTCGAATTCCTTGATGTTGCCCGGGTTCACGCGCACCGCCGCGCAGCCGGCGTCGATCGCGGCGAAGATGTACTTCGGCTGGAAGTGGATGTCGGCGATGACCGGGATCTTGGACTTCTTGGCGATGATCGGCAGCGCCTCGGCGTCCTCGGGTCGCGGGCACGCCACGCGCACGATGTCGCAGCCGGACGCGGTCAGCTCGGCGATCTGCTGCAGGGTCGCGTTGATGTCGTGGGTCTTCGTGGTCGTCATCGACTGCACCGAGATCGGGTGGTCGCTGCCGACGCCGACGGAGCCGACGAACAGTTGCCGGGTCTTGCGGCGGGGAGCCAGCACCGGTGGGGGTCCGGCCGGCATGCCGAGTCCGATCGGCACGGCGTTGGCAGGAGTCGGGGCGTTCATCTGATTCACCTCTGTGATTCGGGTGTGGGCTGTCGGGTCTCTGCTGGGGATTCGTTGTGGGAGGTCACCACGGATTGATCGGGTTGATGATGTCGGCGGTGAGCGTGAGCACCATGAAACCGGCCATCACCACCACCGCGGCGTAGGTGATCGGGAGGAGTTTGTAGTAGTCGACGGCGGCGCCGGGGGCCCGTCCGAACCAGCGACGAACGGTGTCGCGGCCCTTCTCGTAGCCGACGATCGCCATGTGTCCGCCGTCGAGCGGGAGCAGCGGGACCAGATTGAACAGGCCGAGGAAGAAGTTGATGCTGATCAGCAGCATCCAGAACATGTCCCACAGGCCGCGTTCGACCGCCTGGCCGCCGAGCACCGAGGCGCCGTAGACGCTGACCGGGGTGTCGAGGGCGCGTTCGCCACCGGTCACCGCGGTCCAGAGTGCGCCGATCTTGGTGGGCAGCGACAGGAGCGCGTTCCAGGTCTCCTTGATCAGGTCGCCGGTGAAGACGAAGGCGCCCGGGATGACGTCGAAGCCGCTGAAGTCCTTGATCGCCGGCGGGGCGTCGTAGGCGATGCCGACCATGTTGTAGTTGACGGTCTCGGTCGTGCCATCGGACCGGGTCGCGGTCACCGTGACCGGTTCGGGGGTCATGGTCAGCTCGAGTCGTTCGCCGCCGCGGTCGACGGTCAGCACGACCGGGCCCTTCGATTCCCGGATGACCGGGGTCAGGTCGGAGGCCTGGCCGACGGGCTGTCCGTTGACGGCCACGATCTCGTCCCCCGGCCGCAGGCCCGCCGCTGCCGCGGGACCGCCGCCGGTGCACGGCGAGTTGGTCTGCTCACCGCCGGAGATGGTGATCGTCGACGACACGCACTGCGTCTCGGCGACCTTGGCCGGGGTCGGCGGCGGGCTGAGATCGGGCAGTCCGAAACTCAGGCCGACGATGATGATCAGGACGAAACCGAGGATGAAGTTCTGCGCGGGACCGGCGAACAGGACGACGAGCCGTTTCCAGGCCTTCTGCCTGTACATCGCCCGGTCTTGCTCGTCGGCCGCGAGCTCCTCGTGCGGGGTCATGCCCGCGATGTCGCAGAAGCCGCCGAGTGGGATCGCCTTGAGTCCGTATTCGGTCTCGCCGCGGCGCGTGGACCAGATCGTGGGTCCGAAGCCGACGAAGTATCGACGCACCTTCATGCCGGTGGCCTGTGCGGCCCACATGTGACCGCACTCATGCCAGGCCACCGACAGCAACAGCGCCACCGCGAAGAGCGTGACACCGATCGCGAAACTCACGTACTCACTCCATCCAGCTACACAGCGGCCGCGACCAGCTGAGCTGCGCGTTCCCGGGCCCACCGATCGGCGGCGAAGACCTCCTCCACAGTACCTGGCGCGACACGCCACTGATCTGCCTCGCCGAGCACCTCACCGATGATCTCGACGATGCGCGGGAATCGGATCGCACCTGCGAAGAAGCCCTCGGCGGCCGCCTCGTTGGCCGCGTTGTACACCGCTGTCAGACTCCCCCCGCCCCGTCCGGCCGTCCGGGCGAGCTCGATCGCCGGGAACACCTTGTCGTCGACGGGTTCGAACGTCCACGCGGAGGCGGTGGAGAAATCGCAGGCGGTCGACGCCCCGGGTACGCGATCCGGCCAGCCCAGCGCCAGGGCGATGGGCAGTTTCATCGAGGGCGGGGAGGCCTTGGCCACGGTCGCACCGTCGACGAAGGTCACCATCGAGTGCACGATCGACTGCGGATGGACGGTCACGTCGATGTGGTCGTAGTCGACGCCGAAGAGGAGATGCGCTTCGACGACCTCCAGGGCCTTGTTGACCAGCGTCGCCGAGTTGAGGGTGATCATCGGCCCCATGGACCAGGTCGGATGGCGGCCGGCCTGCTCGGGGGTGACCTCCTCGAGCTGTTCTGCGCTCCATCCGCGGAACGGTCCGCCCGACGCGGTGAGGACCAGTCGGTCCACCTCGGCGGCGGTTCCGGCGCGCAGGCACTGGGCGATCGCCGAGTGTTCCGAGTCCACCGGCACGATCTGTCCGGGCGCCGCCGCGTCGAGGACCAGCGACCCGCCGGCGACGAGCGACTCCTTGTTCGCGAGCGCGAGGCGCGCGCCCGTCCGGAGCACGGCGAGCGAGGGTGCCAGGCCGATCGATCCGACGACGGCGTTCAACACGACGTCGACGCCGGTCTCCGCGGTGACGGCGTCGACGAGGTCGCACATGGCGTCTGGCCCGCCGAGCACGGGCGCCCCGAGACGCTCCGACAGTTCGGAGGCGCGGGCGGCGTCGGCCACGGCCACCCGCGCGGCGGGGACGCCGAAGGCAGCGGCCTGTGCGGCCAGCCGGTCGAGGTTTCCGCCGCCCGCACCGAGGCCGACGACCTCGAAGCGATCGGGATGTTCCGCGATCACCTCGAGCGCCTGGACGCCGATGGAACCGGTGGAGCCGAGGATCAACACACGTGTGGGCACGTATCCATTGTGTCAGCCGGTCGGGTGCACCTTCCGCCAGTGCTCCGCTGGATGGATCTGCCGCCAGTGGTCGGCGATGTCGATGCGTCGGGTGATCCAGACGTCGTCGTGGGACTGGATGTGATCGAGGAACCGTTCCAGTGCGGCCAGTCGTGCCGGCCGGCCGACGAGCCGGCAGTGCAGTCCGACCGACAGCATCTTCGGCGCCCCCTCGACGCCCTCCCGGTAGAGCACGTCGAAGGCATCGCGCAGATGCGCGAAGAACTGCTCACCCGACGGGAATCCGCCGGGTGAGGCGAACCGCATGTCGTTGGTGTCGAGTGTGTAGGGCACGACGAGGTGATCGACGAGTTCGTCGCCGCGCGGGACCTTCACCCAGTAGGGCAGGTCGTCGGCGTAACTGTCGGAGTCGTAGGTGAATCCGCCCTGCTCGACGACGAGCCGCCGGGTGTTCGGCGAATCCCGGCCGGTGTACCAGCCGCGGGGTCGTTCGCCGGTGATCTCGGTCAGCAGTTCGATGCCGGCCCGCATGTGCTCGCGCTCGACCTCGGGGTCGATGAGCTGGTAGTTGAGCCATCGGTATCCGTGACAGGCGATCTCGTCGCCGCGCTCGACGAAGGCGGCCGCCACCTCGGGGTTGCGGGCCATCGCCTGGGACACCGCGAAGATCGTCAGCGGCAGCCCGCGGCGCGAGAACGTCCGCAGGACGCGCCACACCCCGGCCCGCGACCCGTACTCGTACATGCTCTCCATGCTCATGTGCCGGTTCGGGAACGCCTGAGCACCGACCATCTCCGACAGGAACGTCTCACTGCCGCGGTCGTTCTCGAGGACGTTGTTCTCGCCACCCTCCTCGTAGTTGAGCACGAACTGGACGGCGATCTTCGCGCCGTCGGGCCACTGCGGGTCC
Source organism: Gordonia sp. GONU (assembly GCF_024733855.1). Taxonomy (NCBI): domain Bacteria; kingdom Bacillati; phylum Actinomycetota; class Actinomycetes; order Mycobacteriales; family Gordoniaceae; genus Gordonia; species Gordonia sp. GONU. The sequence continues at coordinate 312,157 of NZ_JANRHB010000001.1, forward strand.
GGTGGCGTGGAACCGTATCCGACCATGTCGCGGGGATAGTTCTCGGTGCGGAAGTCGGCGAGGGAACGGCCCGCGCTCGGGCCCGCGCGGAAGTCGGACGAAGCCATGAGCCGCATTCTGTCATCGAATCACCGACCGGGCTCGGTCTCCGAGATCACTGTGCCGCTATGCTGATCGGGAACTACTACCGTTCGTCAGACATCTGACGACCCGCGCTGTGAGGAGTGGCTGTGGCAAGCACCGATGTGGAGCACACTGGCGGACACGCCGAGGTCATCGACACCGGCTGGCGCCGTGAGCCCGCCGATGCACCGTCGGCCCGCTTCGGCTGGTTCGGATCGGCGACGAAGACCTTCTACGGTGCCGCCCTCTTCTTCGCGGCCTTCCTGCTGTTCATGCTCATCGGTAACCACACCGGTCATGTCGAGGACATCTGGCTCATCGCGTTTGCGGCCGGCGTCCTGTTCTTCGTCGTACGCGGCTGGTGGATGAACCGCGGCAAGTGGTCCTGAACCACCACTGACCAAGACCCCGAGAAACGCCGAGCGGCCTGGGGCCGCTCGGCGTTTTTCGTGTCCTGGTTGCGTCTCGCCCGCTCAGCGCTCTTCGGCGGCGAGCTGCCCGCACGCCGCGGCGATTTCCTGACCGCGGGTGTCGCGCACGGTGCAGGACACGCCCTGCTCGCGGACGCGGCGCACGAACTCACGTTCCACCGGCTTGGGGCTGGCATCCCACTCCGAGCCGGGTGTCGGGTTGAGCGGGATGAGGTTCACGTGCACGAGGGACCCGAGCGCCTTGTGCAGCTTCTGCCCGAGGAGATCGGCACGCCAGGGCTGATCGTTGACGTCGCGGATCAGGGCGTACTCGATGGAGACGCGGCGTCCGGTGGTGTCGGCGTAGTAGCGCGCGGCCTCCAGCACCTCGGCCACCGACCAGCGGTTGTTCACCGGGACGAGCGTGTCGCGCAGCTCGTCGTCGGGCGTGTGCAGGGACACGGCCAGCGTGACCGCGAGCCCCTCGTCGGCGAGACGCCGGATGGACGGTGCGAGACCGACGGTCGAGACGGTCACCGACCGCGCCGAGATGCCGAGCCCGTCGGGTGCCGGCGAGGTGATCTGCCGGACCGCGCTGACCACGCGCTTGTAGTTGGCGAGCGGCTCTCCCATACCCATGAACACGACGTTCGAGAGGCGGCCCGGCTCGCCGAGCTCACCGTCACGAAGGGCGCGGGCGGCGGCCCGGACCTGATCGACGATCTCGGCCGTCGACAGGTTGCGGTCGAGACCGCCCTGGCCGGTCGCACAGAACGGGCAGGCCATGCCGCAGCCCGCCTGACTGGAGATGCACAGGGTGTTGCGCTCGGTGTATCGCATCAGCACGCTCTCCAGCAGAGTGCCGTCATGCAGTCGCCACAGCGTCTTGCGGGTGGAGTCGTCGTCGCACGAGATGTGCCGGACCGGCGTCAGGAGCTGCGGGAACAGCTTCTCGCGCACGGCGTCGCGGGACGCCGCGGGCAGATCGGTCATCTCCTCGACGTCGCCGTTGAGGCGGGCGTAGTACTGCCGGGCCAACTGGTTGGCCCGGAACTTCGGGAGACCCAATTCGGCCAGCGCCGCGACGCGGCCGGCGGCGTCGAGATCGGCGAAGTGTGTCGGCGGCAGCCCGCGTTTGGGCGCGTCGAACACCAGCGGTAATGCGGTCATCGGCCCATTGTCGCATGTCATGATGAACCCATGACCACACCCGATCGCCGGCGAAGCGGAAATCCGGTCCCGCAGTGGGGTTCGCAGGGAGAGCCCGGCTCCGCGTCCGCCTCTGATCCCGCGCCCGTGCCACCGACCCCGGCATCGGCGAGCGACGCCCCCGACGCCGTACTCGCCGAGCGCGACCGCCTGCGGCAGACCGTCGCCGATGTCGAGCACACCCGTACGCGCGCGGCCTGGTTCGGCGTGGTCATCGGGGCGATCATCCTGGTCCTGCTGCTGGTGTTCATCGTGCAGAACCTGGAGAGTCAGCGGATCGAACTGATCTTCTGGGAGGTCAACCTCCCGCTCGGCGTGAGCCTGCTGATCGCCGCGATCGCGGGTGCGCTGATCGTCGCCCTCGTGGGCGGCCTGCGCATGCTCCAGTTGCGCCGGGCATTGAAGAAGGCCGCCGGCTAGCGCCCGCGTTTCAGAGGAGAGCGGTCAGCACCGCCCACACCACGAACGCCGAGGGCAGCAGGCTGTCGAGGCGGTCCATGATGCCGCCGTGGCCGGGGAGCAGCGTCCCCATGTCCTTGATGCCGAGATCGCGCTTGACCTGTGACTCCACCAGGTCGCCGAGAGTCGCGCACACGACCAGGACGGGCCCCAGGATCAATCCGATCCACCAGTGGCTGCCGATCAGGAACGTGATGCAGCCGACCGCGCCGACCGTGCCGACGAGCAGCGAACCGACGAGGCCCTCCCACGACTTCTTGGGGCTGATCGCCGGCGCCATGGGGTGTTTGCCGAACAGGACACCGGCGGCATAGCCACCGACGTCGGAGCAGACGACGACCACCATGAGCGTCGCAACCCGGGCGGCACCGTCCTCCTGCGTCACCAGGTGGACGCCGAAGGATGCCAGGAGCGGCAGCCAGGCCAGCACGAACACGGTGAGTGCCAGGTCTACGAGGTAGTCCTCCGGTGCGTTCGAGATGCCCTGGGCGAGCAGCTTCCACACCATCGACACCAGGACGGTCGCGACGAAGGCGACCAGCACTCCGGTGGGCCCGTACGGCCAGCTGACCCAGATGATGACCTGACCGCCGATGAGCAGTGGCCAGAAGGCGACGTTGTACCCGGCGGTGTGCAGCCGCTTGGTGACCTCCCAGGTGGCGATCGCGAACGCGACGGCGACGAGGCCATACCAGAGCATCGGCGCGAACAGCAGGATCAGGATGATGCTGACCCCGAGCGTGCCTCCGACTGCGATCGCAGCCGGGAGGTCACGACCTGCCCGTGACTTCTTCTCGGGCCCGGACTTCTCCTCGGGCCCGGACTTCTTCTCGGGGTCGGATGCCTTCTCGCTCACACCTCGAGCAATTCGTCTTCTTTGTGCTTCACCAGCTCGTCGATCTGATGCACGTAGGTGGCCGTGGTCTTGTCCAGTTCCTTCTCGGCACGGGTGACCTCGTCCTCGCCGGCCTCGCCGTCCTTCTGGATGCGCTTGAGCTCGTCGGCGGCCTTGCGACGCACGTTACGGATGGCGACCTTCGCATCCTCACCCTTGCCCTTGGCCTGCTTGACCAGGTCGCGACGACGCTCCTCGGTGAGCTGCGGGATGGCGACGCGGATGATCGTGCCGTCGTTGGTCGGGTTCACGCCGAGGTCGGAGTTGCGGATCGCGGTCTCGATGTCACGCAGCGTCGACGCCTCGTACGGCTTGATGACGACCAGGCGCGGCTCCGGGGTGTTGATCGACGCGACCTGGGTCACCGGGGTCAACGCGCCGTAGTACTCGATGTTGATCTTGTTGAACATGGACGGATTCGCCCGTCCGGTGCGGATGGAGCCCATGTCCTCCTTGGCGACGTTGACCGCCTTCTCCATCTTCTCCTCGGCGTCGAGCAGCGCGTCGTCGATCATCTTCGTCCTTGTTCCGTTCGGTAGGGCCTGGCGAGGCGGTGTTCTCGTGCGGGGCGCGGGGTGTTTGTCAGGTGCTGACCAGCGTGCCGATCCGGTCTCCGGCCACCGCCCTGGCGATGTTGCCCTGTTGGAGCAAATTGAACACCAAGATCGGCATCTTGTTGTCCATACACAGACTGAAGGCGGTCGCGTCGGCGACCTTGAGTTCCTTGTCGAGGACCTCGCGGTGGGTGATCTCGGTGAACATACGGGCGTTCGGGTCGGTACGCGGGTCCGCGTCGTAGACCCCGTCGACGGCCTTGGCCATGAGGACCACCTCGGCCTTGATCTCCAGCGCGCGCTGGGCGGCGGTGGTGTCGGTGGAGAAGTAGGGCATGCCCATGCCGGCGCCGAAGATGACCACGCGTCCCTTCTCGAGGTGACGCTGGGCGCGCAGCGGCAGGTACGGCTCGGCGACCTGACCCATGGTGATGGCGGTCTGCACGCGTGTGCTGATGCCGCGCTTCTCCAGGAAGTCCTGCAGAGCAAGGCAATTCATCACGGTCCCGAGCATGCCCATGTAGTCCGAACGGCTACGGTCGAGGCCACGCTGCTGCAGCTCGGCGCCGCGGAAGAAGTTGCCGCCGCCGATGACGACGGCCACCTGGACACCGGAGTTGACGACGTCAGCGATCTGATCGGCCACGGTCGCGACGACGTCCGGGTCCAGACCGACCTCTCCCCCGCCGAACATCTCACCGCCCAGCTTCAACAGGACTCGATGGAATCCGGAACGCCCGGACCCGGAACGCTCGGACTTGTCGAGATCGGATGGGGTGGGATCGGGCGCTTCGCTCATTCGCTTCCTCACTCGTCGGTTCGGAGAACTATGGTACGTCCTCACCGAATGCGACCCGCGACACGCGTGGGTGTCAGCGTGCGAGCGCCGCGCGGAACTGGGGCCAGGCGCGGTGCAGTTCGTCCTGCCAGTACGGCCACGAGTGGGTGCCGCCGGGGTAGAGGTGGAAGGTCGCCGGCACCCCGACCTCGCGCAGCCGGCGCTGGAGGTTGCGCGTGCACTCGGCCGTCGCGGTCTCGATCACCGCACCGACGGCGAGCTGATCGAACAGTTTGGAGCCGTTCCCGTCGATGCCCGGGCCGTCGATCGTGTCGTAGCGCCCCGGTGTGCCGGAACCGTTGGACACATAGATCGACTTGCCGCGAAACGACGCCGCGTGCACATACGGGTCGTTGGCCCGCCATGCCGGACTCGTCGGCGGTCCCCACATGTTGAGGGTGTTGCCGTGGCCGCGTCCCTCCACGACCATTCGCACGACCGCCTGGCCCATCGGGTCGCTGGTCTGGGCACACCCGCTGAACGAGCCGAGCGCCTCGTACAGTTCGGGGGCGTGCAGCGAGAGCTGGAACACCGAGGTGCCGGCCATCGAGATGCCCGCGATCGCGTTGCGGCCGTTCCCGTCGAGACGACGGTCGATCACCGCGGGCAGTTCCGAGGTGAGAAACGTGGCCCATTTTTGCACCCCGAGCGCGGGGTCCGGATGCTGCCAGTCGGTGAAGTAACTCGCGGCGCCACCCATGGGTACGACCACGTTGACGTTCTGATCGGCGAAGTACGTCCGGATGTCCGTGCGGTCGAACCAGCTGCTGCCGCCGTCACCGCCGGCGGCGCCGTTCAGCAGGTACAGCGTGGGAGCCGGCCGATCCCCTCGTGCGGGAAGAACTTTGACGGTCACCGTCTGACGCATCGCCGTCGACCGCACCGCCAGGTCGATCTCGCCCGCAGGCTGCACGTATTCGGCGACGATCGACGCCGGATTCGGCTCCGCGGCAGAACGACTCGGCAGACCGACCATCATCGCCAGCACCGACAGCGCGACGAGACCCACTGCACCGAACATGCGGCGACCGTCCACCCCGGTGAGACCTTGTCCGTTCATCCACTCCGCTTTCCCACAGCACCACAGCGACGCGATCCGCATCACGGGCGATGCGGAGGCAGTCTGCCGCACGAAAGCGACGGTGTCCACCACGAACCAACTGACATCAGATGTGGTCAATTGTCCAGGAAGCCCGACATTTTCACCAAAACGAGGCCCATCCGTCGGAACACCGTTACATCACCGACGAATGTCAGGTAGCGTCCGGACGACCGTCGAAGCGCCTTGAGTCACCTGGATGACAAGCGTCTCGAGACCTGGTTCACCCGGTATCAAATCCCCTTCAGCAAAGAGGTGGTCACACGATGATTAAGTTCGGACTGATCGAGGAGTGGGACCCGCGCCCCGGTCATCTGACGAGTTGGGTGGCCTCACTCGCCTCGGTCACCGCCGCCGGACAGGCGCCAGTGCATCCCGTCCCCGCGTCGCATCAGCAGGAGGAATACCTGAAAGTTGCGTGGCGCAACGAATCCGCCGGTTTCCGGTTCGCCCGGTTGTGCCTCATGGCATTCGACGTCACGGCCCCGCTGGATGTGGAGGCGATGACCACGGCGGTCAACGAGTTCGTCCGGCGTCACGACAGTTTCCGTTCGTGGTTCTCGATGGAGGACGACGGTTCGGTGCTTCGTCATCTCGTGCCGACCGAGGACATCGAGATGGTGCCCGTCGACCACGGCGATCTCGACGCCGAGCGTCTCTGCACTCTCGTCCAGGAGGAGACGGCCGGTCCGTTCAACTGGGACTGCTTCACCTTCGGTGCGATCGAATGGGATGGCGGTTTCACGATCTACGCCGCCGTCGACCACCTCAACACCGACGGCATCTCCCAGGCGTCCACCTGCCTGGAGCTCATGACGCTCTATCTGAACGCCGCGTTCGGCGCCGGGGCCGAACTCCCCTCCGTGGGAAGCTATATCGACTATTGCGCACGTGAACGCGCCATCTCCCGGCAGCTCACCCGGCGCTCGCCGCACGTCGAACGGTGGATCGAACTGGTCCGGGCCAACGAGGGCAGGTTGCCCAGCTTCCCGCTCCCCCTCGGCACCGGCGACGAAGGTTACACGCGGAGTGCGCTTCTCAACGCGACGGTGTTCGACGAGGCTGCCGCCCAGCGCTTCGAGGACGTCTGCCGCGAACTGGGTTCCAACGTGATCTCCGGGGTCATGGCCATCGCCGCCCTGGTCTACGCCGAATTCACCGGCAAGAACGAGTATTTCGGCATGACACCGAAGAGCACCAGGTCCGGCGCCGAGGAGATGAACTCGGTGGGCTGGTTCACCAGCCTCATCCCGGTACCTCTGACGGTCGACGACACGACGACGTTCCGCAGCCTCGCACCGCAGGCGGCACGCAGCTACGCCGCCGGAAAAGAGCTGACCGACATCTCCTTCCACCGGGTGCTGGAGCTGGCCGAACCCGCGGACGGACTCGATGTCGTGCCCGGCTGGTCGGTGCCGATGATCTCTTACATCGACGTTCGCAAGCTACCGGGTGTGGAGATCTTCGAGGCAGGAAACGGTTGCCTGTTCGGCAACCGCGGTAGCAGCGAAGAGGTCTACATGTGGGTGAACCGCTTCCCCACCACGACCTCGATCACCTTCCTGTACCCGAACACCGACATCGCGCGGGAATCGGTGCAGCGCTACGTCGAACGCTTCGTCGAGGTCATCAGCACGGTGGCCGAGCAGGGTGACTATCGAGCCTCGTTGCCCGCACTCACCTCGTGACCGCAGGCCCGGCGTGGCTGGCCCTTGCCGGGTGTCTGCTGGGCGTGTTCATGCAGATGCTGGACACGACGATCGTCAACATCGCGCTCCCCGACCTGACGGTCGACCTCGGGGCGTCGACCTCGCAGCAACTTCTCGTGCTGACGGTCTACACGTTGTCGTTCGCGTGCACGCTGCTCACCGCGGCCACCCTCGGCGGACGGTACGGGCGTCGGCGCTTGTTCCTGATCGCGATGATCGCCTTCACCGTCACCTCGATGTTGTGCGGCCTGGCAACGGATCCGGTGATGCTCATCGTGTTCCGCGGTGCGCAGGGCATCAGCGCGGCGCTGATGTCCGCACAGACGCTGGCCTTGATCGCCGCCCTGTTCACCAGGGAACGCCACGGGCTGGTCTTCGGGATCTACGGCGCCGTGGCGGGTCTCGCCGCGATCCTGGGTCCCGTCGTCGGCGGCCTGCTCGTGCACGCCGACGTCGCCGGATGGGGTTGGCGCACCATCTTCTTCGTCAACCTGCCGCTCGGGATCGTTGCCTGCGTGCTGGCGTGGCGTCGACTCCCCGCCACCCTCGACCCCGATCCCGACCGGCCGGACATCGTCGGGATGATGCTCTCGGCGACCGCGCTGCTCCTGCTGTTGTACCCACTGGCCGTGGGTCGGGAACAACAGTGGCCGGCACTCCTGTGGGTCATGCTCGGCGCCGCCGTGGTCCTGTCGGTCGCCTTCGTGTGGCAGCAGAAGCGGCTCGCGGCTCGGGGCGGAACACCGTTGCTGCGCATGGATCTCTTCTCCTCCCGCCGGTTCGCGGTCGGACTGGGCATGTCGCTGCTGTTCTTCAGCGTCTTCGCGGGCTTCTTCTTCACCGTGTCGATCACGGCGCAGTTCGGCCTCGGGTACTCGGCGCTGGAGACCGGACTGCTCGCTCTGCCCTTCGCCTGCGGGGCGGCCGTGGGATCGCTCGCCTCGCCGTGGGCCGTCGCTCGCGTCAGCGCGCCACGGGTTCTGCTCGGCGGTGTTCTCACCGTCGGGGTGGCTTTCGCCTGGATCGCGCTGGTCCTCGACCCGGCGTCGGAAACCCTTCCGGTGGCGGCGATCCTGGCTCCCCTGGTCCTCGGTGGTGTCGGTACGGGATCGTTCGTCGCACCCCTGCAGGCGGTCATCCTCTCCGACACCTCGGCGGAGACGGTCGGGTCGGCCAGCGGCACGATCCCGACGGTGCAACAGATCGGTGCATCGATCGGGCTGGCGCTCGTGACGATGTTCTTCTTCGGACAGGTGGCCGGGCAGACCGACACGAGCGTGCCCGCGGTGCACGCGGAACTCGCCGTCGCACTGGAGGATTCGCCGGTCGATCCGATGTTCCGGCCGGCGGTGGCCGACCGGTTCACCTGGTGCGCGACACGACAGCTCACCTCGCCACATCCGGAACGACCTGCCACCGGATGTGCGGGCACCCCGGCGAACAGCACGGTCGCGGCGGTCGCCGCCGAGGCGCAGCGCTGGACCCAGAGTGCGGCACGCGCGGTCACCGCACGCACCTTCCTGGGTGCATTCCGCACGACGCTGTGGGTTCTGGCCGCACTCGCGATCGGTGTCGGCTGCCTGACGCTGGTGCTGCGGCGAAACGACAACCGCCCCGCCTCCACGATGGGAGACGGGGCGGTCGAGTCGTCGTCCGGGGAGACCCGGGAAACGATCAGGCCTGGCCGACCTCGAAGCGGGTGAAGCCCTTGACGGTCACGCCGGCCTCGTCGAGCAGGGCCTTGACGGTCTTCTTCGAGTCCTGGACGGACGGCTGGTCGAGCAGCACGACGTCCTTGTAGAAGCCGTTGACGCGACCCTCCACGATCTTGGGCAGAGCCTGCTCCGGCTTGCCCTCCTCCTTGGCGGTCTGCTCGGCGATGCGACGCTCGTTCTCGACGACGTCCGCGGGGACCTCGTCGCGGGTTGCGTAGCGCGCCTTGAGAGCTGCGACCTGCATGGCGGCGCCGCGAGCGGCCTCATCGGCACCCTCGCCCTCACCGGAGTAGGACACCAGCACGCCGACGGCGGGCGGGAGATCCGAAGCACGCTTGTGCAGGTACACGGCGACCGGGCCGTCGTAGTAGACGACGCGACGGAGCTCGAGCTTCTCGCCGATCTTGGCGGAGAGAGCGGCGATGGCCTCGTCGACGGTGCCGCTGCCGAGAGCAGCCTTCTTCAGCTCCTCGACATCGTTGGTCTTGGCCTCGGCGGCCGCGGCCACGATGTCATCGGCGAGCTTCTGGAATTCGTCGTTCTTGGCGACGAAGTCGGTCTCGGAGTTGATCTCGATCATGGCGCCGCCCTTGGCGGCGACCAGGCCCTCGGCGGTGGAGCGCTCAGCGCGCTTGCCCACGTCCTTGGCACCCTTGATGCGCAGCTCCTCGACGGCCTTGTCGAAATCACCGTCGTTGTTGGCCAGCGCGTTCTTGCAGTCCAGCATTCCAGAACCGGTGAGTTCGCGAAGACGCTTCACATCGGCTGCGGTGTAGTTCGCCATCGTTGGCGAGCCTCCTTCGAAAGAGTGTGGTGGGACCGAATTGCTGCGGCGGTGTTACTGAGCAGCCGGGGCGTCGGTGGCAGCCTCGCCACCGGCCGGAGCTGCGGCCTGGGTCAGCAGCTCCTGCTCCCACTCGGCGAGCGGCTCACTGCCGGCTTCCGGCTTGGCGTCGCCACCGGCGGCACCGGCGCGGGCCTGGAGACCCTCGGCGACGGCCGAGGCCACGACGCGGGTGAGCAGGGCGGCGCTGCGGATGGCGTCGTCGTTGCCCGGGATCGGGTAATCGACCAGGTCGGGGTCGCAGTTGGTGTCCAGGATCGCGATGACCGGGATGTTCAGCTTGCGAGCCTCACCGACGGCGATGTGCTCCTTGTTGGTGTCGACGACCCACACGGCCGAGGGAACCTTGGCCATGTCGCGGATACCGCCGAGCGTGCGCTCGAGCTTGTTCTTCTCGCGGGTCAGCATCAAGATCTCCTTCTTGGTGCGACCCTCGAAGCCACCGGTCTGCTCCATGGTCTCCAGCTCCTTCATGCGCTGGAGACGCTTGTGCACGGTGTTGAAGTTGGTGAGCATGCCACCGAGCCAACGCTGGTTCACGTACGGCATGCCGACGCGGGTTGCCTCAGCGGCGATCGACTCCTGAGCCTGCTTCTTGGTGCCGACGAACAGGATGGTGCCGCCGTGGGCGACGGTCTCCTTGACGAACTCGTAGGCCTTGTCGATGTAGGTCAGCGTCTGCTGCAGGTCGATGATGTAGATGCCGTTGCGGTCGGTGAAGATGAATCGCTTCATCTTGGGGTTCCAACGGCGGGTCTGGTGCCCGAAGTGTGCGCCGCTGTCAAGCAGCTGCTTCATGGTCACGACAGCCATGAGATTTCCTTTTGTCGCAGTTGTCTGTCGACACCGGGTTGGTGCCGACCCTGGCGCCTGCCGGCGAGTGCCACCCGAACCGGTCGATGACCAGGCCCGGGACTGCCCACTCGGGGTGTGTTTTCGCAGGCGCGCGAAGTCACCTCATCAACAACCGATGAGGTGCGGACGAAAGTTTACGCGCGTCGACCAGCGAAAACCAAAACGTTCCGGCCGCCGACCCGGGCCACGGATCCGTATCGGCGCCGCTTGCGTCCAAGAGGTGTGCCGACCGCTTGTTCCCGCTTTGTGCTCACCGCGTTGTTGTGGCTGGCCGTCCTGTGCCCGACCCCGCAGGCCGGTACCGCCGCACCGCGCCCCTATTCTGCCCCGCTGTCTCCGCGTCCGACGGTCGTGACCGGCTTCGATGCGCCGGAGAAGAGATGGCAACGGGGTCACCGGGGTGTCGATCTCGCGGCCGCACCCGGAGTGCCGGTCGCCGCGGCGGGAGCGGGTCGCGTGCGGTTCGCGGGCCGGGTCGCCGGACGCCCGGTCGTCTCGGTGCAGCATCCGGACGGGGTGATCACGACGTACGAACCGGTCGAGGCCGCCGTCGACGAGGGCGACCATGTGTCTCGCGGCGAGCTGATCGGCACGCTCGTCGCCGGACATCCGGGCTGTCCGGTGGCGGCGTGCCTGCACTGGGGCGCTCGACGCGGCGTCGGACGCGATGCGGAGTACCTGAACCCGCTGGGCCTCCTCGGAGCGGTGCGGGTCCGGCTCAAACCGCTGAAGCCGGGGCCACCACCGTGATCAGGCGCGGGGGTGTGCCTGGCGGTGCACCGCCCGCAGGCGTTCGACGCTCACGTGGGTGTAGATCTGCGTCGTCGCCAGCGACGAGTGCCCGAGCAGTTCCTGCACGACGCGTAGGTCGGCTCCACCTTCGAGGAGGTGTGTCGCCGCGCTGTGCCGGAGGCCGTGTGGTCCCATCGCCGGGCCGCCGGCGGCCGCGACCGCTTGGGACACGACCGACCGTGCCATCCGCTGGTCGAGCCGGCCGCCGCGTGCCCCGAGGAGCAGCGCGGCTCCTGATGTGGCGGTGGCCAGCGCGGGACGCCCGCGGCGCAGCCAGTCGTCGATGGCCTTGGCCGCCGGTTCGCCGTAGGGCACGGCACGTTCTTTGTCACCCTTGCCGATCACCCGCAGGATGCGTCGCCCGGTGTCCACGTCGTCGACGTCGAGTCCGCACAGTTCTCCGACACGAATTCCACTGGCGTACAACAACTCCAGGATCAGGCGATCTCGGAGTGCGATCGGGTCCCCGGGGTCGCGGTCCTGAGCGGTCGCATCGATCGCGGCGTCGGCCTGTCCGGGTGCGAGCACCGCAGGCAGGGTGCGATGTGCTTTCGGAGCCTTGAGTCGCTGCGACGGATCGGTGGCCATGATGCCCTCGCGAACCGCCCAGGTGCAGAAGGTCTTCGCCGCGGAGACCTGCCGCGCGATCGTCGTGCGGGCGGCTCCGCGGCGTGTCAGTTCGGCCAGCCAGGCGCGCAGGAGGGCGAGGTCGATGTCCGCCGCGGCGACTCCGCGGGCGCCGGCGAACGACAGCAGCGCCCGTGCACCACCGACGTATGCGCGGATGGTGTGTTCACTGCGACCTTTCTCCAGGCGCAGGTGATCGGCGAAGTCGTCGAGCATGTCCGTCAGCACAGCGTGCGGCGGGAGCGGGTGCAACCCCACACGCGGTGCCGTGGCCGGATCGATGCCTACCGGCCGGCTCTACCGACCGACACCGGCGCCCTCTTCGGCGGCGCGCAGTTCGGCCTTCCATTTCCGGAAGCCCTCTTCCGTGCGGCCGCGGCGCCAGTACCCGGAGATCGAGGCGTTGCCCGCGCTCACCTTGCGCTCCTTGCGGATGTAGCTGCGCAGGTTGTGCATGACGGCCTGGGCCTCGCCGTGGATGAAGACGTGGGGTTCGCCGTCGAGCCACTGCGCCTCGCGGACCGCGGCGATGAGGGGTGCGTTGTCGCCGGCGACCGAGTCGTCGACCTCCCCGGCCGGTCCGCCGCGGTGCACCCAGACGATCTCCGCGCCCGGGGGCGCGGTGAGGTCGAGTTCGTCGTCCGGCCCGGCGACCTCGATGAACACCTTGGCGACCGCGTCGGCCGGCAGCGCCTCGAGTGCGGCGGCGACGGCGGGCAGTCCCGCCTCGTCGGCGGCGAGCAGGTGCCACGGAGCGTCGGACTTCGGCCGATACCCGCTGCCCGGTCCGATGAACCGGACGGTTTCGCCCGGCTCCACCGAGGCGGCCCATGGGCCGGCGATGCCCTCGGTGCCGTGGACGACGAAATCGACGAGGATCTCCCGGGCCTGGGGATCGACACGGCGAACGGTGTAGGTGCGCAGGACGGGTTGCTGTTCGGGGGGCAGCGTCGTCCGCAGTTCCTGGAGGTCGAAGGGCTCCGGGTAGGTCACCCCGTCCGGCGCGAAGACGAACTTCACGTACATGTCGGTGTCGGCGTCACCGGGTGCGCCGACCGCCTCCTGGAAGTCGTCGAACCCTTCTCCGCCCAGGTAGAGGCGGACGAAGTGCGGGCTGATCTGTTCCCGTCGGAGCACCGTCATCGTGTTCACGCGCTTGGCCATGGAACCTCCTTGTCGCGACCACCTTACGCCTCTTACTTAGGTCTACCTAAGCGATGGTTTCGGTTCATTCCGGCGAACTCGCGGTACGCGCTTGTAAGGTTTTCTCACGATCAAGCGATGTGATCCGAGAGTTTGCAGTTCTTGAGATCCGACGTCGCGAGACCCGACCAGAGGCGATTCCATGCCGGACCACCCAGCGGAGCTCCAACCGACCCGAGAGGGTGCTCCGACGCGCGCATCGCGCCTCGGCGCCGACGACTGGCTCGACGCGGCGGTGGAGGTCCTTCTCGAGGACGGGATCGACGATCTGAAGATCTCCCACCTCAGTGCCCGGCTCGGCGTCACCAAGGGCAGCTTCTACTGGCATTTCACCGACATCGCGACGATGAAGTCCGAGCTCGCCGACCACTGCAAGAAGGTTCAGGCAGCGGCCGTGGCACAGATCGCGGAGCTCGAGGAGCTCCCTCCGATCGAGCGGATCGAGGGCATGACGCGGCTCATGTCCGACCCCCGGCGTTGGCGCATGGAGGCCGCGATGCGCAGGTGGGCCGAGACCGACGAGTCGATCGCGGACTCGATTTCGGAGCTGGACGGTCAGATCTTCCAGATCGCCCATCAGGCGATGCGTGAACTCGGCTTCGACGAGGCCGAGGCCCATGCCCGCGCGACCACGCTGCTCTACGCCGGTATCGGCTTCGTCCACGCCCACGGACGCCTCGGCGAGGCGACGCCCGACGACCTCCGCATCTTCCTCGACATCCTCACGCGGAAGTGAGTCACCCGGTGGCGAGTCGCCACTGACCGCCGACGTTCTCCACGAGCCCGTCGATGTCCAGTCGCGCCAGAGCCGCCCGCACGGCCGGTACCTCGAGCCCGGCCGCGAAGGCGATCTCCTCGATCCCGACACCACCCCGACCGGGGATCGCGTCGTGTACCCGCAACTGATCGGCGCTGAGCCCATCGGTTGGCTTCACCCGCCCCCGGCCGATGTCTCCCCCGCCGTCGGGCCGGACGAGGTTCACCGCCGACGCGACGTCGGACACCAGAACCGCCAATCCGTCGGCGATCATCCGATGACTGCCGACCGAGGTCGCCGACGTCACCGGTCCGGGGACCGCGCCCAGCGGACGGCCGAGCTTGCGCGCCCACGCAGCGGTGTTCGCCGCACCCGACCGACGGCCCGCTTCGACGACAACGGTTGCCCCGGACAGTGATGCGACCAGCCGATTACGGGTCAGGAAGCGGTGTTTGGCCGCGGTCGTACCCGGCGGATACTCGCTGATGACCGCGCCGGTCCGGGCGATCTCGGTCAGGAGCGCCGAATGCGCGGCCGGATAGTCGCGGTCTATCCCGCAGGCCATCACGGCCGCGGTCACCCCGCCGGCGGCCACGACGGCGCGGTGGGCGGCACCGTCGATGCCGAAGGCGCCACCGGAGATCACCGCGAATCCCTCACCGACGAGACCCGACGCCAGCATCTGCGTGACGTGTTCGCCGTAGGACGACGCCGCGCGGGAGCCGATGAGGGCGATCGAGGCGGCGGCGAGATCGTCGAGGCGGGCCGGTCCGCGGACCCAGAGTGCCAGGGGTTCACCACCGCGAGGGGCGGTGTCGGCCTGGCTCAACGCGAGCAGCGACCACGCCGGCCATTCGGGATCGGAACGGGTCACCAACCGCGCCCCGATCGCGGCGGCGGCATCGAGGTCCTCGGCCGCACAGTCGGAATCGCATCGTGCCGCGGTCGTGGCCAGCACCGGTTCATGACCGTCGGGCACCGTGCGCCTGCGGATGGCCGACGCCGCCTCGACCGCACCGACCTCGTCCACGAGCGCGATCACGTCCGCACACGGCGGTTCGGCCACGCGCGCCAGGTAGGTCCACGCCGACAGCTCCGCCGGGTACTTGCCACTCACCAGGTCGCTCCTCGGTCTCGGTACAGAAGTGCTTGTGCGACATCGTCTTCGACGGGAGCGTCGGTGCCGCGCAGATCGCTGAGTGTCCAGGCCAGGCGCAACGCACGGTCGGCGCCGCGTGCCGTCACCCGCCCGTCGCGGAGAAACAGTTCGATGGGCCGGAGGACGTCGGGAGGTAGCCGGAACTTCTGCCGCAAGGCCGATCCCGGTACCTCGGCGTTGGTGCGCCACCCGAATTCCGACCACCGCTCGACCGCGGCCGCACGCGCCGCGGTGACCCGTGCGCGAACCTCGGCGCTCGACTCCCCCGCCCCACTCATCAGCGCGGCATTTCCCGGCGGGTCCATGCGGACGCGGATGTCGACACGGTCCAACAGTGGTCCGGAGAGCTTGCCGAGATAGCGGCGTCGCACGACCGCGGTGCACACGCAGTCGACGTCGTGTGCGGGTGCACACGGGCACGGGTTCGCCGCGAGGATGAGCTGGAACCGCGCGGGATAGACGGCGACCCCGTCTCGGCGCGGCACTCGCACCTCGCCGTCTTCGAGCGGTTCCCGCAGCGATTCCAGGACTTTGACGCTCATCTCGGCGCATTCGTCGAGAAACAGAACTCCGCGGTGTGCCTTGGAGACCGCACCGGGACGGGCGAACCCGGTTCCGCCACCGAGGAGCGCCGTCGTCGACGAACTGTGATGTGGCGCGACGAACGGCGGCTCGGTGATCAGCGGACGCCCTGCTGACAGCTCCCCGACCAGCGAATGGATCGCCGTCACCTCCAGGGAATCCTCGAGACCCAGCGGCGGGAGGATGCCCGGCAGTCGTCGCGCGAGCATGGTCTTGCCGATGCCCGGCGATCCGGTCATCAGGACGTGATGCGCTCCGGCCGCTGCTATCTCGAGTGCATGCCGCGCCTCGTGCTGACCCACCACGTCGGCCATGTCCGGGATCGGCGGCGGCTTCGTGGGTGTCGTCCGGTGGAAGTTGTCGAGTACGAGGTCACCCGCGAGCCAGGCCGCCACCTCCTTGAGGCTCGACGCGCCACCGACGTCCATCCCCTCGACCAGCGCCGCCTCCGCCACCGTCTCGATCGGCACCACCGCACGTCGATAACCGGCTTGACGCGCAGCGATCACCGCCGGCAACACTCCCCGGATCGGCCGCACGTTCCCATCGAGACCGAGTTCACCCAGGAAGATCGTCGACACCAGCTTCTCCGACGACACCTGTTCTGTCGCAGCCAGAATCGCCACCGCCATCGACAGATCAAATCCCGAACCCACCTTCGGCATGTCGGCCGGCGACAACGCGACCGTCACCTTCAGGTCGGGAAACGTGAACCCCGAGTTCTTGATCGCCGCCCGCACCCGGTCCCGAGCCTCCCGCACCGACGCATCCGGGCTACCCGTCACCGAGAAACCCGGCAACCCCGACCCCACACTCGCCTGTACGTCGACGACATGCGCCGCAAAGGCGTTGAGCCCCACCGCCTGTGTTTGCCCCAACATGGGCACAGTGTGGTCGAGGAGCCCGGTCCGGAACCGTGTCACCACCGCCGGACGGATGATCTGTGGATGAACGTCGAGTTGTTCAGCGGCCGGACTATGGCCTGGGTTTCTACGGAACGAAGTCGCACGCGATATCAATCCGGCGGATTCGACTGTCGCGCAATACCTGACAGCCGGACCCTGTGGATACGAATCAGATTTTGTCGGTGGTCTGATCTACATTGGTAGTCAGCAAGTGATCCAGCCGGACGGGCTGGCACGGCAACACTTCTGGGGGCAGGGTGTCGGGGAATCGGGTCGATCTACCGGGCGAGTCTTTCGCCGGGGTCGATCCTGCCAACCCGTACGAGGCCGGCATGTACGAGTTGATGGAGGAGCTGGCGCAGTCGAAACGCCGCCAGTCTCATGAGGACTGGCGGCGCTACGAAGCGGTGAACGCCATCGCCGAGCGCTGCATCGCGGTGCGTAGCACGCTGGGTGGTGCGATCGTCGTCAGCGGCGACACTGATTGCGTCATCCGAGTGGCGCGGCAACTCTCCCTCACCCGGCGCCAAGCCGAAATCCTGGTCGACGAGGCCATCGGCCTGCGGGAATCGCTGCCCGAGGTCCTCGACACACTCCGCGACGGGATCACCACCCGGTGGCAGTTGCAGGTGATCCTGTCCCGCACCGCCCTCGTACCGTACGACTCCTCGATCACCCCGACCCTCGATGCCGAGATCGCCGCCACCCTGCGATCGAAGAAAGGCTCGTGGACGCGGGCCCGGCTACGGGACATGGTCGACCGCCTCGTCTTCCGCCACGATCCCGACCTGGTGCGCGAACGCCGCAAAGAAGCGCTCGATAACCGTGGCATGTATACGCACACCCTCGACGACGGGACCGCCGAGCTCACCGGGGTGATGGCTGCGGAGAACGTACGTATCGCGGCCAAAGCCGTTCGCGTGCTCGCCGATTCGGTGTGCAAACACGACGGCCGCACGGCAGGTCAACGTAACTCGGATGCCATGTTCGCGTTGCTGACCGGCACCGAGTTCGAGTGCCTATGTGATCGCGAGGACTGCACCGCGGAGGTTCCCGAACCTGATGCAGTGGTCGCGGCGGTGCGCAGCGAGGTCGTCATTCACGTCGTCACCGATCAGGCGACTCTCAACGGCGCTCCGGGGATCGGCTGGGTCGATGGGCATGGTGTCATCTCCGGTGAGCATGTCCGCGACCTCGCCACCCGGCCCGACGCCGCGATCAAGCCCGTCACCCCGGTCCGCACCCCACCCACGCAGGTGGCCGCCGAGAACAACGACGACAACGACGCGAAACATGAACGGACACGTCCGAATTCGACAGCGTCTGACGCTACGACTGCGGCGAACGCCACGCACGAGGAGGCAGAACCGTCGTCGGAGGTCGTCGTGATCTACCCGGGTTCCCAGCCGTCGGATCCGTACCGCCCGACCACGGCGTGTGCGGACTTCGTCCGTATCCGGGACGGGTACTGCACCGAACCCGGCTGCGAGCAGTCATCGTTCGACTGCGACCTCGACCACGTCACCGAGTTCGACCGTCAGCGCCCGACCCGCGGCGGTCTCACCTCGAGTGAGAACCTCAACGCGAAGTGCCGGTTCGGGCACCTGCACAAGACCTTCGGCGACTGGGTCGACGTTCAGTACCGCGACGAGGACGGCCGCCTGGTCACCGAATACATCACCCCGGAGGGCTACCGCATCCGCGGCGACGCCGAAACCCTGGAAGACCTCTTCCCCAACCTCCGGCGTATCCGGTTCGAACAACCTGCCCAAGCCCCACCGAAACCCCGGGTCATCACCGGCGACGACGCGCCGCCGCCGACCGATCGAACCGCCGCGAAACACGCCCGGCGGCGAGCCGAACGTGCCCGCAACAAACGCGAACGCGAACGTCGGCAGGTCGAGGATGGCCCCGCACCGTTCTGATCGGTCACCCACGCTAGGCTCGACAACCGATGAGTGACGGAACTTTCGACAAGGCGTTCGTCGGCGACCTGAACCGACTCTTCCGCTGGCGACGCGACGTCCGTCGATTCAGCCGCGAACCCCTCGAACCACACCTCCTCCCCGAGATCCTCGAGGCCGCGGAGCTCTCTCCGTCGGTCGGCAACAGTCAGCCGTGGCGATGGGTCGAGGTCCGGACAACGTCGGTGCGAGAGACCGTGCGCGACAGCTTCATCCGATGCAACGCCGAGGCACTCAACGGTTACACCGGCGAACGCGCACACCTGTATTCGTCACTGAAGCTCGCCGGCCTCGACGACGCACCAGTCCATCTCGCCGTCTTCTGCGCGCCCGACGCCGAGCAGGGCCACGGCCTCGGTCGCCAGACCGTGCCGGAGACGCTCGAGTACTCGGTCGTCACGGCCATCACCACGATGTGGTTGGCGGCCCGGGCCCGCGGCGTCGGCATCGGTTGGGTGTCCATTCTCGAACCCCACGCAGTGACCGAAGCACTCGCGGTTCCGGCCACGTGGAAACTGGTCGCCTACCTCTGCGTCGGATATCCCGAACACGAGAACGACATCCCCGAACTCGAACGCGTCGGCTGGCAGTCGCGCACCGAGTCGGAGAAGCGGCATCTCATCCGCTAGGCGGAACCGCCCCGGCGCCAGGATCGTGGTGCCGACCGCGATTCGGAAGCGCCGGCAGTTCGTCGGCGCGTTTCGCGGCACGTGACCGCAGTGCCCTTAGTTCGCCGTAGAACTTGTTGCGCGAGTTTCCCTGGAGATTCAGCGGCACGTCGAGGTGGGAGACGAACACATCCTCGAGTAGCCACGGCTCATCGGACTCGATCCACGACACCACGGTGTTGGTATCCATCCATCGATCGAGGTCCCATTCACCTGAACCGAAGTGCCGCTTACCGGCATTCCCGTACCGGCGCAGTTCGATTCCCAGTTGTTCCGCCAACAAGACACCGAGACTGAGACGTAGTGTCGAGGTCGAGGCCCGCCCACGGTAGTGATTGCGCAGACGCTTGCGAAGGTTCTGACTACGTCGGGATCGTCCGGACGTCGTAGGTTTATTGGGGCTGATCCCGACGTACAGCAGGGTGAGACCATCGCGCTTCACACATGCCGAAGGGTCAATCCGATCCGAGGGCAGATCACGAAACCACCACGCATAAATCCCTGCCCGCTGCGGAACGTCACCCGCAAGCACTTGGCCGCGCGCATGACGCGCACCGCGCAGGAACTCCTCCAGACGGCCCAAGCCATCGTCCCCGTCGACGCCACGTCTGTCGCTCACTCGTCCCGTGTAGCAGCGCCACTACGGCTCAAGGCACCGCCGGATGTACCCGAGACCAGATCGTGACCCAGGTCGACCACTGCTGTGACCCAACTCCAGTAACAATAGTCACGTCAATAACTTCAGAAACACCTGTCACACGGAGGTCTGCGTGCCCAGCCGTTTCACCAAAGGTGTCCGACTGGCGCTGGCGGGAGCCTTCGCAATCGGTACCACCGCGATCGTCCTGACCGCCGGTACCGGCATCGCCCAGGCCGCGCCGTGCGGCAATTCCGGAAACGGTTCGAGCTTCCTCGGATTCGGCTCGTCGGGCTCATTGGGCTCGGACTCCGGCTCGGGTTCCGGCTCCAACGTCCCCAACCCGGGACCTCAGCGACCGCTCATCCCCTACGTCGGGTCCATCTCCCGCAGCGTGGGCTGGGTGACCGGCCCGTACAGCAAGAACGACACCTACGACCGCTTCGGCATCGGCGGCACAGATCTGGGCATCGCCTGGGACAACGGTCGCGGCCAGACCCTCATGGCCTTCGGCGACACCTTCGGCAACTGCAACGCCCCGAGACAAGAGTGGCGGCACAATGTCCTCTTGCGCTCGAACGACAACGACCTGGCCGACGGGCTGAAGGTGCCGAACGGAGTGGCGGGAGACATCAACTCGGGCACCGTGATCGGAGATCGGCCGAACTTCGCCCAGGAACTCATCCCGTCGCTGGGCATCTCCAACATCGAGGTCACCACGATCCCGACCGCGGCGATCTCGCTCCCCCGCGGCGACGGCTTCCGCCAGTACATCAACTACATGTCGGTACGGTCGTGGGGTTCGCCGGGCAACTGGGTCACCAACTACTCGGGCATCGCCTACTCCGACAACAACGGTCAAACCTGGACCAGCGACCCCGACACCATCCTCATCAACGCGCCGATCGACCTCGCCCTGCCCGGCAACCTCCGCGCGGTCGACGTCAACAACGGCAAGTTCCAGCAGAACGCGTACATGCGCGGCCGGCCCGGCTCCGATGAAGCGGACTACATCTACCAGTTCGGCACGCCCAACGGCCGTTTCGGCGCCGCATTCCTGGCGCGATTCAAACCCGAGGACATCCTCGACCTCGGCAAGTACGAGTACTGGTCGGGCGAGCGGATCGGTTGGGTGGACAGCATCAGCGACATCCACGACACCGAAGGTGTCGTCGCCCGCCAACCCGTCAGCGAACTGTCGGTCTCGTGGAGCCCGTACCTCAAGAAATACGTCATGCTCGACGGGGACAACGGCATTCGGCTTCGCACCGCCGACCATCCGGAAGGCCCCTGGAGCGGCCCGCGCACCATCGTGGCACCCGGCAACCCGGTCGTGTACGGACCGATGATGCTGCCGAACTCGCCTGCGCTGATGGGCACGGGTAAAGATCTGTACTTCAACGCCTCACGCTGGAGCGACTACAACGTCATGCTGATCCGCTCCGATCTCAGCAAGCTACAGACCACTCAGTCGTAGACGCCCCGGTGATGTCTCACCCGGGCACGTGCGGGATCGTCCGGGGTGAAGCCGTCGAGCTGCACGCTGATGACGTCGAACCGGATCTGACGCCATCGTCGTTCCTGCCCGGCGAGCCAGGTGCGCGCAAGCCGACGCATCCGGGCGAGCTTGTCCGGCGTCACCGCCATGACGGGATCGTCGAAGGTCCGGCTCGCACGGGTCTTGACCTCGACGACCACCAGCGTCCCGCCGTCCGTAGTGTGCGGGTCGACGGCGACGAGGTCGAGTTCGCCATATCGGTTGCGCCAGTTACGTTCCAGGACAATCCAACCCAGTGATCCGACGAAGTCGGCGGCGATGTCCTCCCCCAGCCTGCCGACGTGCGCGCGACGATTGACGGGACGACCGGCAGACGGAACGGGATCGCTCATGCCCTGAGCTTCGCCGAACACAGCACGGCCGCGGTGGGACTGCTCCCGCCGCGGCCGTATCTGTGGACAACCATCGGGTTCTGCACACTGAGGTGCTCACCCGAGAAGAGTTCAGGGTTCGTCGGGAAGCCGCAGTTCCGGCTTCTCGAGTTCCTCGATGTTGACGTCCTTGAACGTGATCACCCGAACCTGTTTGACGAAGCGCGCCGGCCGGTACATGTCCCAGACCCAGGCGTCGCTCATCCGTAGCTCGAAGTACACCTCACCATCGGTGTTGCGGGGAATCATCTCGACCGCGTTGGCAAGGTAGAAGCGCCGCTCCGTCTCCACCACGTAGGTGAACTGCCCGACAATGTCCTTGTACTCGCGGTACAGAGAGAGTTCCATCTCGGTTTCGTACTTCTCGAGATCCTCAGCACTCATCCTGTAAGCCTATCCCTGTTGTCGTTTGCGCTGGAGACCACTCGTGCCGCGACGTTCCGGTACGACATGCGGTGTTGTGGTGACGGTCCCGCCGCATCGATGCGGGACATGTGAAGTGGCGTGCTATAGCCTTTGTGGATCGCGAAGTCGTAACCGGGGAGGTCGGAGTCCATCGCGACCATGATCCGATCCCGCGTCACCTTCGCGATGATGCTCGCGGCGGCGATGCAGGCCGCGGCCCCGTCCCCACCGATCACCGGCAGCGACGGCGCGGTCAGCCCGGGGACGACGAAACCGTCGGACAGCACATATCCGGGCGTCACGTCGAGCGCTGCGACTGCTCGGCGCATGCCCTCGATGTTCGCGACGTGGATGCCGATCCGATCGATCTCGGCGGCGTCGATGACGACCGCACTCCATGCGTCGGCATACCTGGTCACCGATCGGTACAGCGTTTCCCGGGTTTTCTCGGTCAGCCGCTTGGAGTCGTCGAGTTCGGCGAGCGAGGCCAACTGCGTCGGCTTCAGCACGCACGCCGCCACCACCAGCGGGCCGGCGCACGCACCGCGACCGGCCTCGTCGACGCCCGCGACCGGGCCGAGGCCCTGCCGGTAGAGCGCGAATTCGAAAGTCCGCAGTCCCGCCGCACGACGGACGGGTGAGCGCGGTGGCCATCGACTCATGGTGTGTGCAGTCCCCACATGATCATTGCTGGGGATTGATCGAACCGACACCACCGATCCGGGAGAAGGGATAGATGATGGCTCGGACCTTGCCGCGGATGTCACTGGTGGGCACGGTGCCCTGGAACTGGTCCTCGACGTGGTAACGCGAGTCCTGCGAGTTGAGGCGGTTGTCGCCCATCACCCACACGTTGCCCTCGGGCACCTTGATCGGGCCGAAGTCTGGGCCGAGGCACGGCGGGACCGATTCACCCGGGCCGGCGACACCGGGACCGAATGCGGCGACGGTCTCGCGCTGCAGCTCCATGTTGATGTACGGCTCGCGCAGCGGCTTGCCGTCGACCTTCACACCGACACCTTCGTCGTTGCGGCACTCGACGGTCTGCCCGCCGGTCGCGATCACCCGCTTGACGAGGTTGTTCTCGTCGGGCGGGGCGAAACCGAACCACGACAACGCATCCTGCGCCTTGTGCATGACCGGGTTCGTCGATCGCGGGGACACCCACGACCCGTTCCAGGACTCGGACGGTCCCTTGAAGACGACGACGTCACCGGGCTGGGGGTCACCGAAGCGGTAGACCATCTTGTCGATGACGATGCGATCGTTGGTGCACCCGTCGCAGCCGATCAGAGTCGACTCCATCGACTCCGACGGGATGACGTACTGCCGTCCGATGAAGGTCTGCAGCAGCCAGGTGAGGAGCAGGACGCACCCCACGATGATCACGACCTCGCGCAAGAGCGAGCCGGATCCCGACTTGCGCTTGCCGTCCTCGGTCTCGTCCGGATCGGACTTCAACCGCCAGGGACGCTCCGCACCGTCGTCGCCGTCGGTGTCAAGGTCGCGATCGTCGCTGGGTCGCTGTGTGTCGGCCACCTCGTCAGGGTAGACGCGTCAGCGCTTTTCCTTGATCTTTGCGGCCTTGCCACGCAGATCACGCAGGTAGTAGAGCTTGGCGCGCCGGACGTCACCGCGGGTGAGGACGTCGATCTTGGCGATGTTCGGGCTGTGCACGGGGAAGGTGCGCTCAACGCCGACGCCGAAGGACACCTTGCGAACGGTGAAGGTCTCGCGGACGCCGCCACCCTGGCGACGGATGACGACACCCTTGAACACCTGGACGCGTTCCTTGCTGCCCTCGATGACCTTCACGTGGACGTCGAGGGTGTCGCCGGGGCCGAAGTCCGGGACATCGTCGCGGAGGGACTGCTGGTCGAGGAAGTCGAGCGTGTTCATTGGTTGGGTCCTTGTCTGGCGTGAACGTTGAGCAGAGGAACCTGGCGGGCCGTCGGGCTTCGAACCGGTTCGTACTCCGAGTCGTCGGTGCCCGTCAGCGGGACAGGCAACCCGACTATTGTGCCAGAGAGACCCCGGTCAGACGAAATCGCCGGTCAGGGGCGTGAACCGGGCCCCACCGCGACGATGTCTGCGGCCCGGAGAGCCGAGAGTGTGGCCGACTCCATCGGGGTCGCCGCGGCGATCGCGGTGGGAGTGATCCCCGAGGCGGTCATGTGTTCGACGATCGCGAGTTCGGGTGCCCGGCCGTTCGCGGTCAGGGCCTCGTCGTCGGCGAGCTCGAGTCCCGCGCGCTGGTACGGCTGCGGATCGTTGGTCCCCACGACCACCACCCGGCGTCCACGCGCCCCCACACCGACCCCCACCGCGGTGCGGAACCACCCGGCGATGGCCGGCGGCACGCTCGCCTGCAGGTTCTCGGCGCGCCGGCGGAGCCAGGTCAGATCTCCGCCGGTGGTGTCCCGGTCGGTTCGCGACCCGGCGGCGCCGATCGTCGCGCCCAGTCCGGCGGCCCCCAATCCGGCACCGAGGGCTCCCGCACCGCCCAGCGCACCCATCGGGGCGAACGGCATCATCCCGCTGGTCGCCGCGGGCGGGGCTCCGCCGGCGGATTGCCCCGCCTCCTCCGACCGTTGGGTGTAGTCGTCACCGGCGGCCGTCAGGGCCAGACGGCCCGCACTCGACGCACTCACCCGCCACGAGTCGTCACCGACCTCGGCGAAGACCTCGGCCCGACTCCGGTCACGGTCGGCGACGAGGGCGATGGTCGTCATCTGCTGTTCGGTCTCGACAACGACGTCGGCGAAGGTCTCCAGCGACGCGGCCATGACGCGGAGCCGGCCGGCGACGTGCGGCAACGACTGCGGACCGGCACCGGTGATCTGGGCCAGCCGGTCGACGAGGGCGTCGCCGAACTCCCCCTCCACGGCCACGCCACCGATGGCCGGCGAGGCGTAGGCGGCGGTCGCCGAGACGACCACGTCGGTCACCCGCTCCACGGACTCGGCCAGGGCCCGCGCCCGCCGCGCGGCCTCGCGCAGCGACACCGGATCCGCGCCAGGCCACACACCCGGCGCGAGTTCATCCGCGATCCGTCTCGCCGAGGAGTTCATCGCGTGTCACCGGATTCGACGGCGCCGGCGGCATCCGCATCGGCCTCGGCGAGCGATTCGACGCCGCGTGTGAGGGCCTGCCGGTGCTCGGCGAGACGCACGATCACGGACCGCAGGAGGTCACCCGTTTCGGCGCTCGGGGGCCCGAAACCCCGACGAAATGCCACCGCCCCCTCCCCGACCCC
This sequence comes from Gordonia sp. GONU, assembly GCF_024733855.1. NCBI lineage: Bacteria > Bacillati > Actinomycetota > Actinomycetes > Mycobacteriales > Gordoniaceae > Gordonia > Gordonia sp. GONU. The sequence goes on from NZ_JANRHB010000001.1 coordinate 337,751, forward strand.
GACCGCGCAGTCGATGTCGGCGAGCAGTTCGACGAGTTCGGAATGCACCGTGCCCAACCGTGTCTCGGCATTGGCCAGACGCGCGGACAGGTCCGCCGCGGTGCCCACGTCGGCGGCGACCCGGTTGCGGGAGCGGCCACCAGAGGTCATCCGGACGTCCGTTCTGGCTCGAGGCGCGCGTCGGCGTAGTCCACCCCGGAAACCGTTGCGGCAGCGAGGAGTTCACCACGCCGCGAACTGAGCGCACGATCCGCTTCGGCGATGAGGGTGGTGAGGAGCTCGGACAGCTGATCGGCACGGTAGCGACGCAGGGCGGTGGGATCGATGGAGATGTCGACAGCGAGCCCGCGCGCGTTGACGGTGACCGCGACGAGGCGGTCCCGGCTGATGGCTCGGGAGGTCAGCTCCGACAACGCCGCACGGGTCCGCGCGAGTTCGGCACGCTGACGGTCGAGTTCGTCGACCATGGCCTCATAGCCCTGCATAGCCCTCCCACCGTGCGACTCGAGTCGTGCCGAATCCTAGCCGGAATCCGGCCCGCGGTCACCGGCTGGTTTCACAGGGTCGGCGAGCAGGTCGGGTCGACGGGCGCGGGTCCGCTCGAGCGCCTGCTCGTGTCGCCACTGCGCGACCTTCGCATGGTCGCCGGAGAGGAGGACCGGCGGGACGTCGAGCCCGCGCCAGCTCACCGGACGCGTGTAACTCGGCCCTTCGAGGAGCCCGTCGGAGAACGAATCCTCCTGGTGCGAACGAGGATTCCCGAGGACGCCGTCGATCAGCCGGACGGTCGCCTCGATCATCGCCATCACCGCGACCTCGCCGCCGATGAGGACGAAGTCGCCGAGAGACACCTCTTCGACACGCACCCGGCGGGCCGCGTCGTCGAAGACACGCTGATCGATGCCCTCGTAGCGACCGCAGGCGAAGACGAGATGTTTCTCGGCGCTCCACCGCTGTGCGGTCGCCTGGGTGAACGGCACACCGGCCGGGGTGGGGACGACGAGGAGCGCGTCGTCGGGGCAGACGTCGTCGAGACACGGACCCCAGACCTCGGGCTTCATGACCATGCCGGGCCCGCCGCCGTACGGCGAGTCGTCGACGCTGCGGTGCACGTCATGCGTCCAGTTCCGCAGATCGTGGACGTCGACGCTGATGCGTCCGGCGTCGATCGCCTTGCCCAGCAGGGCAACCCGAAGGGGATCGAGATACTCGGGGAAGATCGAGACGATGTCGAGGCGCATCACTGCGCGCCGTCGGCCGAGTCCGGGTCGAGAAGACCCTCGGGCGGGTCGATGACGATCAGTTCGCGGGTCACCGTCGGCACGATCTCCCGCACGAACGGGATCAGGACCTCACGCTTGTCGGGGGTGCGCACCGCGAGCAGCTCACCGCCGGGCATGTGCAACACCGACTCGACGACGCCCACCTCGGTCCCGTCGGTGAGCTGGACGGGGACGCCCTCGAGTTCGTGGTCGTAGAACTCGTCCGGATCGTCGGACGGTTCGACCAGCGAGGAGTCGATGAGGAACAACGTGCCGCGCAGGGCATCGGCCGCATCCCGGCTCGCGACGCCGTCGAGAGACACCAACAGCCGCCCGGAGTGTTCCCGGGCGGCTGTCACGGTGAAGTCACGTTCGCCGCCACCGCGCGGCAGTCGGCCGCGCAGCACCGAACCGCGAGCGAAACGCAGGTCGGGGTTGTCGGTACGGACATCGACGACGAGTTCGCCACGAATGCCGTGCGATTTCACCACGCGCCCGACGACGAGATCCACGATGCGTTTCGTCCTACGACGTGACCGTCAGCGGTCGGTGTCGACGATGTCGACGCGCATGCCGCGTCCGCCGATACCGGAGACGAGGGTGCGCAGGGCGGTGGCGGTACGACCGTTGCGGCCGATGACCTTACCGAGATCCTCGGGGTTCACGTGGACCTCGACGAGCCGGCCGCGACGACCGGTGACGAGGTCGACCCGGACGTCGTCCGGGTTCGAGACGATTCCGCGGACGAGATGCTCGACCGCGTCGGCGACGACTGCGCTCACGCGTCACCCTCGGCGGCGGGAGCCTCGGCGGCAGCCTCTGCCGGGGCCTCGTCCTTCTTGGCGGCCTTCTTCTTCGGGGTGGTGGCCGCGGCGACCGGCTCGTTGTCGGCAGCTGCGAGAGCGGCGTTGAACAGGTCGAGCTTCGAGGGCTTGGCCTCGGCGGTCTTCAGGGTGCCCTCGGTGCCCGGCAGGCCCTTGAACTTCTGCCAGTCACCGGTCACCTTGAGGATCGCGGCCACGGGCTCGGTCGGCTGCGCGCCGACGCCCAGCCAGTACTGTGCGCGCTCGGAATCGACCTCGATCAGCGAGGGCTCTTCCTTCGGGTGGTACTTGCCGATGGTCTCGATCACCCGGCCGTTGCGGCGGGTCCGAGCGTCGGCGACGACGATGCGGTACTGCGGGTTGCGGATCTTGCCGAGTCGCGTGAGCTTGATCTTGACAGCCATGTCTACTTCTACTTTCGTGTGGTCACTGCGCAATTCTGCGACCCACCCGGAATGGTGGACCCGGTTTTGCGTCTGTTTCGGTGTGACCGTCGGGCGGCCGTGACCGTATCCGACGAACCGTCGAGCCATTCTGCCAGAACAGCGGCTGTGAAAAGAAATCCGGCATGTAGCCCCGGACGGAGATCCGGCATGTGGTTGTCCACCCCGCGAGAACAACCACATGCCGTACGTCGCCAACGCCACTCGCCTACCGAAGAATCGGTTCCCCAGGCTTGCGCGACTCCTGCCGAAACCCCGTCCTCACCCCCGGTTTCGGCAGGGTCTGCATTGAGCTGATCGGTTCGTCCCCACACGAACCTCTGCAACGCGGTTGCTACCTTACGTGTCAGTAGGTAACTGCAACCAGAGTCCACCTTGTGGCGTTGCTCACACGAGGTGGCGACCCGACGACACCACTGCTACCGGATGGCGCAGGACGCCCAGGTCTTCGCACGGGTTCTCGCCGTAGACCACGAAATCGGCGCGGTCGCCGTCACCGAGAAGGTCTGCGCCGAGCCAGCGGCGGGGTTGCACGGACGCGGCCGCGATGGCGCCGGCGTTCCCCAGTCCCACCTTCGACAGCGCCTCGATCTCGTCGACGATGCGGCCGTGCTCGACGAAGCCGCCGGCATCGGTGCCCGCGAAGATCGCCACGCCTGCCTCGCGCGCGGATTCGAAGACCTTCGGGGCGTCGGCGTGCAACTGCCGCATATGCGCCGCGTAGGTCGGGAAGCGCTCGGCGCCGTCGGCGATCCCGGGGAAGTTCTCCACCTGGATCATGGTGGGTACCAATGCGATCGAGCGTTCGACGAGCTGATCGATCAAGTCGGCGGTGAGTCCGGTGCCGTGTTCGATGCAGTCGACACCGGCTCCGATGAGGTCGACGAGGGCGTCGGTCCCGAAGACGTGTGCGGTGATCCGGGCCCCGTGTTCGTGCGCGACGGCGACCGCGGCGTCGATCTGGTCCCGCGTCCACAGCGGCGCGAGGTCGCCGACCTCGCGATCGATCCAGTCCCCCACGATCTTCACCCAGCCGTCACCGGCCTCCGCCTGTCGCGCCACCTCGGCCGCCAGCTCGTCGGGATCGTCGAGGTCGACGCCGTAGTCACGCAGATAGCGTTTCGGGCGGGCGATGTGTTTACCCGAGCGGATGAACCGCGGACAGGCGGGGTCGTCGTCGAGCGGATGGGTGTCCAGCGGTGACCCGACCTCACGGATCAGGAGCGTCCCGGCCCGGGCGTCGGCGTACGCGTAACCACGGGCTTGCTCGATGTCGACGCCGAGCCCCGGCGCGATGCCGACGTGGTTGTGGGCGTCGACGAGTCCCGGCAGAATCCAGCCGTCGTCGACAGCGGTCTCGGCATCTGCGACGGGTGTGTGGCTGATGGTCTCACCGGAGACCCAGAACTCGATCGGTTCGCCGGTGAGCGGATCGGTGCCCCGATAGTGGCGGGCGGTGCCATCCGGTGCTGGGCCATCCATTGCCGGGCTACTCATCGCTATTTCTTCTTCTTGGGCTGCTGGAACTGCGAGACGTCGATGCCCTCGAGTCCCGGCGGCAGCTGGTCGAGTCCGGCGGGCATGTTGGACAGGTCCGGGAACCCGGCGGGCATGCCGCCCGGCATCCCCGGGAAACCACCGCGCACCTTCGGCGGAGTGGGACCGCGCCCCTTGCCCTTCTTGCCCTTCTTGCCCTTGCGGTTGGACTTCCGGTTCATCCCGCCCATGCCCATGCGACCGGACATCTGGGCCATCATCTTGCGGGCCTCGAAGAATCGGTCGACCAGCTGGTTGACCTCGCTGACGGTGACGCCGGAACCGTTGGCGATACGCAGCCGGCGGGAGGCGTTGATGATCTTCGGGTTCTCCCGCTCGGCGGGGGTCATGCCGCGGATGATCGCCTGGACCCGGTCGAGTTGCTTGTCGTCGACCTGGCTCAGCACGTCCTTCATCTGGCCGGCGCCGGGGAGCATGCCGAGGATGTTGCCGATGGGCCCCATCTTGCGGATCATCAGCATCTGGTCGAGGAAGTCCTCGAGGGTCAGGTCACCTTGGGTGATCTTGGCCGCGGCGGCCTCGGCCTGCTGGGCGTCCCAGTGCTGTTCGGCCTGCTCGATGAGGCTGAGCACGTCGCCCATGCCGAGGATCCGGCTGGCCATGCGGTCGGGGTGGAAGACGTCGAAGTCCTCGAGCTTCTCACCGGAGGACGCGAACATGATCGGCTGACCGGTGACCTCGCGCACCGACAGGGCGGCACCGCCGCGGGCGTCGCCGTCGAGCTTGGTGAGCACCACACCGGTGAAGCCGACGCCGTCGGCGAAGGCCTCGGCGGTCGTGACCGCGTCCTGACCGATCATCGCGTCGACGACGAACAGCACCTCGTCGGGCGCGGTCGCGTCACGGATGTCGGAAGCCTGCTTCATCAGCTCGGCGTCGATACCGAGGCGGCCCGCGGTGTCGATGACGACGACGTCGTAGTGCTTGTTCTTCGCCTCCTCCACACCGGCGCGCGCGACGGAGACCGGGTCACCGGAGGTGACGCCGAGTGTTCCCTCACCGCCGACGCTGGTGCCCGGGTGGGGCGCGAAGACCTGGACGCCGGCCCGCTCGCCGACGATCTGCAGCTGCGAGACGGCGCCCGGACGCTGGAGGTCACAGGCCACCAACAGCGGCGTGTGGCCCTGCTGCTTGAGCCAGTTGCCCAGCTTGCCGGCGAGGGTCGTCTTACCGGCGCCCTGCAGACCCGCCAGCATGATGACCGTGGGCGGGTTCTTGGCGAAGCGCACCCGACGGGTCTCGCCGCCGAGGATGCCGATGAGCTCCTCGTTGACGATCTTGACGACCGTCTGGGCCGGGTTCAGCGCCGCGGAGACCTCGGCGCCCTTCGCCCGTTCCTTGATCCGCGCGATGAAGGCGCGAACCACCGGCAGCGAGACGTCGGCCTCGAGCAGGGCGAGCCGGATCTCGCGGCAGGTGCGGTCGATGTCGGCGTCGGAGAGCCGCCCCTTGCCACGCAGGTCCTTCAGGGCACCGGTCAACCGGTCGGAGAGGGAATCGAACATGGGTCCCATCCTTCCATGTGGGTCGGGGAACCTCGGGGGCTGGGACCTCACATCTAGGAGATCGGCACCCCCGACCGGCCGGTGCCGCCGGAGGGCTGCGGCCCGTCACCGTCCTCGTCCCGCTTGGGCTGCGGCGGCGGGCACACCGCGATGATCGCGTCGGTGAGCGTCGCACGCATCTCCTCGGTGTCCTCGGCCAACCGCAGGCTGAAGATGTCGACGACGGTCGCGCCGAGGGTGGAGACCTTCGCCCAGCGGATGTCGGCGCCGTGCTTCTCCAGGACCGCGCTCACCCGGCTCAGCAGCCCGATCCGGTCGTCCGACCGGACCTCGAGCAGCACCGTCCCGTCGGTGGCGTCGGGTTCGGGGGTGTCGAGCCAGGTCACCCGCGGCGGCGCAACCGCGAACAGGGCGGGTACCGCGTTCTTGGGGTGACCGGCACCGTCGACGTCGGGGTCGGTGCTGCCGGCGCTCGCCCCGAGAGTCACCATCGCCCCCGGCGGGGTGCTGACCGAGCCGATGGTGGGTATCGGCGACTCCCGTTCCCGCGCATCGAGACGCGCGAGCACATCGAGTTTGCCGTTGACCGAGGCGATGAGCTGCTGGCGCAGCAGACCTGCGTCCGGCGGACTGCCGAACATCGGCACGACGATGAAGGAGTTGACGGCCTTGCCGTCGTGGCTCTGCGCGCAGGCCTTGTGTGAACGCAGCCCGCCGAGCGCGAGCACTCCGGCCATCTTCGACAGCAATCCGGGCTGATCCGGCGCGACCATCGTGACGTCGTAGGTGTGCGGACCGTCGGCGCGCACGAGCCGAACCGCGTAGTCCCCCTCGGCGGCGATCGCCAGCTGCTCGAGTGTCAGCGGTTCGGGTACCGACGGCGGGATGCCGTCGATGTGGCTCATCGAGCGCCGGACGAGTTCACCGATCAGTGAGGCCTTCCATTCGCCCCACACGCCCGGGCCGGTCGCCAGCGAATCCGCTTCGGCCAGTGCCGCAAGGAGTTCCAGCAGGACGCGATTGTGACCCAGTGCGGTGGCGACGAAGTCGGCGGTCGCCGGGTCGTCGAGATCGCGACGCGTCGCGACCTGCGGCAGCAACAGGTGGTGCCGCACCATGTCGGACAGGGTCGTCACGTCCTGCGGCCACAGGCCGAACCGGTTGCCGATCTGGACGGCGAGTTCGGCGCCGACGATGCTGTGGTCGGCCCCGCGTCCCTTGCCGAGATCGTGGATGAGCGCCCCGAGAACGAGAAGATCGGGCCGCGACACCCGCGTCGTCATCGAACTCGCATACGCCGCGGTCTCCACGAGGTGACGGTCGACGGTCCAGGTGTGGATCGCGTCGCGCGGCGGAAGGTCGCGCACCGCACCCCATTCCGGCAGCAGCCGGCCCCAGAGTCCGGTGCGGTCGAGCGCCTCGATCGGATCCACCATGTGATGACCCGAGCTGAGCAGGACCAACAGGTCGCTCAACGCCTCCGCCGGCCACGGTTCCCGCAGTTCGGGTGCGTAGTCGGCCAGCCGGCTCAGGGTCGACGCGCTGATCGGCAGACCCGTCCTCGCCGACGCGGCCGCGACCCGGAGGATGAGTCCCGGGTCCTTGCTGGGAATAGCGTTGCGCGCCAAGACGATCTCACCGCTGTGCTCGACCACGCCCTCGTCGAGCGGGCGGCGCAGCGGGGACCGGCGCAACTTGGCCAGGCCGCGCCTCGGGAGTGCGTTGCCCGCGGTCCGCAAACCGACGTCGATGGAATAGCTGATCGTGCGGGCCGAGTCACTGATGACACGCGCCAGATCGAACCGGTCCCCGATTCGCAGGGCGGCCCCGATCTCGTCGGCGTCCTGCGCGCGCACCTGTTCGCGCGGACGGCCCGCGATGCGGTGCAGTTCGGTCCGGATATCGAGGAGCCGCGCGTAGGCGACCTGCGGTCCGGCGCCCGGCGAATCCGGCCGCAGACCGGCCATCCCGTGGGTGAGCTGGGCGATCGCCAGAGCACCGAGGAGCTGTACATCGCGCAACCCTCCCCGACCGTTCTTCAGGTCGGGTTCGGCGCGATGCGCGATGTCGCCGGCACGGCGCCAGCGATCCTGAGCGTGGGCGACCACATCGGGGAACCGATGACGGATGTCGTTGCGCCACTGCTGGCGCACACCACCGATCAGCAGATTCGACAGATCCTCGTCACCCGCGATGTGGCGGGCCTCGAGCAATCCGAGGGCTGCGGTGACGTCCTCAGCGGCGACCTGCAGCGCCTGCGGAACGGTCCGGACACTGTGATCGAGCGGGATGTTCGCGTCCCACAACGGATACCAGAGTCCGTCGGCGACGTCGGACACCCGCTCGAGGGGCATGTCGTCGTGCAGCAGGATCAGATCGAGGTCGGAGTACGGCAGCAGTTCGCCGCGTCCCAGTCCGCCGACCGCGACGATCGCGAATCCGCTGTGGGGTTTGATGCCGAGTTCGGCGCCCTTGCTGGTCAGCCAGAACTCGTGCAGGTCGACGAGCACCTGGCGCAACGCCGGTGCGTCGAGTTTCCCGTTCCGGCTCGACTCGGTGAGCTGCCGGCGGGTCTTGGCCAGATCGGTCGCGGCTACGGGAGCCTCCTCGGTCTCGGGGGTTGAACGGTGCGGCCCCGCGCCCGACTGGTCGTCGGACGCGGGGCCGCGCTTGGGGTTCAGAAAGGGCACGAGCTCACTTACAGAGCGTCGCCGCCGCGCTCGCCGGTGCGGACACGCACGACCGATTCGACCGGCGAGACCCACACCTTGCCGTCACCGATCTTGCCGGTACGGGCGGCCTCGACGATGACGTCGACGACCTTGTCCACGGCCGCATCGTCCACGACGACCTCGACGCGGACCTTCGGCACGAAGTCGACCGAGTACTCGGCCCCGCGGTAGACCTCGGTGTGGCCCTTCTGGCGTCCGTAACCCTGGACCTCGCTGACGGTCATACCCAGGATGCCCGCCTGCTCCAGACCGGCCTTGACGTCCTCGAGCGTGAACGGTTTGACGATTGCAGTGATCAGCTTCATTAGTTATCCCTCTCCACGGGTGTCAGCGTAGTAGCGATTGGACTCGATCGTCATGCCAGCTCGTAGGCAGTCTCAGCGTGTTCTGCCTCGTCGATGCCGCTCTTCTCGTCCTCATCGCTGACGCGCCAGCCGAGCGGCTTGAGGGCGAAGGCGATGATCGCGGTGAGCACGGCGGTAAACGCCAGGGCGAAGAAGGCGATGACCGCCTGGACCACGAGCTGCTTGTAATCGCCACCCCAGAGGAGCCCGACGTCCTTGCCGAGGAGACCGATGGCGAGAGTGCCCCACAGGCCGGCGACGAGGTGGACGCCGACGACGTCGAGCGAATCGTCGTAGCCGAACTTGTTCTTCAGGCCGATGGCCACCGCGGCCAGGGCACCGGCGATGAGACCCAGGATCAGCGAGCCGACCGGGGTCAGCGCACCACAGGCCGGGGTGATCGCGACCAGGCCGGCCACGATGCCCGAGGCGGCGCCGACGCTGGTGGCGTGCTTGTCGCGGATGAGTTCGACGATGAGCCAGCCGATGATCGCGGCTGCAGTCGCGGCCGTGGTGTTGACCCACACCTGGCCGGCGAGGAGGTCGGCACCCAGCTCGGAGCCGACGTTGAACCCGAACCAGCCGAACCAGAGGAGTGCCGCACCGAGCATGACGAACGGGATGTTGTGCGGACGGTAGGCGGTGCGACCGAAGCCGACGCGCTTGCCGATGATGAGAACCAGGACCAGAGCAGCGATACCGGCGTTGATGTGGACCACGGTGCCGCCGGCGAAGTCGATGGGCGCAACAACAGCCGCACCCTCGTCGTCGGTGCCGAACATCTTGGCCGCCAGACCGTCCTCACCCGCACCGAGCAGACCGCCGCCGCCGACCAGGCCGCCCCAGACCATGTGGGACAGCGGGAAGTACACGATCGTCGACCACAGAACGGTGAAGACCATCCAGGTCGAGAACTTCACGCGTTCGGCTAGGGCACCGCTGATGAGGGCAACGGTGATGACCGCGAAGGTCAGCTGGAAGCCCATGAAGACGATCGCCGGGATCGAGAGCCCGCCGGTGACGTACTGCTCGGAATCGCCCTCACCGATCGTGCTCATGAGCTGGTCGGAACCGAACAGCGCGAACGGGTTCGCGAAGATGCCGAGAATGTCGTTCTCGCCGGTGATGCCGTCGCTGAAGGACATCGAGAAGCCCCACAGCACGTAGACGACGCTGATCGTCGCCAGGGAGCCGAACGACATCATCATCATGTTCAGGACGGACTTGCCGCGTGCCAACCCCCCGTAGAAGAAGGCAAGGCCCGGGGTCATCAGCAGGACGAGCGCGGCCGACACGAGCATGAATGCCGTGTTGCCCGTGTCGATGGGGCCAAACGATTCGTTTGGCAACAGAGCCAAATCCACTACGAAAACCTCCTCAGATGCACCGACGGCTCGGCGCCTGCAAAGAGATTGTCGGCACTCGGTTTCCGCAGTGGTGCCTTCACGTTTCGGGTACGTAACCCGATGAGCGATTTATATTTCGCGGGTGTAAAACACCAGGTTTCGGAGTGCGGCGATCACAGCAGCGCGTCGACGAAGGCCTCCGGCTCGAACGGCGCCAGATCATCGGCGCCCTCGCCCAGACCCACCAGTTTCACCGGCACGCCCAGTTCCTTCTGCACGTGGAAGACGATGCCGCCCTTGGCGGTGCCGTCGAGCTTGGTCAGCACCACACCGGTGATGTCGACGACCTCGGCGAACACCCGCGCCTGCATCAGCCCGTTTTGGCCGACCGTCGCGTCGAGCACGAGCAGCACCTCGTCGACCGGTGCCTTCTTCTCCACGACGCGCTTGACCTTGCCCAGCTCGTCCATCAGGCCGGTCTTGGTGTGCAGGCGACCGGCGGTGTCGATCATGACGACGTCGACGCCCGACGCGATGCCGCGGTCGACCGCGTCGAACGCCACCGCGGCCGGATCGGCCTGTTCCTTGCCGCGGACGATCTCCGCACCGACGCGCTCGCCCCAGGTCTGCAGCTGGTCGGCGGCGGCCGCGCGGAAGGTGTCGGCTGCACCCAAGAGCACGCGACGTCCGTCGGCGACGAGAACGCGGGCCAGCTTGCCCGTCGTAGTGGTCTTGCCGGTGCCGTTGACGCCCACGACCAGTACGACGGCCGGACGACCCGCATGCGGCAGCGCGCGGATCGAACGGTCCAGCGTCGGGTCGAGCTGCTCGACGAGTACCCGCTTCAGCAGCGCGCGGGCCTCTGCCGCCGACTTGACCGGGTTCGCGGCCAGCTCGGACCGCAGGGTCTCGACGACGGTCGTGGTGGTCGCCGTACCGAGGTCGGCCAGCACCAGGGTGTCCTCGATCTCCTCCCAGCTGTCCTCGTCCAGGTCACCGGCGCCGAGCAGACCGAGCACACTCTTGCCGATCGCGCCCTGCGACCGGGACAGCCGGCCACGCAGCCGACCCAGACGGCCGGCGGTCGGTGCGATCTCCTCGCGCGGCGGTGCCGTGACCGCGCCGGACGCGTCGTCGGGTGCAGCCACCTCGGGCGCAGCCACCTCGGGCGCGGTCACCTCGGGCGCGATGACGTCCGGCTCGGCGACCTCGGGTGCTGCGGTCTCCGGCGCCGCTGCCTCGGGTGCGGTTGCCTCGGGCTCTGCTGTCTCGGGCTCTGCTGTCTCGGGCTCTGCTGTCTCGGGTTCGGCTGTCTCGGGTTCGGCTGTCTCGGGTTCGGCTTCTACCGGCTCGATGACGTCGGGCAGGGACACCTCGGTGATCCCGCGGCGGTGGGAGTCGCGCGGCACCGCGGCGTCGTCGCCGACCGTGGGCTGACCGTCGACCTCGGTGCGCTCCTCGACCGGCTGGACCGGCGGTTCCGGCCGGACCGGCGGCTCCGGCTTGCGCTCCGGTGCCGGCTTGCGCTCCGGCGGTTCGGCCAGGGCCGTGTCACCTCGGCTGAAACTGAAGCCCGACCCCGCCTGATAGCCCCCGGAACGGTCGACCTGGGGCTTGCTGCCGTCGACGATCTCCGGCTGCGTCGTCGTATCGGACAGCGAGATGCGACGACGACGCGCCAGCACCAGTCCGAGCGCGATCAGCGCGGCGATGACGAGCACCGCGACGACGATCCCGATGATGATTCCGGTGTTCACTGGCTGGTGTCCTCCTGTTGAGCCACGGGCATGTTCACGCCGCGCATGCGCTGCGAGATGACGGTCGTGATGCCGTCCCCGCGCATGCTGACGCCGTAGAGGGCGTCGGCGATCTCCATCGTGGGCTTCTGATGGGTGATGACGATGAGCTGCGACTTCTCCCGCAACTGCTCGAACAGCTTGATGAGACGGCGCAGGTTGGTGTCGTCGAGCGCCGCCTCGACCTCGTCCATGACGTAGAACGGCGACGGGCGGGCGCGGAAGATCGCGACCAGCATCGCGACCGCGGTCAGGGACTTCTCCCCGCCCGACAGCAGCGACAGCCTCTTCACCTTCTTACCCGGCGGCCGGGCCTCCACCTCGATGCCGGTGGTCAGCATGTCGTTGGGTTCGGTCAGCACGAGTCGACCCTCACCGCCGGGGAACAGCGTCTGGAAGACCTGGCCGAACTCGCGCTCGACGTCGGCGTAGGCCTCGGTGAACACCTGCAGGATGCGGGCGTCCACGTCCTCGACGACGTCGAGCAGGTCCTTGCGTGCGGCCTTGACGTCCTCGAGTTGTGAGGACAGGAAGTTGTAGCGCTCCTCCAGCGCCGCGAACTCCTCGAGTGCGAGCGGGTTGACCTTGCCGAGCGTGTTGAGGTCTTTCTGCGCCTTCTTCGCCCGGGCTTCCTGGGTGGCGCGGTCGTACGGCATGGGTGCCGGGGCCACCACCTGTTCGCCCCGGCCCTTGGCCTCCTCGTACTCCTGCATCTCCAGGGCCGAGGGCGGCATCGGGACGTCCGGACCGTATTCGGCGATCAGGTCGTCTGGCGACATCGCGAACGTCTCGAGAATCTGCTCCTCGAGCTGCTCGATCCTCAGCGCCACCTGGGCACGGGCCACCTCGTCACGATGCACGGTGTCGCGCAACGAGTTCAGCGTGGTGGTCAGCTCCCCGGACTTCAGGCGCAGCTCGTCGAGGGTCGCCGAGCGCGCGACCCGGAGCTCCTCGAGCTCGTCGCGGCCCGCCTGCGCCGACGCGACCGCCGCCGCGAGACGCTCGGCGACCTGGGCGCCGGCCCGCTCGACGGCCACCGCCACCCCCGCGGCCTGTCGCCGGATCTCGTCCTGACGACGTGCCCGCTCGCGGGCCTCCCGCTCACGCTGGGCGGCGCGACGCAGCGAATCGGCCTTGCCACGCACCGACGAGAGGCGTTCCTCGGCGGTGCGCAGTGCCAGACGCGCCTCCATCTCGGTACCGCGGGCGATCCCGACGGCCGCCGCGGCGGTCGACCGCTCGGAGTCGTCGGCGGCCATCTCCGGACCCGAGTCCGACTCGTCGCGGGCCAGCCGCAGCCGTTCCTCCAGTTCGCGGAGGGACTCCAGGGTCTCGGCGCGACCTTTCTCCAGCAGGTTGCGCTGACGGGTGAAGCGATCGGCCTCCGCCCGGGCGGTGCGGATCTCGTGGCCCAGTCGGGCCATCTGCTCATACGCGGCGCCGACACTGGAATCCGATTCGTGGAGCGCGGCGAGTGCCTCCTCGGCCGCTTCCCGACGTTCCCGCTGTTCGGTGAGTGCCCCGTCGAGTGCGGCCTCCAGCTCTTCGACGCGCCGTCGGGTCGCGGCCAGGTCCTCGGTCGCGGCGTCGATGGCGGACTGCACCTCGAGCGTCGACGGACGCCGCGACGATCCACCCTCGATCGAGGCGGGACCGATGCGGTCACCGGCGTGGGTCACCACGCGCACGCCGAGGCTGCGGGCCAGTTCCAGGCCCCGGGCGGGGTCGTCGACGATGACGGTGTCGGCGAGGACGGTGTCGATCGCGGTGCGGATCTCCGGACCACAGGTCACCGCGGAGGATGCCCAGCGAGCGCCTTCGGGCAAGGCAGCGTCTCGTTGCGGTACGGAGTCGGTGAGGCCGCCGCAGATCAGGGCGGCCCGTCCCCCGTCGCCGGACTTGAGGGCCTCGAGCGCGCGGATGGCCGCCATGCCGTCGACCGTCACGATGCCGTCGACCGCCGGGCCGAGCGCACCGGCGATCGCGGTCTCGAAGCCGGGTTCGACGGTGACCAGCTCCGACATCGGTCCGAGCAGGCCGTCGGGCGCGTTGTCGAGCAGCCAGGCGCCGCCGTCGTTGCGTTCCAGGCCCATGGCGAGGGCCTCGACCCGCGCCGACAGTGAGGCGATGGACTGTTCGGCCTCGCGGTGCTGCGCCTGCAGGGTCGCGACACGTTCGTTGGACAGGTTCAGCGCGGTGACGCACCGCTCGTGGTGCTCGTCGAGGGCCTGCTCGGACGCCTCCAGCTGTGCAAGCTCCCCCGCTGCCGAATCCTGTTGCATGGCAGCGCTTTCGGCACGTTCGGTGGCGTGGGCGATGGCGGCCGTCAGACGGTCGGCCTCGGCGTCGACCCCCTCGGAACGCGTTCGCAGGTTGTCGACCTGTCCCTCGAGACGGGCCAGTCCTTCCCGACGGTCGGCGATCGCCTGGACGGCGGCGAGATGGGCGGCCTCCGCGGCCTCGGCGATCGACTCGCGCTCGCGGAGCACCTCGCGGGCCGTCTCGAGTTGTTCGGCGGCGATCTCGACGCCCTCGGTCAGTTCGGCCTCGAGTTCGGCGGCCTCCAGGGCCTGCTCCTCGAGTTCCTCCGGGTCGGGTCCGGTCGCCTCGGTGGCGGCTTCGCTCAGATAGCGGCTGCGCTCGGCGGCGACCCGCCGGGTCGCGTCGACGCGCTCGGCCAGGGCCGACAACCGGAACCAGGCGCGGCTGGCCGCCGCGGCCGCCGGGGTGACCTCGGCGAGATGCTGCTCGTGTTCGGTCACCTCGGCATTGGCGCGATCGAGTTCCGCGGCCACCTCGTCCTGGCGGCGCCGCACCTCGTCCTCGACGGCGGCGTGTTCGGCCATCTCGGCGCGCCGGATGACCAGGTCGTCGGCGGCGAGGCGCAGTCGGGCGTCGCGGAGGTCGGCCTGGACGGTCTGCGCGCGGCGGGCGACCTCCGCCTGCCGGCCGAGCGGCTTGAGCTGGCGTCGCAGTTCGGCCGTGAGGTCGGTCAGGCGCGCCAGGTTGGCCTGCATCGCGTCGAGCTTGCGGACCGCCTTTTCCTTGCGCTTGCGGTGTTTGAGGACGCCGGCCGCCTCCTCGATGAACGCGCGACGGTCCTCGGGACGCGACTCGAGGATCGCCGACAGACGACCCTGACCGACGATGACGTGCATCTCGCGGCCGATACCGGAATCGGAGAGCAGCTCCTGAACGTCCATGAGGCGACAGGTACTGCCGTTGATCTCGTATTCGCCCGCGCCGTCGCGGAACATGCGGCGGGTGATCGAGACCTCGGAGTACTCGATCGGGAGCGCGCCGTCGGCGTTGTCGATGGTGAGGGTCACCTCCGCACGTCCCAGCGGCGGACGTCCGGAGGTGCCGGCGAAGATCACGTCCTGCATCTTGCCGCCGCGCAGCGCCTTGGCGCCCTGCTCGCCCATGACCCAGGTCAGGGCGTCGACGACATTGGACTTACCGGAGCCGTTGGGGCCGACGACGCACGTGATACCCGGCTCGAAGCGCAGGGTCGTCGCCGAGGCGAACGACTTGAAGCCCTTCAGGGTCAGGCTTTTGAGGTGCACGACGGTACAGAGTACTCACCATCGCGATGGGTTTCGGGCAACGCTCACCGTTCGAGGAAGCCGGTCAGGTCTCCGCGCGCGGGGTCGAGGCTGTCGACGACGAGATCGACCCGCCCCGGGGTCTCTCCCGACCGGAGCGCGTCGAGCAGCTCCAGGACTTTGTCGCGGGACCCCTCGGCCACGACGTGCACGCGTCCGTCGGGCTGATTGGACGCGTAACCGACCAGACCGAGCTCCAGCGCCCGTGACCGCGTCCACCACCGGAACCCCACGCCCTGGACGTGTCCGTGGACGAACGCGGATAACCGGACGGGGTCGGCACTCATGACTCAGTCCGTCACGATCTTCAGGTCGACCTCGGCGCCGGCCTTGATGGTGCGGCCGACCGTGCACACCGCGTCGATGGCGCGCTCGACGACGACGAGCAGCCGCTGTGCGGCATCGGGGTCGAGTTCGGAGAGGTCGACCTCGAGGATCTCCTCGATCCGCGGGTACACCTCGTTCTCGCGGTCGGCGTCGCCGCTGACCCGGATGGTGGCGTCGTAGTCGTCGCCGAGGCGGCGCGACAGCGGCCGGTCCGAGGACAGGCCGGTGCAGGCCGCGAGGGCGATCTTGAGCAATTCGCCCGGCGTGAAGACGCCGTCGACGTCCTGCGAGCCGATCAGCACCTCGGCACCGCGCGAGCTGCGCCCGGTGTACCGGCGGGTCCCGGTGCGCTCGACCCAGAGGTCGGTGCGCGCGGGCTCCGCAGCCTGGGCCGGGGCGGCGGTGTTCTGTTCGATCGTCATGCTGGGATGAGTCCTCTCAGGCGGCGGGGCGGCGCTGGCACCGCAGACCATAGTAAGAGCCGGGGATCAGTAAAGATTCCCCAACCAGTCGCGCCCGACGTCGTCAGGCAGCTGCCGCCTCTCGGCTCGCGTTGCGTTCTTTCCATTCCCACACCGCGTAGATCACCTCGGTCGCATACCCGAGGTCGAGCTTGCCGCCACCCACAGGCACCGTCGCATCCGCCGCCACCCGCTCGTCCGGCGACCACTGCCCCGGCGCGCGTGTCGCGGGGCTCACGTCGATCACCGAACCACCCGGCCCGTGGAACGAAAAACGTTGCGACCCATGAGCGGTGATGCTGAACTCACCCCGATGCAGCGCACGGTGACAGCTTCCACACAACAGAATCAGGTTGTCCAACCCGGTCTCCCCACCGGCTGACCAGAACACCACATGATGGGCGTGCAGATGCCGTGTGCGTTCACAGCCGGGCATCTGACAGCACCGGTCCCTCACGAACAACGCCCTGACCAGTGCCCTGTTCGGCGTTCGCGACTTACGCCCCAGCCCCAGCAACGCCAACTTCCCTGGAGCTCCGGACACCCTGCTGGACAACACCTTCCGAACCGCAGCACCACAGTGCGCCTCCTCCAGTTCGGCCTCCGACAGCGCCGGCCCGTCATCGAGGTGGGCCTGTTCTCCACCCTCGTCGGTATGGATCAGGATCTCGGCTCCCGGCGCGAGATCAGGCATCGCGATCCCGTCGTGCACCATGTCGGCCATCGCCACCACCGCCGGCGCCAGATTCGACGGCACATTCCGCCACAGGTCCCGGCGATTCGCCGGCCTGACCTCGGAGTCCCGTTCACCATCCACGGTTTCCAACTCACCCGCAGCGTTCCGCGGAACGCTCGACACCGCGGGCAGATCCGCATCGTCGAAGGTCCGGGTGCGCTCGTACTCGGCACGGACCACACCGGCCAGGAACCGGGCACCATCAAGCGGAGACAACCTCAGCGACACAGACAAGGAGCCATCCGCATTCCACTTGCACCGGCCCGTCGACTCCGCCGGGGTGCGATTCTCCGGCTCGATGCCACGATCCCGATCGATCTGTCCCATCGCACGTACCGCCCGCTCCAGCTGCGACGCCGTGCACGACGACGCCAGGTTCACCAGCTCCTTCTCACGCAACGGGGTCGCCACCCGCGTCAGCGCCCGCACCTTCGAATACGACAACCGCCCCGCACCGAACGCCTGCCGAATCAGCGGTAACTCCGTCAGAGCCTTCGCCACCCGGACCTGCTCCTGCGCTGTGCGTTGAGAGACACCCGCCTTCCACGACAACCAGTGTGCGAGCGAATGAATACCCGGCCCCCTCCACGACTGCCGCTCATCCAACTCCGCAACCAGAGACAAGAACTCGGCCGTGAGCGCGGTGATCTGCGCGGCATAACCCAGCACTCTGCTTTCCAACGCCTCATCGGACAGAGACGCCGGATCCGCGCCATCGAACATCGACGACACATTCTCACCGTGCAATACCGAAACAGACACCCCAAGCCCCCCAGCTGTTCGAACGGATATGCGAACAACTTAGCGGCGCCCACCGACAAAACAGCTGGTCACGTCGCGTCGCGCGTTCCGCGGAACGCTCATCACGTTTCACCGGACGCGTCAGAGCTGCGCAGGAAGTGTCAGTGACTCAACGTGCACGGCGCCGAGGCACGGTCTGGCACTTCGGGCAGAAGTAAGAGCTGCGGTTCATGAACGATTCCCGGCGCATCAGCGTCCCGCACCGGCGGCACGGCAGCCCCTCGCGTCCGTAGGCGTTGAGCGAGCATTCGAAGTAGCCCGACTGGCCGTTGACGTTGACGTACAGCGCGTCGAAGGACGTACCCCCGACCTCTACCGCCTCGGTCATCACCGCGGTCGCCGCATCGATCAGTTCGAGGAGCTTCTTGCGCGAGATCGTCTCCGCGATACGTGCGCCGTGCAGTCGCGCACGCCACAGCGCCTCGTCGGCGTAGATGTTGCCGACCCCGGAGATGACGGTCTGATCGAGCAGGACGCGCTTGATCTCGGAGTGCTTGGCCCGCATCCGGGTCACCACTGCTGCCGCGTCGAAGGCGGGATCGAACGGATCGGGCGCGATGTGCGCGACCGACACCGGGATGTCGTCCACATAATCGTCGAGATGCCATCCGCCGAACGTGCGCTGGTCGACGAAGCGCAGTTCGTTGTCGTCGTCGAGGGTGGCGCGGATGCGGAGGTGGGTGTGGTCGGGTGCCCCATTGCGGGCGATGAGCATCTGTCCGCTCATGCCTAGGTGTACGACCAGGGCGACACGATCGGCGTCGTCGGCGAGGTCGATCCACATGTACTTGCCGCGGCGCCGCACCCCGGTGACGTGTTTGCCGGCCAGACGTCCGATCAGATCGGGTTCACCGCCGACATGACGACGGGCGGCACGCGGGTGCAGTACCTCGACCGACGTCACCGTCCGCCCGGTCAGGTGCTTCTCGAGACCCATTCGCACGGTCTCGACCTCGGGTAGTTCAGGCATGTACGCCGAATCTCAGGACGCAGCGGTGTCGGACGCGGCAGCGCGTTCGGTGAGTGCCGTCCACGCGAGGGCCGCCGCCTGCTGCTCGGCCTCTTTCTTGGTGCGTCCGACGCCCTCGCCCAGGTTCTCCCCCGCGACCATCGCGATCGCGGTGAACTCCTTGTTGTGGTCCGGTCCGGTGGACGAGATCTGGTACTGCGGCGGGCCGTAACCGCGTTCCGAGCTCAGCTCCTGCAGCGAGGTCTTCCAGTCCAGCCCCGCGCCGAGTTGCCCGGCCTTCTCGATGCGTTCGTCGAAGAGCCGCAGGATGATCCGCTGCGAGGTCTCCAGCCCGTGACTGAGAAACACTGCGCCGAACAGCGATTCGAGGCCGTCCGCGAGGATCGAGTCCTTGTCGCGGCCGCCGGTCATCTCCTCGCCGCGGCCGAGATACAGGTACTTGCCCAGGCCGCCCTCGTCGCCGAGCCCCCGCGCCACGTCGGCGAGCGCGTGCATGTTCACCACGCTGGCACGGATCTTGGCGAGCTCACCCTCCGGGCGGTCCGGGAATCGGAGGTACAGGCGTTCGGTGATCACCACACCGAGAACGGAGTCCCCGAGGAACTCGAGGCGCTCGTTGGTCGGCAGCCCGCCGTGCTCGTAGGCGTAGGAGCGGTGCGTGAGCGCCAGTGTCAGAAGGTGTTCGGGGATGTCGGTGTCGAGAGCGGCGAGTAGCGCGGCACGACGACCGTCCTCGCGAGTGGTCTCAGTCACGACGTTCCTGATCGCCCGGTTTGTCCCCGTCCGACGTGTCCCCGTCCGACGTGTCGCCGTCCGGCTTGTCGTCGCCGGTGAGCTCGGAGAACTTGTTCGCGAGACCGGCCCACCGAGGGTCGATCAGCTCGTGCGCGTGGCCGGGTTCGGCGACCGCCAACCGGATACCGCACACCTGGCAGAGCCCGGGGCAGTCCGGTGAACACAGCGGCGACATCGGGAGTTCCAACGCCACCGCGTCGATGATCGCCTGTTCGAGATCGATGCGGTCGTCGACGATGCGGT
Organism: Gordonia sp. GONU; assembly: GCF_024733855.1. Lineage (NCBI taxonomy): Bacteria > Bacillati > Actinomycetota > Actinomycetes > Mycobacteriales > Gordoniaceae > Gordonia > Gordonia sp. GONU. Next base: position 357,498 of record NZ_JANRHB010000001.1, read on the forward strand.
GCACATCGTCTTCCTCGGTAGTCTGCTCGGTCACACTGTCCGGGTACGCGAACAGTTCGGTGAGGAACACCGTCACCGTGCCGTCGATCGGCTCGAGGCAGCGCGAACACTGCCCCGCGGTCTCGCCGCACGCGGTGCCGGTCACCAGGATTCCCTCGCTCACCGACTCGAGCCGGAGGTCGAGATCGACGTCCGAGCCGGCCGGGATGCCGATCATCTCGACTCCGAGCTTGTCCGGGGTCGCCACCGTCCGGTGCACCTCTGACATGGTGCCCGGGCGACGACCCAGCGACCGGACGTCGAGGACGAAGGGATCGCGCCGTGGCGCGGAATCGGGACCGTGCGACGGTTCTGATGTCACAGCATGATCAGACACAAACTGCACCATACGCTCGCGATCGCGAATCATCGACTGACGCCACCGTGTGTGCCGGGTCGGTCGCCCGACCGGTCAGACCGCCAGCGGGGATCCCTGGTCACGGTCGTAGGAGTTCCGGGTCGACGTCTCGCGCGACCGCGAGTGGTCGCCGCGCGAGTCGCGTGCCGCATCGTCCACGCTGCGTGGGTATTCGACGTAGTCGTGCATGCCGGCGCCGGTGCGCAGCTGGTGCCGTCCGCGGTTCACCGAACGCAGTGTGCCGGTGAGGATCTCCTCGAACTGGGCCAGCTTCTCGTCGACGTAGACGTCGCAGTCGCCACGCAGACGGTCCGCCTCGGCGTGCGCGGCGTCGATGATGCGCTCGGCCTCCGACTTGGCGGCGCCGACGACCTCGGTCTCGGAGACGAGGCGTTGCTGTTCGGCGATGCCGTCGGCCACCGACTTGTCGTAGGTGTTGTTCGCCGCGTCGATGGTGCGCTGCGCCTCGGCCCGTGCGCGTCCGGTGACGGCCTCGAATTCGCGGGCAGCACTCGTCTGGAGCCGGCGTGCCTCTTCGGTGGCATCCTCGACGAGCGAGTGCGAGTGCGAGCTCGCCTCGTCGACCATGCGATCGGCCTGAGCCTTGGCCTCGGACAGGATGCGGTCGGCCTCGGCCCGGGCGTGAGCGAGGACGGCCTCGGATTCGGAGTCGGCCTTGGCGACCGTGGTCTCGGCGTGCTCACGCGCATCACCGATGAGCGTGTCGCGCTGGTCGAGGACATCCTGAGCGTCGTCGAGCTCGCCCGGGATCGAGTCCTTGATGTCGTCGAGGAGTTCGAGCACGTCACCACGCGGCACGACGCAACCCGCGGTCATCGGCACACTCCGCGCCTCCTCGACAATCGCCACGAGCTCGTCGAGAGCCTCAAATACCCGGTACACAGCCACCCCAATCCGGCGCTTGCCTGTTTGCAACAGTTGGTGAATCTGTGACTATTGTGCCGAATGTTGCGCCTGTGATTAGTGAAGCGCGTGGGGTGTGTCGCAGATTTCCCCAGGTGATTCGTCAGACGGACCGCTCGCCGGTCAGCTTTGCCGTGAGGCGCTTGTGGATGTGCGACGACAAGAACGGCGCGACGTCGCCACCGAGCTTGGCCACCTCTTTGACGAGCGAACTCGAGACATGCGCGAACCGGGGATCGGTGAGAAGGAAGACCGTCTCCACATCTGCGAGCGCGCGGTTCATCTGGGCCATCGGAACCTCGTAGTCGAAGTCGACCGCCGACCGGAGGCCCTTGACGATCGTGTGGATCGACTCCTGCTTCAGATAGTCGACGAGAAGCCCTTCCCAGCGATCGACCCGCACGCCGGGCAGATCGGCACAATCCTCCTCGATGAGCGCGATGCGCTCCTCGACGCTGAACATCCCGCGCTTGTTGGGATTGACCACCACGGTGATGACCACCTCGTCGAAACACGCCGCGGCGCGTTCGACCACGTATCGGTGGCCAAGGGTGAAGGGATCGAAGGAACCGGGACACACTGCCGTCGTCATGGCCTGAACTTACCGTCAGGTCCTGCGCGTCAGTGTCGTCAGGAGCTGCGCGGCAGCGTCTCAGGCACCGGTGAACTCCCCCACCTCGACCCGGGTGTCGCCGTAGTTCTTGTCCACCAGCACCTCGAAGCCGGCGGGCCAGATCCGGCCGGTCGAGCGGGCGGAGCGCTCCACGACCACCAGGGCATCCTCGGCGAGCCGTGTCGCGGCCAGTCTGGTCAGGTCCTCGGAGAGCGCCGACGCGTCGACCGCGTACGGCGGGTCGGAGAACACGAGGTCGTACTTCCGTTCGGGCGGCGAGGACAGATAGGCGGACACCGGTCTCGTCAGTACCGTGGTCGACGAGGCGATGCCACAGACCTGCACATTGGCCCCGATGACCGCGGCCGCCTTCCGTGCCGAGTCGACGAAGGTCGCGCCGGCCGCTCCTCGCGAGACCGCCTCGATGCCGAGGGCGCCGGAACCGGCGTACAGATCGAGAACCCAGAGCCCGTCGAGATCGAATCGGGCGTCGAGGATGTTGAAGACCGACTCCCGCACACGATCGGAAGTGGGACGAGTTCCCTCGCCCGGAACGCGGAGCCGTCTCCCCCGTAGCTCGCCCGCGATGATCCTCGTCATGGGGCCATTCTGCCCTCCCGTGAAGCCCCGATGACATCCGTGGGTGACACTCTTGTGACTCACTTCACATTGCATGTCTGATCAGGTAGAAGGTAGGGGTTCGACGAGGCAATTTCCGCAGGTGGGTGACTTCCCCGACACGCGTTGTTAACGTCGATGGCGTTATGCGCCCTTCACAAACAAGAACGGCCCCAACAACTGTCCTTACCGTCGACTATCGGATGCCGACTGTCGCCGACGGTACCCGTCTCTGGGAAATCGCCTCGGACTCAAAGGTTCTCGACGTCAACTCGTCGTATTCCTATGTGCTGTGGTGTCACGACTTCGCCCAGACCTCGATCATCGCCGAAGTCGACGGCCGTCCGGTCGGTTTCGTCACCGGATATCGTCGCCAGAACGATCCATCCACCCTCATGGTGTGGCAGGTCGCCGTCGACGACTCGATGCGCGGACACGGCATCGCCGGGTCCATGCTGCACCACCTCTTCGATCGCGTGAACCGCCTCGGCATGGTGGCGATGCACACCACGATCAGTCCCGACAACATTCCGTCGCAGCGACTGTTCGAGTCGGTGGCGAAGGCTCGCGGCCTGCGTTTCGAACGCCGTGATCTGTTCGCCGCCAACGCTTTCCCGGACTCGCACGAGCCCGAGGACCTCTACATGCTGGAACCGGAGATCCCCGAGCCCTGAGCTCGCGCGTGATCCCTCAGCACCCCCGGACCGCGGCATAGCCCCTGACCGACGGTTTCCGGATGCGCAGTGCCGCAACATCGTTGGCACTGATCCACCACAGCGTCGCTGCGCGACGCCGCTTTTCGAGTTCATATCGCCGATGGGCACCGAACTCACGTTGTCACCCATAGAAGGAAGCACCGATATGCAACTTCTCGACGCCACCCCCGTTCTGGAAAAGTCCTTCGACGATTCCGTCTTCACGACCCACGAATCCGAGGTGCGCAGCTACTGCCGCAACTGGCCTGCGGTCTTCACCACCGCCAAGGGTTCCTACATCACCGACCAGAACGGTCGGGAGTACCTGGACTTCTTCGCGGGCGCCGGTTCGCTGAACTACGGCCACAACAACCCCGAGCTGAAGAAGGCTCTGATCGAGTACATCGAGTCCGACGGCATCACCCACGGTCTCGACATGGCCACCGTCGCCAAGGGGAACTTCATCGAGAAGTTCCACCAGCACATCCTTCAGCCGCGCGGACTCGACTACAAGATCCAGTTCCCCGGTCCGACGGGCACCAACGCCGTCGAGTCGGCCCTCAAGCTGGCCCGCAAGGTGACCGGCCGTGAGTCGATCATCAGCTTCACCAACGCCTTCCACGGCATGACCCTGGGTTCGCTGTCGGTCACCGGCAACTCGATGAAGCGCGCGGGTGCCGGTATCCCCCTGGTCCACGCGACCCCGATGCCGTTCGACAACTACTTCGGCGGCGTCATGGAGGACTTCGCCTGGTTCGAGCGCGTCCTCGACGACTCGGGCAGCGGCCTGAACCGCCCCGCCGCGGTGATCGTCGAGACCGTGCAGGGCGAGGGCGGCGTCAACGTCGCACGCGCCGAGTGGCTGCGCGCGCTGTCGGACCTGTGCGAGCGCCGCGACATCCTGCTCATCGTCGACGACGTCCAGATGGGCTGCGGCCGGACCGGCGAGTTCTTCTCGTTCGAGGAGGCCGGCATCAAGCCCGACATCGTTACGCTGTCCAAGTCGATCAGCGGCTACGGTCTGCCCTTCGCGCTGACCCTGTTCAAGCCCGAGCTCGACGTCTGGACCCCCGGCGAACACAACGGCACCTTCCGCGGCAACAACCCCGCCTTCGTCACCGCCGCCAGGGCCATCGAGACCTACTGGTCCGACGACACCCTGACCCGGGAGATCCACGCGAAGGGTGAGCGCATCCACGAGGTCTTCTCCGACCTCTGCAACCGTTACGAAGGCATCTCGACCCGCGGTCGCGGCATGGTCCGCGGCCTGGCGTTCGACGATCACACGGCAGCCGGGAAGGTCTGTGCGCAGGCCTTCGGCGCCGGGTTGCTCGCCGAGACGTCGGGTCCGTCCGACGAGGTCGTCAAGCTGCTCCCGCCGCTGACCATCTCCCGCGAGGACCTCGACCGCGGCCTGTCCATCCTTTCCGACGCAGTCAAGGAGGTGATCGGATGATCGTCCGAACCACCCAGGAAATCACCGGTACCGATCGCGATGTGGCGGACCCCAAGGGCAACTGGGTCTCCAAGCGCATCGTCCTCGGCGGCGACGGCGTGGGGTTCTCGTTCCACGAGACCACCATCGCCGCCGGCAGCGTGAACGAATTCCACTACGCCAATCACATCGAGGCCGTCTGGCTCGTCGAGGGCACCGGCACCCTGCTCGACCGGGAGACCGGCGAGACCTATCCGCTGGCCCCCGGCACGATGTACCTGCTGAACGGTCACGAACGGCACACGGTCACCGCCGACACGCAGATGCGGATGCTGTGCGTGTTCAATCCGCCGGTCGTCGGCACCGAGGTGCACGACGAGAACGGCGTGTACCCGCTGGTCGCCGTGCCGCAGCCGGCCGGCAAGCATGCCGAGGAGACCGTCGTGTCCTGACGGACGCCATCTCAGAAGAGCATTCCGAGTGCGCACCCTGCCTATCCTGGGCAGGGTGCGCACTCGTCTTCAACTCGGCCAGGCCCCGGCCGAACACACGCCCCTCGACGATGATGTCGCCGAGCGCATCGAGCTCGCGTCCGACATCCTGGCCGGGCGTCGCGTCGCGGTCCTGACCGGCGCCGGCATCTCCACCGACTCGGGGATACCCGACTACCGCAGCCCGGGTTCACCGCCGCGCACGCCGATGACCCTGGAGATGTTCCTGTCCTCCCCCGAGTTCCGCCGGCACTACTGGGCGCGCAATCACCTCGGCTGGCGTCACATGGACGCCGCACTACCCAACGCGGCGCATCTGGCGCTCACCGACATGCAACGCCGCGGCGTGGTCTCGACGGTGATCACTCAGAACGTCGACATGCTGCACACGAAGGCCGGGACGAAGGGCGTGCTGGAACTCCACGGCTGCTATGGGCGCGTACGCTGCCTGACCTGCGACTGGCGGATCTCCCGGCACCGGCTCGCAGAGGAGCTCGAGAAGGTCAACACCGGCTTCGCCGACCGGGTCGCGGGACGCGGCGCCATCGAGGTGGCACCCGATGCGGATGCGACGCTCTCCGACACCTCCGACTTCGTGATGATCGACTGCCCGCACTGCGGCGGCATCCTCAAACCCGACATCGTCTACTTCGGCGAGACGGTTCCGAAACCACTTGTCGCCCAGGCATTCTCCGCGGTCGACGAGTCCGACGCGCTGCTGGTGGTCGGGTCGTCACTGACGGTCATGTCCGGCCTGCGGTTCGCGCGCCGGGCCCATCGCGCCGGTAAGCCGCTGATCATCGTGAACCGCGGACACACCCGCGCCGACGAGCTGGCCGTGCTCAAGATCGACCATCGGGCCGGGGTCGTGCTGCCGGCCCTGGCTGCGGGCTAGAAGTTCAGCGCGACACGACGACCAGGTCGTCGGCATGCACGACGGGCCGCTGCAGTTCGGCCGGGAGTTCGTCGGTCTGGCGGCCGACCATCGAGGTGACGTCGTCGGAGTCATACGAGGCGACGCCGCGCGCCTTCACCGCTCCGCGCTGGTCCACCAGTTCGACGACGTCGCCATCGAAGAACCGGCCCTCGACGCCGACCACCCCGGCGGCGAGAAGCGAACGACGCCGATGGGATACGGCTGCCACCGCACCGTCGTCGAGGACGATCCGACCCCGCGCGTCCGCGGCATGACGCACCCAGAAGCGGCGGGCGGACAACCGCTCCTCGCGGGCGGCGAACACCGTACCCACCGATGCGTCGGCGAGAGCTTGCGCCGCCGACGAGGCGGCGGCCAGCAGGACCGGGACACCGGCATCCGCGGACAGGCGGGCCGCGGCCAGTTTCGAGGCCATCCCGCCGGTACCGAGCGCTCCCCCCGACCCGGCGATGACGCCGTCGAGATCCTCCGGCCCGTTCACCTCGGGGATCAGACGGGCACGTCGGCCGTCGACGCCCACCTTGCGCGGGTCGCCGTCGTAGAGTCCGTCGACATCGGAGAGCAGCACGAGCGCGTCGGCGCCGCTGAGGTGGGCGACGAGGGCGGCGAGCCGGTCGTTGTCGCCGAACCTGATCTCGTTGGTCGCCACCGTGTCGTTCTCGTTGACCACGGCCACCGCACCCAACGACCGCAGACGATCAAGCGTGCGTTGGGCGTTGGCGTGATGCGACCGGTTGGAGATGTCGTCTGCGGTCAGCAGGACCTGCCCCACGGTGCGGCCGTAGCGGGCGAACGAGGTCCCCCAGGCGTGCGCCAGCGCCAGCTGTCCGACGCTTGCCGCAGCCTGCTTGGTTGCGAGGTCCGTCGGACGCTTCTTGAGACCCAGCGGGGCTATACCCGCGCCGATCGCGCCCGACGACACCACGATGACATCGGAGCCGGCACGCATCCGCGCTTCGAGCGCGTCGGCCAGGGCATCGAGCCGATCCCGATCGAGTCCCTCGGTCAGGTCGGTCAGAGCCGACGAGCCGATCTTCACCACGACGCTGCGCGCGTGCGCGATCTGTGCCCGAACGCCCCGAACCTCGATGCGGGCTTCCGCGGTCACGACTGGTCCTGCTCTCCGTCCTCGACGGGCAGCCCGCGGCGCAGCCGGCGCGCCTGCTTACGTTCGGCGGCGCCCACCCGATCGTTGCGGTCGAGTCGGATGTCGGTGCCGCGTCCGGTGACCGGGACGTCGTCACCCATGGGCGTGCTCGGCTCCCAGTCGAAGGTGACCGCACCGATGGTGACCGGCGCACCGGGCTCCGCACCCAGCTTCACCAGTTCGTCTTCGACGCCGAGCCGGTTGAGGCGGTCCGCCAGGTAGCCGACGGCCTCGTCGTTGTCGAACTGCGTCTGCGCGATCCAGCGTTCCGGACGCGAACCGCGGACGATGAAACCGCCCTCGATCTCCGGATCGCGGATGATGGTGAACCCGGTGTCGTCGACCGCCTTCGGACGGATGATCGCGCGGCGGGGCACCTTGGCGGGCTGGGCTTCCCGGTACTCGCGGACCATCTTCGCCAGTGCGAAGGTCAGTTCGCGCAGACCCTCGTGGGCCACGGCCGAGATCCGGAAGACCGGCCAACCGCGTTCGGCGAGTTCGGGTTCGACGAGGTCGGCGAGTTCGGCGGCATCGGGGACGTCGATCTTGTTGAGGATCACCACACGCGGACGCTCGGCCAGGTCGCCCAGACCGTGATCGGCGTCGAGCGCCGGGCGGTAGGCGGCGAGTTCGGCCTCGAGGGCATCGATGTCGGACACCGGGTCGCGACCGGGTTCGAGGGTCGCGCAGTCCACGACATGCGCGAGGACGGCGCACCGCTCGAGGTGGCGCAGGAACTCGAGTCCGAGACCACGGCCGGTCGACGCACCTGGAATCAGGCCGGGCACGTCGGCGATGGTGAACACCTCACCGGCGGTCTGGACCACACCGAGATTCGGCACGAGGGTGGTGAACGGATAGTCGGCGATCTTCGGCTTGGCCGCCGACAGCACCGACACCAGCGACGACTTGCCCGCCGAAGGGAAGCCGACGAGGCCGACGTCGGCCACGGACTTCAGCTCGAGAACGAGGGAACGTTCCTGGCCATCCTCACCGAGGAGGGCGAAGCCGGGGGCCTTGCGGGCCTTCGACGCGAGCGAGGCGTTGCCGAGGCCTCCTCGACCGCCTTGTGCCGCCTCGAAAGTCGTTCCGGCGCCGACCAGGTCGGCGAGAATGGTGCCGTTCTCGTCGAGCACGACGGTACCGTCGGGCACCTTGAGGACGAGATCCTCGCCGTTGGCGCCGTCACGGTTGTCGCCGGCACCGGGTTTGCCGTTGCTCGCCTTGGCATGCGGACGGAAGTGGAAGTCGAGCAGAGTGTGCACCTGCGGGTCGACGACGAGGCGCACCGACCCGCCGTTCCCGCCATTACCGCCGTCCGGGCCGCCGAGAGGTTTGAACTTCTCCCGGTGGACCGAGGCGCAGCCGTGGCCACCGTTGCCCGCCGCGACGTGAATGGTCACGCGGTCGACGAACCGTGACATCGAATCCTTCTTCCATCCAAAAAAGAACAGGGCGGGCCGGGTACGTGATGACCCTGCCCGCCCTGCGAAAAGGCTTGTCGTGCCGGATAGCTCGGGTCAGACCTGAGCGGTTTCCGGGACGATGTTGACCGTCTTGCGGCCACGCTTGCTGCCGAACTCCACCGCGCCTGCGGCGAGCGCGAACAGGGTGTCGTCGCCACCGCGACCGACGTTCACGCCGGGGTGGAACTTGGTGCCGCGCTGACGAACCAGGATCTCTCCCGCGCTCACCTGCTGGCCGCCGAAGCGCTTCACGCCGAGTCGCTGGGCATTGGAATCGCGACCGTTGCGCGAGCTCGATGCGCCCTTCTTATGTGCCATGTGTCAGTCCTCCTGAGGTCTTCGCGAAGCTGGTCGAACTACTTGATCCCGGTGACCTTCAGGAGCGTCAGCTTCTGACGGTGACCCTGGCGCTTGTGGTAGCCGGTCTTGTTCTTGAACTTGTGGATGCGGATCTTGGGGCCCTTGACGTGCTCCACGACCTCGCCGGTGACCGAGATCTTGGCCAGCTTGTCGGCGTCGGTGGTCAGGGTCGAGCCGTCGACGACCAACGCGACCGGCAGGCTCACCGTGGAGCCGACCTTCTCGTCGATCTTCTCGACCTTGACAATGTCGCCCTCAGCGACCTTGTACTGCTTACCGCCGGTCTTGACGATCGCGTACGTTGCCATCGAAGTTCTTCCTCTTACTCGTCTGGTCGGGCCCTCGCCAGCGCCGAGGCGCTCTCGAAGGCGTTCGTGTAGTGCATCCCGGCGCGGGCCGCAGTCGACCCAGTCAGCTGACCGGGAGTGGCTGCAGATCACACCAGAGGGCCTGCCACGGGATTCGCGCCGCTGCCGGTGCACGTGGCACGCAGAACAGCGCAGACCCTCCGCGGGAGGCGACTTTCCAAGGTTACGGGAACGGCGGTGGCCGGGTCAAACCAGCCCCGCCGGCCCGTCCCTCGGCGATCAGCTGTCGGTCGGCGGCGGTCCGGCGGGCCGGCCCGCCGTACGCTTCCGCGGGCGCCGGCGTACCGCGACCACGGACTCCCCGGTGGAGACCGGACCGAAGGTCGTCTTGGGCGCCTCCGGTGCCGCGTCGACGGCCGTCATCACCACGTTCTCCGGTGCGGTGGTGGTCTGCGCTGGGCGCCGGACCACCCGGCGGCGGCGCTTGGCCACCGCGGGAGCCTGCCCATCGGTCGACAGGACCGGTTCCTCGGCCTTCACCGGTTCCGCTTCCGCCGCTTCCGGTTCCACCGCTTCCGGTTCCGCCGCTTCCAGTTCCGCGGCTTCCGGTTCCGACACGGTCTCGGCCACCGGCTCGGGGGTCTCCGGCTTCTCGGGCGCGCCCTCGGGGTGATCACCCTCGTGGTACTCGCCCTCGGGGTGCTCGTCGTCGTGGTTGTGTGCGGCCATGGCCCGGAACAACGGGTGTTCGGCAGCGGGCTTGTGTGCCGGCTGCGGCGCCGCCTTGGTCTCGGCGGGTGCCTCCGACGACTTCTTCTTGCCGCGGCGCGAACGCTTGGAGCCGGCGCTGTCCGAACGCGCCGAGTCGTCGCCGCGCACCTCGACCGGGTTGGTGTGCACGATCAGGCCGCGACCGCCACACGTCGAGCACGGGGTCGAGAACGCCTCGAGCAGACCGGTGCCGAGACGCTTGCGGGTCATCTGCACCAGGCCGAGCGAGGTCACCTCCGACACCTGGTGGCGGGTACGGTCCCGAGCCAGGGCCTCGGTGAGGCGACGCAGCACCAGGTCACGGTTGGACTCGAGGACCATGTCGATGAAGTCGACGATGATCATGCCGCCGATGTCGCGCAGGCGCATCTGCCGCACGATCTCCTCGGCCGCCTCGAGGTTGTTGCGGGTGACCGTCTCCTCGAGGTTGCCCCCCGAACCGGTGAACTTGCCGGTGTTGACGTCGACGACCGTCATGGCCTCGGTGTGCTCGATGATCAGCGTGCCGCCCGACGGCAGCCACACCTTGCGGTCGAGCGCCTTTGCGAGTTGCTCGTCGATGCGATGGACCACGAACGAATCGGGTGCATCGGCGTGCGGCTTGCTGAACTGCTCGACCCGCTCCATGAGGTCGGGTGCGACGGAACTGACGTAACCCTCGACGAGGTTCCACGCCTTGTCGCCCTCGACGACGAGCTTCTTGAAGTCTTCGTTGAACAGGTCACGCACCACGCGAACCAGCAGATCGGGCTCCTCGTACAGCGCACGCGGGGCCGACGAGCCACCCTTCTTGGCCTGCGCGACCGATTCCTCGATCGACTTCCACTGCGATTCGAGACGAGCTATGTCGGCACCGAGTTCCTCGGCACTGACGCCTTCTGAGGCGGTGCGGATGATCACTCCGGCCTCGTCGGGCACGAGCTTGGCCAGGATCTGCTTGAGACGCTTGCGCTCGACGTCGGGCAGCTTGCGGCTGATACCGGTCGACGACCCGCCCGGCACGTAGACGAGGTACCGGCCGGCCAGGGAGATCTGCGTGGTCAGGCGGGCACCCTTGTGTCCCACCGGGTCCTTGCTGACCTGCACCAGCACGTTGTCGCCGGGCTTGAGCGCCTGCTCGATCTTCCGCGAGCCGCCGTCGAGTCCGGCGGCATCCCAGTTGACCTCGCCGGCGTACAGCACACCGTTGCGGCCGCGGCCGATGTCGACGAAAGCCGCCTCCATGCCGGGCAGCACGTTCTGCACGCGGCCGAGGTAGATGTTGCCCACCATCGACGACGACGTCGCCGTGGTGACGAAGTGTTCGACGAGGACGCCGTCCTCGAGCACCGCGACCTGGGTGTAGTCCTCCACCGCGGCGAGCTCGTGGCCGTCGCCGTCGGAGATGCTGCTGTTGGCGCTGCGCTCGCGCACCACCATCACGCGGTCGACGGCCTCGCGACGGGCGAGGAACTCCGACTCGGTCAGGATCGGCGGGCGTCGACGGCCCGCGTCGCGTCCGTCGCGACGGCGCTGACGCTTGGCCTCGAGTCGGGTCGAACCGGAGATGCCCTGCACCTCGTCGCGCGCACGCTTGCTCCGGGGTTCACGTTCGTGGACCACCGTGTTCGGCGGATCGTCCGGCGAACCCTCGTCGGGTTCTCCCCCGCCCTTGCGCCGGCGGCGGCGACGCCGACGGCGGGTCGAGGACGCCTCATCCGAGTCGTCGCCTTCACCGTCGTCCGACTCGGTGTCGTCACCGGAATCGGTGGCCGTCGAGGAGTCGCCCTCCGACACATCCGCGGAAGCGGCCTCCTTCTGATCGGCCTCCTCCGAGTTCTCTCCGGCTGACCGCCGGCTGCGACGACGTCGGCGTCCGGTCGGCTCGCCATCACCGGCGGCCGACTCCTCGGACTGCGACTCATCCGTCTTGTTCTCGTCGCCGGATTCGTCGGCCGTCGACTCGGAGTCGGTTGCCGAGTCCTCGGCGCGGTCACCGGTCTCGTCCGACTCGGTGTCATCCGACGAATCGCCGGACTCGCCCTGGTCGCCGCGGCCGCGACCACGACCACGACGTCCGCGACGGCGACGACGGCTACGACCCGAACCCGAGTCGTCGGCGTCGGTGCTGTCGGTGTCGGTCTCGTCGGCGTCCTCTTCGGGAGCCTGGTCGTCAGCGGAGGTGTCGGCAGAAGGTGCGCCGGTCGACGGCGCTTTCTTCTCGGCTTTCGCCGGCTTGTCGGGCTGCTCTGACTTCTCGGGCTGCGCCGGCTTCTCCGCCTGCGCTGGCTTCTCCGCCTGCGCCGGCTTCTCGGGCTGCGCCGGCTTCTCGGCCTGCTTCGCCGCGCGCGCGGTCTTCGGCTTCTCGGCGGGCGCCTGTGGCTGGAGGAACAGCGGCTGGGTGCCGAAGGACGTGTCGTCCTCGGCGGCCTGCGCCGCGACCGGCTCGTCGTAGCGGGTGGCCGCGGCCGAGAACAGACTCGGCGGCTCCTCGACCTTCGGAACCTCGACGGCCGGCTCTTCCACCTTCGGCGCCTCGGCGACCGGCTCTTCGACCGTCGGTGCCTCGGGGGTGGTCTCTTCGACCTTCGGCGCCTCGGGGGCCGGCGCTTCGACCTGCGGCGCCGCGGGGGTGGCCTCTTCGGCCGGGACCGGCGTCACCGCCTCGTCCGCTTCCACGTTGGCCCGCACCCGTTCGGCCACGGCCTGCGCCAACTCACGGTCGACGCTGGATTGTGGGCTGCGCGTCTGCACCCCGAGATTGGCCAGGTGCGCCAGCACCTGCCGACTCGTCAGGCCCAGGAAGCGGGCCAGTGCGTGCACACGAAGTTTGCTGGGAAATTCTTCCACCGGTTCTGACGCTGCGTTCGCGTCAGCCGGTGACCCGTTGTCGGTCACTCAGTCTCCTCGAACCCCCGGGCGCGTCGGGCTGACGCGGCCACGCGAGGGTCTGCTCTGTGTCCCGGTCACGTATGACCGGTGTTGTGTGGTCTCCGCGTCATCACGCTGATCCGAGAGTCGGTTCAGCAGAGAACGCTCTTGCTGTGTCGATGACCGCATCCCGGGCGCCTTCCACGCCACCGGGCACAGGGCAGAGCCTGAGTGTTCGGCTGCTGGCAGCAGTACGAACCTCGGCGGGATCAGCTGTGGTTGTGGGCGTCGCGATGCGGATCTACCGCACCGCGACGCGCCGAACCAGGGCGCGTCATCCGGCCATCGTCGACAAAGTGTGCCGGCGATAACCCTGCAAGTATCCCACACGGTGGTCGGATGACCGCAAAGTATGCGCGTTTGAGCCGCGCGTCGAACCGAGGGAACCTCGGTCAGCCTGCGAGTTCGGGGAACCAGAGAGCGATCTCACGCTCGGCCGATTCCGGCGAGTCCGAGCCGTGGACCAGGTTGTACTGGGTGTTCAAGGCGTAGTCCGCGCGGATGGTGCCGGGCACCGCCTTATCGACGGGATCGGTGCCGCCGGCGATCTGCCGGAAGGCGGCGACGGCGCGCGGGCCCTCGAGGACGGCCGCGACCAGCGGGCCGGAGGTGATGAACTCCAGCAACGAGGGGTAGAAGGGCTTGCCCTCGTGTTCCGCGTAGTGGCCGCGGGCGACCTCGTCGCTTGCGGTCTTGAGCTCGAGAGCCACAAGAGTGAGCCCCTTGCGCTCGATGCGGCTGATGATGTCGCCGACGAGCAAGCGTTGGACGCCGTCCGGCTTGATGAGTACGAGAGTGCGTTCAGTCACGCCTCACACCTTAACGACCGGCGACCGGATTCCGACGGTCAGGCGCAGTACTCACCGGCGACCGGGAAGAAGCCGTAGTTGAACAGGCTGCCCGACCGCGACTGTGGGTCGACGACGACCTGGAGACACCCACCGGGCGAGGCCAACGCACCGGCGAGAGCGAGGTCGAATTGTTGCGCGAGAGCAAGATTCGCCGGACGGTACTGGGCGGGCACCGGCAACGTCGCGATGGCCTCGGGCGCCTTCATACCCGCCGCGCGCTTGGTGACGGAGTGGGTCGCGAGGTAGCTGAACTCTCCCTGCGAGACGGGAACCGGAGCGCCTGCCTCGGGTACCGCGAACGCTTCCAGGGCCGGCGGCGTCTGCTCAGGTGCGGGTGCCGCCGAGGCGACGGCGGGCGCGGCCAGAGCGAATGCCGCCGCACCGGCGAGGGCCATTCCGGCCGAGCGGCCGATTCGGGCGGAGGTGCGGGGGCGATCAGAACCGGAGGGGGTCCGGGAAAACAGGAACTGCACGTACGTCCTCACGTTGGATGTCGTCACGATGGCGGGTTGCGGTGGGATGAAGCCAGGCGGGAACTCGCCGGCTCCCCACGGCTTGCGCCATTGTTGCAGCAACCCTCGCGGTCCGCTCCCGTTCGCCGATAACGGTCCGGACACAGGTCTTGCGACCACCAAACCGCTGTCGGGACAGCGTTGACTCCCCAGGTGGGACGTGCGTCAGTCGATCGGTTCCTGACCGGGGAGCATGCCCAGTTCGACGCGTTTCTCCACATCTCGCTTGATGTAGACGATGTAGAGCCAGACCGATCCGAAGACCACACCGACGACGGCGATGGACCAGTGGAAGATGCCACCGACGATCACCGCCATCTGCAGGCCGAGGTCGAGCTTGAGCGCGTACGGGCGGCCCTGCATCCCTGCGGCCGCGATCATCGCGAGCACGAGGAGGGTCAGGTATCCGCCGGACAGCCAGGTCAGGCCGCCGCCGAGTCGCCAGACGATCGGGAACGCCAGGATGATCACGATGACCTCGAGGATCATCGTCCCGGCCATCACCCCGCGCAGGCCCTTCCACGGGTCGTTTGTGGGCGGCGTGTACCGGGTCATGAGGGTTCCTTACCGAACAGGGTGCGGGCGGCGCCGGCGGTCACGACCGACCCGGTGATGACCACTCCCGCACCCGAGACACGCTGACCTTCGGAGTCCTCCGCGAGGGCGATGGCTTCTTCGACGGCGTCGGGCAGGAACGGCTTGACGACGACCCGTTCCTCGCCGAACACCGCGTGTGCGTACTCTGCGAGCGTCTCGGCGTCGAGGGCACGCGGCGAACCGTTGTTGGTGATGACGACGGCGTCGAACACGGGCTCGAGAGCCTCGAGTAGTCCTCGGGCGTCCTTGTCGCCGAGCACTCCGATGACGCCGATGAGGCGGCGGAAGTCGAACTCCTCGGCCAGCGCCTGAGCCAATGCGGTCGCGCCGTGCGGATTGTGCGCGGCGTCGGCGAAGACCGTCGGTGCGCTGCGCAGCCGCTCGAGCCGTCCGGGGTTGCCGACGGCGGCGAACCCGCTCCGGATCGCGTCGATGTCGAGCTGGCGATCGGGGCCGGCACCGAAGAATGCCTCCACCGCGGCGAGGGCCAGAGACGCGTTGGCGGCCTGGTGGGCGCCGTGCAGCGGCAGGAAGACCTCGTCGTAGACGCCGCCGAGTCCCTGGATTCTCAGCATCTGGCCGCCGACGGCGGTGGCCGAGTCGAGAACCGCGAACTCCGAACCCTGACGGGCGACGACCGTGCCCGCCTCGACGGCAGCGCGCAGCAGTACGTCCATCACCTCGGGGCTCTGCTCGGCGATGATCGTGACCGGGTCGACGGCGCCGAGTGCGCCGGGCTCGCCGGGTTTGATGATCCCTGCCTTCTCCCCCGCGATGGCGGTGAGCGTGTCGCCGAGGTAGTCGGCGTGGTCCATCGCGATCGGCGTGATGACCGAGACGATTCCGTCGATGACGTTGGTGGCGTCCCAGCGTCCACCCATGCCGGTCTCGACCACCGCGACGTCGACCGGGGCCTCGGCGAAGACCGCGTAGGCCATCGCGGTCAGCACCTCGAACTTGCTCATCCGCGGGCCGCCCGCGGCGGTCGAGCTGTCGTCGACCATCGTGATGTACGGCTCGAGCTCGCGGTAGGTGTCGATGTAGGTCCGCGCGCGGATCGGTTTGCCGTCGACCGAGATCCGCTCGGTGACCCGCTGCAGGTGCGGGCTCGTGATCCGGCCGGTCCGGCGGTGCAGGGCGGTCATCAGCGCATCGATCATCCGCGTCACCGACGTCTTGCCGTTGGTGCCCGCGACGTGGATCGCGGGGTAGCTGTGCTGGGGCGACCCGAGCAGGTCCATCAGGGCCGCGATGCGCGTCAGCGACGGTTCGATCCTGGTCTCGGGCCAGCGGGTGTCGAGTTCGGCCTCGACCTCGGCGAGTTCGGCGAGATCGTCTGCACTGTCGTGGACGGTCAGCGGCGGCCGGTCGGTCTCGGCGTCCGCCGCTCGTTCCTCCGCGTCGAGTAGCTCCGACAATCCCAGCGGATCCTCGCCGACGACGGCGGGATCCTCTTCCGGGAAGCCGGTCTCGTCGCTCACGCGCCGCCGGCCAGACTCGCCAGCTTCGCGTTCAGCCGCTCGACCTCTTCGGTGGCGATCCGCTGGCGGTTCCGGATCTTGCTCACCACCTGGTCGGGAGCCTTGGACAGGAACTGCTCGTTGCCGAGTTTGGCCGAGGTGGTCGCCAGTTCCTTCTCGGCGACCGCCAGGTCCTTGGTGAGACGCTTCCGTTCGGCTTCGACGTCCACGGTTCCGGAGGTGTCGATGGCGACGGTGACGGTTGCGACGGACAGGCGGACCTCGATGGTCGCGGTGGCCCCGAAGCCGGGTCCGGCGGCATCGAGACGCGCCAGCGACTGCACGTAGGGCAGCAACGGCTCGAGGCCGGACTCCCCCAGTCCGTCGAACTGGGCGGCGACCCGCTGCCCCGGACGCAGTCCCTGGTCGCTGCGGAAGCGGCGCACCTCGGTGATGAGGCGCTGCAGATCGGCGATGCGAGCCGCCGAATCGGTCGACCAGTCGCGTCCCGACGGGGTCGGCCACTCGGCGATGACGAGCGATTCGCCCCCGGTGAGCGTCTTCCACAGCACCTCGGTGACGAAGGGCATCACCGGCGACAGCGCGCGAAGCAGCGGTTCGAGAACCGCACCGAGCACGACAGATGTTGTCTCCGAACGCTTCTCGTCATTCTCGGCGAACTGGACCTTGGCCAGCTCGAGGTACCAGTCGCACACCTCGTCCCAGGCGAAGTGATAGAGCGACTCGCAGGCCTTGGAGAACTCGTAGGACTCGAAGCCGGCGTCGACCTCGGCGAGCACCTCGTCGAGACGGCCGAGAATCCACCGGTCGGCGTCGGTCAGGGCCGACGCATCGGGCAGCTCGGCGACCTTGGCGCCGTTCATCAGCGCGAACTTGGTCGCGTTGTACAGCTTGGTCGCGAAGTTGCGCGACGACTGGGCGTGATCCTCGCCCACCGAGATGTCCGCGCCCGGGTTGGCACCGCGAGCCAGGGTGAAGCGCAGCGCGTCGGCCCCGAAGCGCTCGACCCAGTCGAGCGGATCGATGCCGTTGCCCTTCGACTTCGACATCTTGCGGCCGTGCTCGTCGCGGACCAGGCCGTGCAGGAACAAATTGTGGAACGGGATCTCGTTACCCGGACCCAGATCCTTGCCGACGTAGGTCCCGAACATCATCATCCGCGCCACCCAGAAGAACAGGATGTCGTATCCGGTGACGAGAACCGAGGTGGGATAGAACTTCTCGAGATCGTCGGTCTTCTCCGGCCAGCCCATGGTGGAGAACGGCCACAGGCCCGAGGAGAACCAGGTGTCGAGGACGTCAGTTTCCTGGACGTATCCCTCCGGCGCCTCCTCATCGGGTCCGACGCACACGACCTCGCCGTCCGGGCCGTACCAGATCGGGATGCGATGTCCCCACCACAGCTGACGCGAGATGCACCAGTCGTGCATGTCGTCGACCCAGCCGAACCAGCGCGGCTCCATCGACTTCGGGTGGATCACCGTGGACCCGTCCCGGACGGCGTCGCCGGCGGCCTGCGCCAGCGACGAGACGTCGACCCACCACTGCATCGACAGGCGGGGTTCGATCGGCTCACCGGTGCGCTCGGAGTGTCCGACGCTGTGCAGGTACGGACGCACCTCCTTGACGATGCGCCCCTGCTCGGCGAGGGCTTCGCGGACCTTGACCCGCGCCTCGAAACGGTCCATGCCGTCGAATTGAGTTCCCGTGTCGGCGATTCGGGCCGATTCGTCCATGATCGTCGGCATCGGCAAGTTGTGCCGCTGGCCGAGCGCGAAGTCGTTGGGGTCGTGCGCCGGGGTGATCTTCACTGCGCCGCTGCCGAATTCGGGGTCGACGTAGTCGTCGGCGACGACCGGGATCTTCCGATCGAGGAACGGGTGCGGCAGTTCGGTGCCGATCAGATGCGCGTAGCGCTCGTCGTCGGGGTGCACGGCGATCGCGGTGTCGCCGAGCATCGTCTCCAGACGCGTCGTGGCCACCACGATGTGGGGTTCGGAGTCGTCGAGGGAGCCGTACCGGAAGCTGACGAGTTCACCCTCGACGTCGGCGTAGCTGACCTCGATGTCACTGACCGCGGTCTTGAGGACCGGAGACCAGTTGACCAGACGCTCGGCCTGGTAGATCAGCCCGTCGTCGAACATCTTCTTGAAGACGGTGTGCACCGCGCGTGACAGACCCTCGTCCATCGTGAAGCGCTCGCGGGACCAGTCGACGCCGTCACCGAGGCGACGCATCTGCTCGCCGATGTTGCCGCCGATCTCGGCCTTCTCGGCCCAGACGCGCTCGATGAAGGCCTCGCGGCCCAGGTCGTCGCGGGTCTTGCCCTCGGTGGCCAGCTTGCGCTCGACCATCGTCTGCATCGCGATCGCCGCGTGGTCCATGCCGGGCAGCCACAGCACCTCGTAGCCCTGCATCCGGCGACGGCGCGACAACGCGTCCATGAGGACGTGCTCGTACGCGTGGCCCATGTGCAGCGACCCGTTGACGTTGGGCGGCGGGATCACGATGGAGAACGGGGGCTTGTCACTCTCGGCGTCGGCGGTGAAGTAGCCGGCATCGACCCAGCCCTGGTAGAGCGTCGCCTCGTGCTGGGCGGGGTCCCAGGATTTCGGCAACTCGTTCTCGGGCGGCGCGGATGTGGGGTCGAGTGATGTCACGGCCGCCATTCTATGTTTCCGCCGGGTGTGACCTCGCCCCGGACCTCACGTGAGTACGCGGCAGCGGCGCGTCGGTTCATGCGGTCTCGGCCGGAAGGGCCGGCCCGAGGAGAAGTCCGCCGTCGATGACGTACTCCGATCCCGTGATGAACGACGCGTCGGACGACGTGGGGAACACTCGAGCGCTGCCGTTTCGGGTGAGACCACGAACGGCCCACTTGCCGGCGACGTATGGCGCGTCGAGCGCCGTGCCGCCCGCCCGGCAGGAGGTGTCGGCGACCCGGCCGCGCAGGTCAACTCGTCGACACACGCAGCCGGTGCACGTCCTCGGGCGCGTTCACGTTCACGAGCCAGTCGGCGTCGGAGACGCCCACCCGGTGGGCGTTGAGGGCGTCGATCGCACCGAGCATCCGGCGTTCGCCGCCGGCCACGAGATCGGCGATCACCGGGCCCGCGTCGGTGCGGTAGATCCCGGCCATCGGATGGTCGCGCTGTGCGTCGCGGGCGATCACCGCCTGGGTCGAGCCGGTCAGCCCCCGACGTAGTTCGTCGATGAGCTCGGGGGCGATGAGCGGCATGTCGGTGGCGCAGACGAAGGCGAGGTCGGCGCCTGCGGCCGCGGCCTTGGCCAGGCCCGCGACCAGGCCACCCAGAGGGCCGGTCCCCTCCTGTTCGTCGGTCACCCAGTGCACCTTGGACCGGTCGATGCCGGGGGCGGCGCGGTCGCGGATGTCATCGATGCCGCGGAAGGCCGCGGACGTCTCGCCGGCCACCACCAGCACCGGGTCGCACCGCTGCGCGACGACCCGCACGACGCGGGCGAGCATCGGCTCGCCTTCCCAGTCCAATGCCGCCTTGTCGCTGCCCATGCGCCGTGAGCGCCCGCCGGCCAGCACGATCGCCGCGAGTTTCGAACCGTCTGATCCCGTGTCTTGAGTCACAGCTCCCAGTGTGCGTGATCCGTCACCGCGGCGAGGCGAGATGGTCATCATGCCCCACGACGAAGCCTGTGCGTCAGGCGGTCTTGTCGCGACGCTCGTCGCTCGACGCCTTGCGCGGCACGATCGTCGGCAATACGTTGTCGCGCACCGTCTCACCGGTGACGACGACCTTCTCGACGTCGTCCCGGCTCGGGATGTCGTACATCACCGGAAGCAGCACCTCTTCCATGATGGCGCGCAGACCACGAGCACCGGTGCCCCGATGGATCGCCTGGTCGGCGACCGCCTCGAGAGCGTCCTGGGTGAACTCGAGTTCGACGTTGTCCATCTCGAACAGCCGGGTGTACTGCTTCACCAGTGCGTTCTTCGGCTCCGACAGGATGCTCACCAGTGAGGCCTTGTCGAGGTTGGTCACCGACGCGACGACCGGCAGACGGCCGATGAACTCCGGGATCAGGCCGAACTTGATCAGGTCCTCGGGCATGACGTCGGCGAACTGATCGGTCGTGTCGACGTCGTCCTTGCTCGCCACGTCGTTGCCGAAGCCCAAGCCCCGCTTGCCGATTCGCTCGGACACGATCTTCTCGAGACCCGCGAACGCACCCGCGACGATGAACAACACGTTGGTCGTGTCGATCTGGATGAACTCCTGATGCGGATGCTTGCGCCCACCCTGGGGCGGCACCGACGCCTGAGTGCCCTCGAGGATCTTCAGCAGAGCCTGCTGAACGCCCTCGCCGGACACATCGCGGGTGATCGACGGGTTCTCGCTCTTGCGGGCGATCTTGTCGACCTCGTCGATGTAGATGATGCCGGTCTCGGCGCGCTTGACGTCGTAGTCGGCGGCCTGGATCAGCTTCAGCAGGATGTTCTCGACATCCTCACCGACATAACCGGCCTCGGTGAGAGCGGTCGCGTCGGCGATGGCGAACGGCACGTTCAGCATCTTGGCCAGTGTCTGCGCGAGGTACGTCTTGCCACATCCGGTCGGGCCGAGCATCAGGATGTTCGACTTCATCAGCTCGACGGTCTCGCCCGTGCGGGAGTCCTTCTTCTCCCCCGCCTGGATGCGCTTGTAGTGGTTGTAGACGGCCACCGCGAGCGTGCGCTTGGCGGTGTCCTGACCGATGACGTACTTCTCGAGGAAGTCGCGGATCTCCGCGGGCTTCGGGAGCTCGTCGAGTTTCACGTCGCCGTTCTCGGCGAGCTCCTCCTCGATGATCTCGTTGCAGAGGTCGATGCACTCATCGCAGATGTACACGCCGGGACCGGCGATGAGCTTCTTCACCTGCTTCTGACTCTTCCCGCAGAAAGAGCACTTCAGCAGGTCGCCGCCGTCTCCGATTCGTGCCATCTCGCGTAGTACCTACTTCCTCGTTGCCGGACTGTCGTCATGGTCCGTCGCGTCGCACGCAGCCGGGCACGGGTCATCTGAACGACATCCGAATGCCCAGTAACCCGACGGTACCCGCGCACCGCTCGAACTTCGACCGATAAGGCCAAATGTCGCGACAGAAAATCCCCGCGACTCCTGTGCTGTTTGCGTTGCCGTCAGGACTTCTTCATCGACTTCTTGCGGTACTCGAAGACCTCGTCGATGATTCCGTATTCCTTGGCCGCCGCGGCGGTCAGGATGTTGTCGCGGTCGGTGTCCTTGCGGATCTTCGCCTTGTCCTGGCCGGTGTGGCCGGCCAGGATCTCGTCGAGCCGGTCGCGGATGCGCTCGATCTCGGCGGCCTGGATCTCGAGGTCGGAGACCTGGCCCTGGTAGGCGCCGCCGGTGCGCGGCTGGTGGATCAGGACGGTCGCGTTGGGCAGCGCGGCGCGCTTGCCCGGGGTGCCACCCGCGAGCAGGATCGCCGCCGCCGAGGCGGCCTCACCCAGGCACACGGTCACGATGTCGCAGTGGACGTACTGCATCGTGTCGTAGATGGCGAGCATGTCGGGCACGCTGCCGCCGGGCGAGTTGATGTACATCGTGATGTCGCGATCGGGGTCCTGCGACTCGAGGACGAGCAGCTGGGCCATCACGTCGTTGGACACGACCTGGTCGATCGGGGTGCCGACGAAGACGATGCGCTCCTCGAACAGCTTGGCGTAGGGGTCGTACTGGCGCTGACCGTTCGGGGTGTGCTCGATGAACTGCGGCAGGATGTAGCGCGCCTCGATGTTCTTGAGCGCCAACGCCGACGCGGGGATTCCGGCGGCGACCTCGGCGGGCATGCCGTCCAGGGAAAGGGAGTTGGTCATCTGTTGCTCCAATGAGTAGGTGTGGCTCGGAGGTGGCGGGGTGCTCGGGGCCGGGTCACTGCCCCGGACGCGAGATCACCTTGTCGACGAAGCCGTACTCTTTGGCCTCCTCGGCGGTGAACCACTTGTCGCGATCCGCGTCGGCCTCGATCTTCTCGAGCGGTTGACCACTGAACTCGGCGTTGAGCCGGTTCATCTCCTTCTTGGTGAGCGCGAACTGCTCGGCCTGGATGGCGATGTCGGCGGCGGTACCACCGATACCGGCGGACGGCTGGTGCATCATGATCCGCGCGTGGGGCAGGGCGTGGCGCTTGCCCTTGGCGCCGGCCGCGAGGAGGAACTGCCCCATCGATGCCGCCATGCCCATCGCGTAGGTGGCGACGTCGCACTCGGCGAGCTGCATGGTGTCGAAGATGGCCATGCCCGCGGTGACCGAGCCACCGGGCGAGTTGATGTAGAGGTGGATGTCCCTGGTCGGGTCCTCGGCGGCGAGCAGCAGGATCTGCGCGCACAGCCGGTTGGCGATGTCGTCGTCCACCTGGGTGCCCAGGAAGATGATGCGTTCGCGCAGCAGACGCTCGAACACCGAATCGGTCAGGTTCAACCCAGCCACACCCGAACTCATCGAGGGTGTGTGGATGGTCGGCTCACTCACGGGTTCCTACCTTTGCCTTGTTGTCATGACCTGTGCGCGCCGTCTCGGGCGTCGCACACGTTCCGATCTGTCTGATGACGTCCTCACCGACACTAACCAATCCACACCCCCCGGCACTCCCGAGGACACGTCTATTCGCTGAGAGCAGAACGGGCCATCACAGTGAATGGCGAATGCAGTTCGACGGATTCGACGACGATCGCCGGCCCCCGCGAACGGGGACCGGCGATCGGTGGTGGGAGTTGAGGCTCCGGCCGACTCAGTTGTCGGTGTCGGCGGCTTCGTCCGAATCGCCGTCCTCGTCCTTGCCCCCGAAGAACTCGGAGGTGTCGACGGTCGCGCCCTTGGTGTCGGTGACGGTGAACTCGCCGACGATGCCCGCCAGCGACTTGCCGCGACGGACGTCGGCGTAGACCGCGCCCACCTGGTTGGCCTGCGTCAGCTGCTGGATGAACTCCTGCGGCTGCATGCCGTAGCGCTGCGCGGTGAAGATGATCTGCTGGGTCAGCTCGTCCTGGCTGACCTCGGTCTCCTGCTGGTCGGCGATCGCGTCGAGGAGCAGCTGCTGCTTGACCGACTTCTCGGCCTCCTCGCGGGCCTCGGCGTCCCACTCCTCGCGGGTCTTGCCCTGCGCCTCGAGGAACTTCGCGACCTGCTCGTCGTCGTGGCCGAGAGCGTGGACGATCTGGTGCTGCTGGCCCTCGATCTCTTCCTCGACGACTTTCTCCGGCAACGGGACCTCGACGGTCTCGATCAGCTTCTCGAGCACGGCGTCGCGGATCTTGTTGGCCTGCTCGAGCTTCGCCGACTGCTCGACGCGCTCCGCCAGGCTCGCACGCAGCTCCTCGACGGTGTCGAACTCGCTGGCCATCTGGGCGAACTCGTCGTCGACCTCGGGGAGCTCGCGCTCCTTGACCGACTGCACGGTGACCTTCACCAGGGCCTCCTCACCGGCGTGGTCGCCGGCGACGAGCTTGGTGGTGAATTCCTTGCTCTCGCCGGCCTTCAGACCGATGAGGGCGTCGTCGAGTCCGTCGATGAGCTGGCCGGAGCCGACCTCGTGAGAGAGCCCCTCGGTGGTCGCCTCCTCGACAGCCTCGCCGTCGACGGTGGCCTCGAGATCGATCGAGACGAAGTCACCGTTCTCGATGCCGCGCTCGACACCCTTGAGGGTGCCGAAGCGGGCGCGCAGGCCCTCGAGCTGCTCGTCGACGGCAGCGTCGTCGATCTCGATGGCGTCGACCTCGACCGAGAGGGTCGAGTAGTCGGGCAGGGTGATCTCCGGGCGGACGTCGACCTCGGCGCTGAAGGTGACGGACTCGCCGTACTTCAGCTCCGACAGATCGATCTCCGGCTGGCCGATGGCCTTGGTCTCGGTCTCGGCGACGGCCTCCGAGTACTTGGCGGGGATGGCGTCGTTGACGACCTGCGCCAGGATCGAGTCGCGACCGACGCGGGCCTCGATCAGCTTGGCGGGCGCCTTGCCCGGACGGAAGCCGGGAATCCGGATCTGCTGGGCCAACGACCGGTACGCCCGGTCGAAGTCTGCGGACAGCTCCTCGAACGGGACCTCGACGTTGAGCTTCACTCGGGTCGGGGTGAGTTGCTCGACAGTGCTCTTCACGCCTGGTGCTCCTTATATCTGCGGTGGTGATGAAAGTTCGGTTCGGCGGTTGTGCCGCCGCGACCTACGCGGTCACATCGACAAGTCGGGATGACAGGATTTGAACCTGCGACCCTCCGCTCCCAAAGCGGATGCGCTACCAAGCTGCGCCACATCCCGCGGTCCGTGGTCGCGGTGTAGGCCTCATGGCCGACCGCGCATCAGGGCCAACAGAAGATAGTACGGGGCGCCTCCAGCGCCACGACCAACGGGTGCCCACCGCACCGACGCCCACCCCGATTTCCAGATCCGGCGCGCCGCCAGGTACAGTCACTCATCGCACGCGGCGTACCGGGTCACCGGTGATCGCGAGCACGCGGGTGTAGCTCAATGGTAGAGCCCTAGTCTTCCAAACTAGCTACGCGGGTTCGATTCCCGTCACCCGCTCCACAACGAGGCCACGCCGGCTCCGACGGCGAACCTCGACGAGAGTGCACGCCGACCGCCTGAGTCCGCGTGCATTCGCCGATCCGTCGGGTGCGTTCAGTACCGGTAGTCGTGAAACTCCCATTCGTACCAATACGGGTACGGACGGTAGTAGTGCCACGGGTACTCGTAGTCCTGCGGACGGGATCGTTCCACCCCGGGGGTCGAATCCGGTGAGTCGTCACCGGGGCCCGTCGAGATGACCGGCGGAGGACACGGCGCGTACTGACCGTTCTCGATGTACATCTGGCAGGGCTTGTCTTCCGCTACTGCAGATCCGGCGCCCAGGACGAGGACGCCGGCGAAGGCAGCAAGAGCGACGGTCGACCCCATCAAAGCTCGGTTCATGGGTCTGATCTCTCATCGAAGCTCAGCACCCCCCTCCGCGCGGAAATGTCTCCCGACCTGCGTGCCCTCCCCCGTTCACGCGCCCCGTCCTTCCCGAGTGCCGTCCTATACGTTGCTCCCCCGGGCCGCGAGATCGGGCAAGCTTCGCGAACCTGAAACCAGGCTGTGACCCACGACACATCCCGCGTAAGGTGGGGCCATGCCCTCTTCACACACCAAAACCCAGCGAAAGTGTCCGACCTGCGGGGCGCCGCTGTATCTACGCAGGGACACCACCGAATCCGAGATCGGCGTCAGCCGCGTCGACGTCATGCTCGTCTGTCGCGACGAGGCATGCACCCAGCCGGTGCGCCACCTCCGCACCGAGCACCCGCAACCCGCCTGACCCTCCGACGCCGCTCTGGGACAAGCGACCGGGTTGACACCATCGCGACAGGGACGATGATGTACGTCGTCGAGATGATCGGTCCAAGCGCCGCCGATTTGTGACGACCGTCACATGCAGCACGGTCGATGCGCTCACCACGGGTTTTTGCCAGCCCGCACCCGCTGTTTGCGATCGCGGCACCCGTGCGGGGGCGGCATTCTTTGGCCGCCCGACAACGGTTGTGTAACGATGGATTCGCGCTTTCAGATGTTATGCGCGAGACATTCATCGAACCGAAGGTACGACTAGTGCAGACCAATACTGAGCCGATCACGCGGTCTCGTCGACGCTCGACTCGACGCCTCACCGGGATCGCCGTCGGCGTCCTCGCCATGGCTCTCGCCCTCCCCGGCGTCGCGAACGCTGCACCGGTCACCGTGATCCCGGGTCTGCCCCCGGTGGAGATCCCGGTGATCCCCGGTCTGCCCACTCCGCCGGCACCGAGCGCCCCGAAAGCTCCGGAACCGCCGTCGAGCGCCACCACTCCGGAGAAGCCGGCCGACCCGGCGATCCCGAACGTGAAGACCCCGACCGGCTACATCGCACTCGCCGACGACAAGACCCACACCATCACCTGGTGGAAGAACGGCGAGGTCGTGAAGAAGATGCCGATCTCGATGGGTTCGGACAAGCACCCCACCCCGAACGGCGTCTACCACACCAAGGAAAAGTACCGCGACATGTACATGGACTCGTCCACGTACGGCGTGCCGGTCGACTCCGCCGAGGGCTACCGCACCTACGTCGAGTACGCGACCCGCATGTCCTGGGACGGCATCTTCATCCATGCCGCACCGTGGTCGGTCGCACAGCAGGGCAACAGCAATGTGAGCCACGGCTGCATCAACGTCACGACCGAGTACGGCAAGTGGGTTTACGACAACGTTCCGCGCGGGACCCCGATCGTGGTGCGCAACACCGTCGGCGGCCAGTACCAGGGCGACTGACCTCTCCCCCGCATCCGACTCCGACGAGGGCCGGTCACCGACACGGTGACCGGCCCTCGTCGTCGTATGGGTTCCTCATGCGGCCCGGACGGGACCCGGGGAAGGAGCGGGGACCTCACCGGCGAAGGTCGCCTGCACCTGGAGCCAACCCGCGATCACCTGGCATCCGGTCGAGGCGGGATCGGTGACGGACCCGCGACGGTACGGCTCGTACTGGTACGAGGTGTGGCGTCCGCCCGGCGAGTTCGTCAGCACGATCCCGAGAATCCGCATCATCGACGGCAGATAGCAGCGGATCTCCCACCACGCCGAGGCCAGTCGGTGAACGTCGCGCCGCCACTGCGACGGGCGCACCGCGGTGCGGCGCGCGTTCTGGAAAGCATTGCGGCGCAGTACCTCCCACGCATTGCATCCCCACCGGCCCAGTGCGGCGAAGGTCATCGTCCGCGTCAGGTCGGCGAAGTCACGGACGAGTGAGTCGGCACGCGCGTTGCAGATCACGTCGTCGGGAGCGCCCACCCACATCACCGGGAGTCCTGGCGGCAATTCCGCACCGGGACCCGCGACACCCCATCCGTCGCAGCCGGGTACCGCACCGGGCGGCTGGTGCGGGTCCGCGACGAGTCCGACGCCGAGAAGACGCGTGACGACGGGATCACCCCGCGTCCACAACCCGGCGAGCGCAGCCCGGATCACCACGGCTCCCTGCGAATAGCCCAGCAGGGCAACCGGTCCCGCCGTCCGCTCGAGCAGCCCGGACAGTCGTCGGGCGCCGATCGCCACGCTGTCGGCGAAGCTCATGCCGCCGGGGTGGGGTGCCGGACCGTAGCTCGCCGGGTAGGCGACCCAGCGGGAGTCGAATCGTTCGTCGAGTTCGTCGGTCACCGCCGAGAGAAGACCGACGACCTCGGTACGGACATCGCCGGGGTACGACTCACCGGTTCCACCCACCACGAACACCGTGATACCCGCCGGCGCGCCGTCATCGACGACGTGATCGCGGGCCTGGTCGTCGCTGTACACCCCATCCATCGTGGCGGCCGCACATGTGAGCGGACGTCAGACGACGCTGTGGGTTCGCTGAGATCCGCGAGCGCGTCCCACGACGGGGAGGATCAGAGCATGCCGCCGGGTGGCGGCTTGGCGACGTAGTCGGCCGTCTCGATGATCGCGATGAAGAATCCGCTCCCCTCGATCACGTTCGCGCTGTGGACCAGTCCGGCCGGGATGTAGATACTCGCCGGCGCCTCCACCACATACGACTCGTCGCCCAAGGTGATCTCGTACACCAGATGATCGAGGGACAGGAGGATGTTGATCTCGGGACAGTCGTGCACGTGCGGTTCGCAGTAATCGCGGTTCCCGGCCGACACGGCCCGCATCTCGTGGGCGACGACCCGCTTCTCTGCTTCGGGGAACAGATCGCCCCCGGCGAGCACGCGTCGGGTGACCGGTGCGTGGGATGCGCCGTGAAACGGCACGTCCTTCAGTGGCGAGATCTCACCGCGTGAGATCAGACCCGCGTGGACACGGGAGTCCTCGGCTATCGACACACTTTCCCCCAGTCTCGGCATGGGGCGCCCTGCCCCGATCTTCCCGAGATATTACTGAGGTTTGCCTAGCCTTTCTATTCGGCCTCGCGTCACGTCTGACAGACGGGGCACCAATAGAGCTTGCGCGCATCGAGTTCGGCGAGCACGACCGGTGTACCGCAGATGCGACACGGCTCCCCTGCCCGGCGATAGACATAGGTCCGGGGACGGTTCGCCGCATACGCCGGCGCTCCGTGGTCGTCCTCAGGACGGACCACATGGATACGTCCCCGACGCACGCCAACCTTCATCAACGCCACGAGGTCGTGCCACATCTCGTCGAATTCGCTTCGGAGAAGCCGATTTCCGGGACGCATGGGATCGATCCCGGCACGGTAGAGAACTTCGGCGCGATACACGTTCCCGATGCCCGCGATGACTTTCTGGTCCATCAGCAGCGCACCGATCGGGCGCGACGACCGGGAGATGGCCGCCCACGCCCGTTCCGGGTCGGCGTCACGGCGGAGAGGATCCGGACCCAGCCTCGCGATCAGAGCGTCGAGGTCGGTGGGGTGGTAGAGCTCACACGCCGTCGGACCGCGCAGATCGGTACCGGTCTCCTCGCTCTCGATGCGCAGCCGAACCTGTCCGACCGGTTCGGGCAACGGTGCGGTCAGCTCGGTGAAGGCACCGTAGAGGCCGAGGTGGATGTGCACCATCCGCTCGGTCCGACCGTCGCGATAGCGGTGCAGCAGGTGTTTGCCCCACGCCTCCGCAGCGTGGAAGGTCATCCCGTCCACGGCGGCGGCGCCGTCGGCGAATCGCCCCTGAGGGCTGCTCACCCGGACCCGGCGACCCCCGAAGAGTCGCTGCTGCCGGCGGGCGAGCCGGTGCAGGGTGTGGCCCTCGGGCACCGGTCAGGCCGGCGGCTGCGGGACCTCGGGAGCCACGCCGGTGCGCTCGTACTCGGCGAGGATGTCGATGCGGCGCTGGTGACGCGGCTCCTCCGACCACGAAGTGGCCAGGAAGGCGTCGACGATAACGAGGGCTTCCTCGGTCGAGTGCATGCGCCCGCCGATGCCGATCAGCTGGGCGTTGTTGTGCTGGCGGGCGAGCTGCGCGGTCTCCACGCTCCAGGCCAGTGCGCAGCGGGCGCCGGGCACCTTGTTGGCCGCGATCTGCTCGCCGTTGCCGCTACCGCCGAGCACGATGCCCAGGCTGCCGGGATCGGCCACGGTCCGAGCCGCGGCGTCGATGCAGAAGGCCGGGTAGTCGTCGAGGGCGTCGTAGACGTGGGCGCCGCAGTCCACCACCTCGTGGCCGTTCGCCTTCAGATGGTCGGCGATCTGGTTCTTGAGTTCGAATCCGGCATGGTCGGCACCGAGATAGACACGCATGGCGCCACTATAGATTGAGGGCGTGGACACGCCTGCGCCCATCCCCCGAGCGTCGATGAACCCGATCCCGAACGTGCCCGGGGTCGTCGATCCCCTCCCGGAAACAGCTCCCGATCCGTCACGACACTGGCTGCGAGCGGCCCGCTTCGCCGTGCGCCCGCAACTGCATCCCTGGGAAGTCCCCGTCCTGATCCTCGTCATCCTGACCACGACGGTGCTCTACGCGGCGATCATCATCCTCGTCGCACTCGGCATGGTGAACCAGATCCTGTTGGGCGCGTTGGCCTTTCCGTTGGTGTTGTTCGTGATCCGCGGTCTCACCTATGCGACGCCGCGGGTGAACGGTGTGCAGATGACGCCCACCCAGTTCCCGGAGGGCCATCGGATGGTGGTCGAGGCCGCCGCCCGCTTCGGTCTGGAGTACGTGCCGGACGCCTACGTCGTACTCGGCAACGGGCAGATCAATGCCTTCGCCTCCGGCCACGGGTTCCGGCGATTCGTCGTGGTCTACTCCGACCTGTTCGAGGTCGGCGGTGCCGCCCGCAGCCCGGAGGCGCTGGAGTTCATCATCGGCCACGAGGTCGGACACATCGCAGCCGGTCACACGTCGTACTGGCGTCAGTTGGCGACGGTCCTCGGGACGAGCATCCCGCTACTCGGCGGCGCCCTCTCGCGAGCACAGGAGTACAGCGCCGACAACTACGGCTACTACGCGAAGCCGGTGGGCGCACCGGGGGCGATCGGTGTCCTGGCCGCCGGAAAGTACATGCTGTCCGCGGTCGATTTCGACCAGTTCGCCGACCGCGCCACCCACGAACGCGGATTCTTCGTGCATCTGGTCAACGCGATCTCGACCCATCCGGTCCTCACCTGGCGCGCCGCGGCTCTCCGTGACCGCACCCGGGCCGGAGCGATGCTGCTCCGGCCGCGCCGGATCGTCCGCGGCGTCGGCAGCGGGAACGTCGTGACCGTGCCGCCGCCACCGCACCCGGCCTCGGTGCCGCCCGGTTCGCTCCCGAACGGTCTCGAGCTCCCGCCCCGGTTCTGAAGCGCCGAGGGAGGACTTCGGCGGGACCGGGTACTCATTCCCTCCCGCCACCCTGGTTCCAGTTCTGCGCCGGCCGGGCGCCGTCGAGGGTCAGTCGAACTCGGGATCCTCGGTGCGGCTGCGCTTGAGTTCGTAGAAGTGCGGGTACGAGGCGAGTGCGAGCGCACCGTCCCACACCTTGCCGGCGTCCTCTCCACGCGGGATGCGAGAGAGCACCGGACCGAAGAAGGCGACGCCGTTGACGTGGATCGTGGGTGTGCCGACGTCGTCGCCGACCTTGTCCATGCCCTCGTGGTGGCTCTTGCGGATGGCGTCGTCGAACTCCTCGGAGTCGGCGGCCTGCGCCAGCGAGGCGTCGAGTCCGAGCTCGGCCAGCGCGCCGGCGATGACCTGGTCGAAGTCCTTGTTCCCCGCGTTGTGGATGCGCGTGCCCATCGCGGTGTAGAGCGGGGCGAGGATCTCGTCGCCCTTGTGTGCCGCGGCGGCCGCGATGACGCGGACCGGGCGCCACGCACCCTTGAGTGCCTCGCGATACTCCTCGGGGATGTCCTTGCCCTCGTTGAGAACCGCAAGGCTCATGATGTGGAAGTTCACGTCGATCGGCCGGACCTTCTCGGCCTCGAGAATCCACCGTGAGGTGATCCAGCACCACGGACAGAGCGGGTCGAACCAGAAGTCGACACGATCGGTGGTGGACTGGCCCTGCTCTGACATCGTCTGCTCTGACATCCTCGGCGTCCTCTCAGAAGTTGTGGTCGAGCTCGACCGTACCGGCGGCACCGCCAACCCGGCTCAACAGCCATAGGGGCCCGGCTGTTCCCCGTTTGTGATGTGTGCGGCGAAAATTCGCGACGAATCCGGTTACGGTTTCTCGGGGGACGATTTTGCCACCGTTCTCGGAGAGGAAACGTCCATGTCGTCGCCGCCGCTCGATCCGGACTCCGGTCCCGGGCCGGCGGGCGGGCGTTCCAGTCCCCGGGGTCCGCGGGCGGAACAGATCATCCGGGCTGCGACGGCCCTCTTCCAGGACGCCGGGTACCGCAATGTCAGCATCGAACAGATCGGTGCCGCCGTTGGTCTGACCGGACCCGCGGTGTACCGCCACTTCCCCGGCAAACACGACATCCTCGTGCAAGCGCTGCTCACCCAGGTCGACCTGATGGATGAACTCGTGCGCGAGGCCGACGAGTATGCCGGCACACCCGAGGCCCAACTGTGGCGGTTTCTCGATCGCCTCGGCGATCTGACCGCCAACCAGGACGTGTCCATCCTCTGGCGCCGGGAGCAACGCCACCTCCGCCCCACCCAGCTCGAGCAGATGCGGAGCTACTTCACGAGGTTCAGCGACTACATCGCCGACAAGGTCGCCGCCGCGCGGCCGGATCTGTCATTCGACGACGGACGGCTACTCGGTTTCGCCGTCCTGAGCCTGTACTCCAACACCTCCGTCATCCGCGGGACGATGGCACCTGTACATGTGATGCAGATCCAGCGCGCCGTCGCGCATTCGATCATCAACTGCTCACTGCCCGAGACGAAACCGGACGCCACTCCGGCGATTCCGGTCACGCGGCGTCCGGCCGGCCGACATGAACGCATCCTCGACGCGGCGACGGATCTGTTCGCCGAGCGTGGTTTCCACGACGTCCGGATCGACGACATCGCGCGGGCGGCCGACATCTCCGTCGCCACCTTCTACCAGCAGGTTCCGGGCAAGACCGAGATCCTGCGGGCAGTCCTGGTCCGGGGAGTCGAGGGCATGCTCTATCTGACGACCCACGCCCTCACGGGCGTCGATCCCGGGGACGCCCTCGACGTGCTGATCTCGATTCATGTCGAGCAGGCACTCGGTGTCCACGGGCGGACCATCCCCGTCTGGACCCGCGACATCGTCTACCTCCCCGAGGCGGACCAGGATGCGTTGCGTTCGGCCCAGCGCGCGTACATCGCCGAATGGGTCGCCGCGATCCGTGCCCGGACGCCGGAACTGTCCGAGGCCGACGCCGCAGCCCTCACCCGGGCGTTCATCGGAGTGGCCGACGACATCGTCCAGGCCCCGGATCTGCGCGCACGTCCCGGGATCACCGACGACCTCGCCACGCTGTCGAAGACGATTCTGCAGCCTGTCGGTCTGCTGTCGAACGGCTGAGCACCGTCGGTCTCGATAAGCTGGCCGGTGTGACTGCTCCGAACCTCACCAGAGACCAGGCCCGCGAACGCGCCGCGATCGTCGACGTGTCGAATTACCGGATCGAACTCGACCTCACCGACGGGAAGGGTGCGCCCGGCACCGAGACGTTCCGTTCCACCTCCACGGTCACGTTCACCGCGACCGAGGGCGCCGAGACCTTCATCGACCTCGTCGCACCGACGCTGCACTCGGCGACCCTCAACGGCGTCGAGCTCGACGTCTCCGGCTTCGACGAATCCGCCGGCATCGTGCTGCCCGGCCTGGCCGCGGAGAACACCCTCACCGTGGTCGCCGACTGCGCCTACTCCAACACCGGTGAGGGACTGCACCGCTTCGTCGACCAGTCCGACGACTCGGTGTACCTGTACTCCCAGTTCGAAACCGCCGACGCCAAGCGCATGTTCGCCTGTTTCGACCAGCCCGACCTGAAGGCGACCTACACGCTCACGGTCACGGCCCCGGAGGACTGGAAGGTCATCTCCAACGCCGCACACGTGGAGACCGTCGCCGCCGAACCCGGAATCCATCGCTTCCGCGAGACCGCACCCATGAGCACCTACCTCGTCGCGCTCATCGCCGGACCGTACGCCGAGTGGACCGACGTCTACTCCGACGACCACGGCGACATCCCGCTCGGCATCTACTGCCGCGCCTCGCTCGCCGAGCATATGGACGCCGACCGGTTGTTCACCGAGACCAAGCAGGGATTCGCCTTCTACCACAAGAACTTCGGCATCCCCTACGCCTTCGGGAAGTACGACCAGCTCTTCGTGCCCGAGTTCAACGCGGGCGCGATGGAGAATGCCGGCGCGGTGACCTTCCTGGAGGACTACGTCTTCCGGTCGCGCGTCACCAAGTACCTCTACGAACGTCGCGCCGAGACCGTGCTGCACGAGATGGCGCACATGTGGTTCGGCGACCTGGTCACCATGCAGTGGTGGGATGACCTGTGGCTCAACGAATCCTTCGCCACCTTCGCCTCGGTGCTCTGCCAGTCGGAGGCCACCGAGTACACCAACGCCTGGACGACGTTCGCGAACGTCGAGAAGTCGTGGGCCTACCGGCAGGATCAGCTGCCCTCGACCCACCCGGTCGCCGCCGACATCCCCGACATCGCCGCCGTCGAGGTCAACTTCGACGGCATCACCTACGCCAAGGGCGCCTCGGTGCTCAAGCAACTCGTCGCCTACGTCGGCGTGGAGGACTTCCTCGCCGGCCTGCGCGACTACTTCGCCGCCCACAAGTTCGGCAACGCAACCTTCTCGGATCTGCTGGGCGCACTGGAGCGCTCGTCCGGTCGCGACCTGTCGGACTGGGGCGACCAGTGGCTGCGCACCACGGGCATCAACGTCATGCGTCCCGACTTCGAGGTCGACGGGTCCGGGGCGTTCACCCGGTTCACCATCGTCCAGGACGGCGCCGCCCCGGGCGCGGGCGAGACCCGCGTGCACCGGTTGCGCGTCGGCGTCTACGCCGACAACGGTTCGGGTGCGATCGAACAGACCCACAGCGTCGAACTCGACGTCGACGGCGAGCGCACCGACGTGCCCGGCCTGATCGGCGTGAACCGCGGAGATCTGGTGCTGCTCAACGACGGTGACCTCACCTACGCCTCGATCCGGCTCGATTCCGAGTCGCTGGCCACCGCGACCGCCCGAATCGGCGACATCACCGACTCGATGCCGCGCACTCTCGTGTGGTCGGCGGCCTGGGAGATGACCCGACAGGCCGAGATGCGTGCCCGCGACTTCGTCGAACTCGTGCAGCGCGGTATCGCTTCCGAGACCGAGATCGGCGTGGTGCAGCGTGTTCTGATGCAGGCGACCACCGCCATCGAGTCCTACGCCGATCCCGACTGGGCGGCCACGACCGGCCGGCCCGCGTTCAGCGCCCGCCTGCTCGAACTGGCCCGGGGAGCCGATGCCGGGTCCGACCATCAGCTCGCCTTCGTCAACACCTGGCTGGCCGGCAGGCTCAACGACGACCAGACCGACGTGGCGGGTGCCCTCCTCGAGGGAGCGGACCCGGCCGAACACGGTCTCGACGGGCTGGCCGTGGACACCGACCTCCGCTGGAAACTGGTGCGCGCGTTGGCGACCGCCGGTGCGATCGATCCGGAAGCCGATTCGACGCCGATCATCGACGCCGAGGCTCAGCGCGACAACACCGCCACCGGCACCCGTCAGGCCGCCGCGGCACGCGCGTCGCGACCACTCGCCGAGGCCAAGGGCGACGCCTGGTCGCAGGCGATCGACGACGATTCGCTGTCGAACATCTACACCCGCACCATGATCGAGGGCTTCGCACGTCCGGGCCAGGGCGAGCTGCTCGAGCCGTATGTCGAGAAGTACTTCGAGGCGGTCCCGCAGGTGTGGGCCCGACGCTCGAGCGAGGTCGCCCAGACCGTCGTCATCGGCCTGTACCCGAGCTGGGCGATGACCCAGCGGGCCCTCGATCTCGCCGAGGAGTTCCTGGCCGGTGATCATCCGCCCGCCCTCAAGCGGCTGATCTCCGAAGGCCGTGACGGCGTCGCGCGTTCGCTGCGGGCACGCGAGTTCGACGCGCAGGGCTGAGGATTCGCGGTATCGGTGGCTGTGGTCTCGGTGGCGCTGGTCAGCGTCGGCGCCACCGGTACCGCACCTGCGGCCGTCCGGCCGATCCGTACTGGCTGTCACGATCGAGCACACCGTCGTCGGAGAGCCGCTCCAGGTATCGCCACGCGGTGACCCGCGACGAGCCGAGCGCGCGGGCCACCTCCGAAGCGGTGAGCCCGTCGACACTGTCACGCACCGCGCGGCGGACCGCGTCCTCGGTCTGCGGCGCGGACCCTTTCGCCGACCCCCGGAGGTCCACGGCGCGCAGCTGCGCCAGCGCCCGGTCGACATCGCGCTGGCTGACCGCATCGGTATCACCGGCGAGCGCTTCCCGGTACCGCAGATACTGCTCGATCTTCTCGCGGAAGGCCGCGAAGGTGAAGGGTTTCAGCAGGTAGAGCAAGACCCCGCGGGACATCGCGTCGCGCACGGTCTGCAGGTCGCGTTGTGCGGTGATCGCGATGATGTCGGGAGCCGGACGCACCCCGGACAGCGCGGAGGCGAGGTCGGTGCCCCGGGCGTCGGGCAGACCGAGGTCGAGAAGCACCAGGTCGACGACATGGGTTCGCGCGGTGCGCAACGCCTCCTGAGCGGTGGTCACCGCTCCGACGACGTCGAAACAGCCGATGCGGCCGAGATAGTCACGGTGCGCCGCGGCGATGAGCGGTTCGTCCTCGACGATCAGCACCCGGATCACTGCGTCGCCCCCGCCCGTGACGGCACCGCCAGTATTCGCACCGTGACCACCGAACCGTAGGTGTTCTCCGCGGTCAACGTCCCATGGTGTCGCGCGACCACCTGGGCGACGAGTGCCAGACCCAGTCCGCGGCCCGCCTCGTCGCCACCGGACTTGGTGGAGTACCCGCGGGCTGTCGCCCGGCGGAAGAGATCGTCATCCATGCCGGAACCACTGTCGGCGACGACGATCTCGAGCGCTTCCTGGTCCCCGGTGACACCGACCTCGACCCACGGGTCGGCCGGATCGCACGCGTCGAGGGCGTTGTCGACGAGATTGCCCACCACGGTGACCATCTCTCCCGGCGACAGGATCTGGGTGGCGTCGGGCTGCTTCGTGCGCCTGGGACCGGAGCGCCTCGGCGAATCGTGTCATCGAGTCCAGTTCGCCGGTGATCTCGGCCAACTCGGTCCGGTCGCGGATCGTGACGACCGACGAGCGGCGTCGCCCGGACACCGGCGACCGGCTCACCAGCAGCACCCGCCCGCCCTCCGCATAGAGCTCGTCGGCGGCCGAAGCATCCGCACCGGTCAGGAACGCGGGCAGATCGCCTGCGGGCGTGTCGGTCCCGATTCGGAGGAGGCGTCGCGCCTCGTCGTTGACCAGAGCCGGTCGGCCGTCCTCGACGACGATCAATCCCTCGCGGACCGCGCGCAACACCGCGTCGTGGTGGTCGTACATGAGCCGGAGTTCCTCCGGTGCCAGCCCACCGGTTTGTCGCAGGAGGCGCCGCCGGATCCACCAGACGCCGACGACGGCTGTCACCAGTGCCGCGAACGCGGTGACCGCGATCGGCGGCAGCTCCCCGCGCCATGTCGACGTGAGCGAACGCTGGGTGATGCCCGCCGCCACCATGCCGACGACACGACCGTCGGTCGTCCGCACCGGCGCGATGGTGCGGACGGACGGGCCCAGGGTCCCGGTGTACGTCTCGGTCATCGTCTCACCGCGGAGGGCCGCGTCGATGCTGCCGATGTAGGCCGCGCCGATCAGAGCCGGATCGGTGTGGGTGTAGCGGGTGCGATCCGGACCGAGCACCGTGATGAACGCGATGCCGGTCGCCTTCCGGATCCGGTCGGTGACCGGCTGCAGGATCGCGCTCGGGTCCGGCGAGGTGAGCGCGGAGACCGTCGACGGTGACTCCGCCAGGCTGACGGCCACGGCGGTGACCTCGGCACGTGCGGCCCGGTCCCCGTCGACACGCGCGTCGACCGCAGCCAGGAGGCTGCCCGCGACGACCACCACCGCCACGACGACCAGCGCGAGAGCCGCGACCTGACCGGCCAGCGTTCGCGGATACCACCGCATTCCCGGCCCTCGATTCCTCACCGTGTTTCGACAGACCCCCTTGGGGGATATCTCTCGCCGGATCCCCTGAACGTAATGAACAGAATCGTGACCGGCGCCACCACACCGGTTTACAATCCTAACCACCGATGTCCCCTGCCCACGAGGAGAGAACTGCCGATGAACACAGATCAGAAGGCCGGTGACGGTCCGGCGGATGACGGCAAGGTGGCGGGTGACGCCACGAACGCCGCCCCGCCGGCCAAGCGCGATCGCACGCACTGGCTCTACATCGCGGTCATCATCGCGGTGGTGGCCGGTGTCGTCGTCGGACTCGTCGCCCCGTCGGTCGGCAAAGAACTCGGCGTGCTCGGGACCATGTTCGTCAGCCTCATCAAGATGATGATCGCGCCGGTGATCTTCTGCACCATCGTGCTGGGCATCGGATCGGTGCGTAAAGCGGCGACGGTGGGCAAGGTCGGCGGCCTCGCCTTCGTCTACTTCCTCGTGATGTCGACGGTGGCGCTCGCGATCGGACTGGTCGTCGGCAATCTCATCCAGCCCGGGGAGGGTCTGAACATCTCGTCGATGTCGGGCAAGGGCGAGGAACTGGCCAAAGAAGCCCACGAGTCGGGCGGAACCGTCGACTTCATCCAGGGCATCATCCCCGAGTCCATGCTGTCCGCCTTGACCGACGGCAGCGTCCTGCAGGCACTGTTCGTCGCACTGCTGGTCGGATTCGCGATCCAGGCGATGGGTCGTACCGGAGAACCGATCCTGACCGCGGTCTCGTACTTCCAGAAGCTGGTCTTCAAGGTCCTGACGATGGTGCTGTGGGTGGCGCCGATCGGCGCGTTCGGCGCCATCGCGAACGTCGTCGGACAGACCGGATGGGCTGCCGTGCAGCAGCTGGTGACCCTGATGCTCGCGTTCTATCTGACCTGTCTGGTGTTCGTCTTCGGTGTTCTGGGGGTGATGCTCCGGACGATCGCGGGCGTGTCGATCTTCCGTCTCGTCCGCTACCTGGCCCGCGAATACCTGCTGATCTTCGCGACGTCGTCGTCGGAGTCGGCACTGCCACGACTGATCGCGAAGATGGAGCACCTGGGTGTCGAGAAGACGACCGTCGGTGTCGTGGTGCCCACCGGGTACTCGTTCAACCTGGACGGCACCGCGATCTACCTGACGATGGCCTCGATCTTCATCGCCGATGCGATGGGCGATCCGCTCTCGGTCGGCGAACAGATCGGTCTGCTCGCGTTCATGATCATCGCGTCCAAGGGGGCTGCGGGCGTCAGCGGCGCCGGCCTGGCCACCCTAGCGGGCGGACTCCAGGCCCATCGGCCGGAGATGCTCGACGGCGTCGGGGTGATCGTCGGGATCGACCGGTTCATGTCCGAGGCGCGTGCGGTCACCAACTTCTCGGGCAATGCAGTGGCCACCCTGCTCGTCGGTTCGTGGACACACACCATGGACAAGCACCGGGTCGACGAGGTGCTCTCGGGACGCGCCCCGTTCGACGAGACCAACATGGTCGACGATGAACTCGACCACGCCGGGACGGGAGCGCACGAGAAGGTGCTCGAGGGGTCTGCGACGCGGTCCTGAGCTGCGGCCGGCCCGCGCACCGATGGCGCGGGCCGGAACTCTGGCATGATGGGCGTCGCCCCTTGATGCATCGCAATTACGGTTCATGTCTCTCGTGACGCGCCTCAGCTCCGAAAGCTGATCTCTCCGGCGTACCTGGCAACAATCAGAAGGCCAGAGGTACGCACTCTTGTCCCTTTCATCTGTGTCGCATGCCCGCGACACGAAATTCGTCAGTTCCTACACAGAACTGGCGGCGGAAGTCCGCGCATCGGGCCTACTCGACCGTCGCCGCGGCTTCTACGTCACCCGGATGGCGTTGACCGTCCTCGCGTTCATCGGCGTGTGGGCAGCGGTGATCGTGCTCGGCGACACCTGGTGGCAGCTCGTGCCGGCCGCCGTCCTCGCCGTGGTGAGTACCCAGTTCGGTTTCCTCGGCCACGACGGCGCCCACCGTCAGATGTTCTCTTCGGCCGGCGCCAACGAGTGGAGCGCGCGGATCCTCGCCGCCGCCGGAGCCGGCTTGTCGTTCCACTGGTGGCGGAACAAGCACAACCGTCACCACAAGGCCCCGAATCAGGTGGGCATCGACCCCGACATCGCCGACGGCCCCATCGCTTTCGTGCCGGAGGTCGCCGAGGAGCGGTCGGGCCTGTACGGCTGGTTCACCCGCCGTCAGGGATGGTTCTTCGTCCCGCTGCTGACGCTTGAAGGGGCCGCACTCCACGTTGCGAGTCTTCAAGGTCTCGCCGCACGCAACGCCGTTCCACACCGTGCCGTCGAGATCTCGCTGATCGTGCTCCGGCTCGCCCTGGGTGTCGCGGTTCCGTTCATCGTGATGTCGCCGGCGCAGGCCATCGCCTTCATCGCGGTGCAGCTCGCGGTGTTCGGACTCCTGCTCGGCGGTTCGTTCGCCCCGAACCACAAGGGCATGCCGCTGGTGCCCAAGGACATGCGCGTCGACTTCCTGCGTCGCCAGGTCCTGATGTCGCGCAACATCCGCGGAGGACGGGTCACCGACTTCATGATGGGTGGCCTGAACTACCAGATCGAACACCATCTGTTCCCCAGCATGCCGCGACCCAACCTGGTCAAGGTGCAGCCGCTCGTCCGTGCCCACTGCGAGCGTCATGGCGTGCAGTACACCGAGACCTCACTGATCGCGTCCTACGGGATCGTCATCCGTTACCTCAACCAGGTCGGACTCGGTGATCGCGACCCGTTCACCTGCCCGCTGGTCCGCATGTATCGCTGATCAGCCACCCGCACAACACAGACGAGGCCGCCCCACCGAAAGGTGGGGCGGCCTCGTCTGTGGTTCTTGTACCGGTGGGATCAGCCGGCTGCGGCGGCGGTCGCCATCACACGCAGCGACGCGATCAGGCCGTCGATCAGGTTGCCCTGACGGAAGCCGGTGACCGCAGCGGTCACGCCGAGTGCGGCGACCCGGTCGTTGACGCGGCTCGACACCTCGCGACCGGAGACGATGACGACGTCGCGCGTGTTCGGCGACACCGCGATGAGCGTGCCGTGCGCGGGCTCGGGCGCCTTCGCCAGGATGGCGCGGGCACTCGCGTCGAGGTCACCGTCGAGGTCACCGACATAGATCGAGAAACGCACGAGGGCCTTCTCGCTCGCGGCCTTCA
The DNA here is from genome assembly GCF_024733855.1 of Gordonia sp. GONU. Lineage (NCBI taxonomy): Bacteria > Bacillati > Actinomycetota > Actinomycetes > Mycobacteriales > Gordoniaceae > Gordonia > Gordonia sp. GONU. The sequence goes on from NZ_JANRHB010000001.1 coordinate 398,346, forward strand.
GGGTGTCGTCGAGAGCGATCAGATCCCTCTTGCTGAAGGGCGGCGTCGTCGGCGCATCACCCGGGTAGCGGGCCGCCGAGATACGTCCGCTATTGGTGATCACGGTGCCCAGCGGCAGTTCCGCGGCCGAACGGGCCGCGACCTCTGCACTCACGTTCGCGTGCGAAACCTCACCACTTGCCACTTGCCGAGCTCCCATCAACGTCGCCGGGTTCCGCGTGCCGCGGAAGTGCCATCGGTTCGATGTCGGTGGCACTGAAGAGAAGCGGTGCATGCTCCCATTGCTTGTCGAGGGTGTACTCCTTGACCTTCGGGTACTTGACCCCGCCGGAGAACACCATCGCGACAACGCAGAGCACGACGAAGAGCACCGTCACGATCGTGACTGGCACTCCGATGGGGACGATCAGGCTGTCCATGTCACCCTTTCGATGGTCGCGCCGGACCCGGCCGGTTGTCGGCACAGGTCATCGTTGATCAATCTAGCCCACATCGGACCGACCGGTGCAGGGGCCCCTACAGCGCGTCGTAGACGCTTCCCGGTGACATTCCGGCCGGCGTTTCGAGTGGCTTCCCCCCTCATCATGCGGCACCCGCGTCGATGTACTGCATCCACGCCGGATGGATGTCCTTGACCGCGGCGATGAGGCCCCAGTGCCGGCCTCTCGGGGCGATCGGCCGCGTCCGCAACGCCCAGCCCAGTTCGCCGAGCAACCGGTCCGCCTTGCGGTGATTGCACGACGCACAGCAGGCGACGCAGTTCTCCCAGTTGTGCGCGCCGCCCCGGCTACGTGGGACGACGTGATCGATGGTGGTCGCGGGTCTGCCGCAGTATCCGCAGCGGAACCGGTCACGGTGCATCAGCGCGGAGCGGGTCAACGGCACCGTCGCGCGGTACGGGACCCGCACATAGGTCCGCAGCCGGATCACCGTCGGCACCGGCACCGCCGTCGCGGGCGAGTGGAACGCTCCCCCGGACTCGTCGGCGTGGACCATGTCGGCACGCCCACGCAGGATCAGGACGACGGCGCGGCGGACGGTAACCGCGCTGAGCGGCTCGTACGTGGCGTTGAGCAGCAGCACCCGGCGGCGTGTCCACGTTCGTGACCCGGCCGCCTGCGAGGCCGGTCCGCCGTGGAGCCTCGTCACCTCGGTCGTCGTGGAATGTGACCTGTGCGTCATTCGACCTCCCGCCAGGCCCGCGTGAACAGGTTGACCTGCACAGTTCACCACGGACGCCGACGTCGTGCAGGGAAAATCCGACGCAAGACGGCCTGCCGGGGACCAGTCCGGCAGCGCGTCACGTTGAGGCACTCCGCGGTCGTGGGGACAATGGCGGCTGTGACTGGCGAATCCGGCAACTCCCCCGACCCGTCCCCGCGCAGCTTCTACGAGGAGATCGGCGGCGCGGAGACATTCCGACGGCTCACCGAGGTCTTCTACACCGAGGTGGCGAAGGACGAGGTGTTGCGCCCGCTGTACCCCGAAGAGGACCTCGGACCCGCCGAGCGACGGCTCCGGATGTTCCTCGAGCAGTACTGGGGCGGCCCCCGGACCTACTCCGACGAACGCGGCCATCCGAGGCTGCGCATGCGCCACACCCCCTATCGCGTCGGCCCGATCGAGCGCGACGCCTGGCTGCGGTGCATGCACACCGCGATCGCCGCCATCGACGACGAGACCCTCGACCCGCCGCATCGGCAGGCGCTCGTCGACTACATGGAGATGGCCGCCCAGTCGATGATGAACTCGCCGATCTGAGGTCTCGCAGAAACCTTCTGCCGTTCGCCACCCGAACTCTCGACACGCCGACGACGCGCCGATTGACCTGGATTTCTCGCCGAAAACTCAGGTAAGGCAGAATGACCACGGTGAGCGATGAGACACCAGATGTTGTCCCCGCCGAGCCATCTGACGGGGGTCAGCCCGACGGTGCACACACCGTCGTACCGGAGACCTCGGATACCGAGGGCAACGTGAGTGACTCGTCGGACGACACCCCCGAGATCGCCGGAGACACACCGGATGCCGTGGCCGGTGTCGAGGTGATCGATCCCGCGACGACCGATCCCGAGGCCCTCGACGAGGAGGCCATCGAGGCCGAGGCCGACGCCGAACTCGATCCCGACGCCGAAACCGACGCGGCAGCCGGACCGTTCGAGACCGAGGCCGCGGAATCCGCGGACCCACAAGAGGACTTGGCGCCGGCGATCGTGCCGCAGCTGGACCCGACCGACACCACCTGGTGGAAGTCCGCGGTCTTCTACCAGATCTACCCGCGGTCGTTCTGCGACGCGAACGGCGACGGCGTGGGCGATCTGGCCGGTGTCATCGGCAAACTCGGATATCTCGAGCTGCTGGGCATCGACGCGATCTGGCTGAGTCCCATCATGACCTCGCCGATGGCCGACCACGGGTACGACGTCGCCGATCCGCGCGACATCGACCCGCTCTTCGGCGATCTCGCGACGTTCGACTCGCTCATCGCCGAGGCCCACGAGCGCGACATCCGCGTCACCATGGACCTCGTCCCGAACCACACCAGCGATCAGCACGAGTGGTTCCGCGCAGCACTGGCCGCCGGTCCGGGCAGTCCGGAGCGCGCCCGCTACATCTTCCGGGACGGTCGCGGAGAGAACGGCGACGAGCCACCGAACAACTGGCACAGCATCTTCGGCGGGCCGGCATGGACCCGGATCACCGAGGCCGACGGCAGCCCCGGACAGTGGTACCTCCACATCTTCGCCGCCGAACAGCCCGACCTGAACTGGGAGAATCCCGAGGTCTTCGAGGATCTCGAGAAGACGCTGCGGTTCTGGCTGGACCGCGGCGTCGACGGCTTCCGGATCGACGTGGCGCACGGGATGGCAAAGCCCGCGGATCTGCCCGACATGGATCTCACCACCACCGCTCTGCTCACCAACGACGACGACGATCCGCGGTTCAACAACTATGCGGTACACGACATCCACCGCAAGATCCGCAAGGTGCTCGACGAGTACCCGGGCGCGGCGAACGTCGGCGAGATCTGGGTCAACGACAACGAACGATTCGCGGAGTACCTCCGTCCCGACGAACTGCATCTTGGTTTCAACTTCCGTCTCGCCAAGGCGCCCTTCGAGTCCGGCGCCATCCGCGAGGCCATCGAGAACTCGCTCGACGCCGTCCTCTCGGTGTCCGGCACCCCGACGTGGACGCTGTCCAACCACGACGTCGAACGAGAGGTGACGCGCTACGCCCCCGTCGACCCGGAGACCGGTGAACCCGACCTCGCACGCGGGACGCGTCGTGCGCGGGCGATGCTCGTCGTCGAGATGGCCCTGCCCGGAACGATCTTCCTCTACAACGGCTCCGAACTCGGCCTCCCCAACGTCGACGACCTACCCGAGGAGGTCCTCCAGGATCCGGTGTGGGAGCGGTCGGGTCACACCGAACGCGGCCGCGACGGATGCCGTGTCCCGTTGCCGTGGCAGGGCACCGAGCCACCGTTCGGCTTCAGCTCGTCGGCCGACACCTGGCTGCCGATGCCGGAGTCGTGGCAGTCGCTGACCGCCGAGGCGCAGCTCGAGGACGTCGGCTCGATGCTGTCGCTGTACCGGGCAGCCATCGAATTGCGTTATGACCGAGCGGAATTCGCCGGCGAATCGATCGAATGGTACGAGGCCCCGGAGGGCTGCCTGGCATTCCGGCGGTCCGAGGGATTCCTGATCTGCGCCTTGAACGCGGGCGAGGTGCCGGTGCCGCTGCCGCCGGGTGAACTGCTGCTGATCAGTTCGCCGCTGGTGGACGGCATGCTGGCACCCGACGCCGCCGCCTGGCTGGTCTGAGGACCGGTCAGAGAACCGTGACCGACAGGTCGCGATGACGACGCTGGTACACCGAACCGTACCGGGCGTCTATCCGGATCCACGCCGCCGACAATCGGATCCGGACCGGCTCGGCAGCATCGATGTCCTCGACGGGCGAGGTCTCGGTGACCGCGCGCCCATCGCGGTCACGGATGAACCCCATCCCGGTCAGGGCGAAGAGCGACCGCATGGTGACCGCCGCATGTAACGCGCCGTCCTCGGTCGAGACCTCGAGCACGTCCTGGTCGAGCAATCCCGTGGCGGGTCCATGAGCGCTGCCCTCGTCGCGCGCCACGCGGGCACCGTCACGTGCCAGACCGACGATGCTGCGCGCGGGCACGTCGTCGACGTGCCGGTAGCCGGCGGATGCGGGAAGTGCACCGCGCCAGGCACTGTCGAGGGAGAACCCGGGATCGATCTGCGCGCCCGCGGGTGCGGCGGCGAGCGCCGAGTGCAACGACGCGGCGTCGCAGACGATGTCGGTCGGCGCCACGCGTCCCGAGACCGCGCGGGTCGCGAGTACCTCGAACCCCGTGTGGGTCCAGAGGCCGACCAGGCCGTCGGAGCGCGCCACGACCCGCACCACGGCGGCGTCGTCGAGCCTTCGGGCATGCGCGAGGAACGCCGATGCGTTGGACCGATCCGATTCCGCGATCTGGATGAACCGTTCCATCAGCGCGGCGTCGCTGACGTGTCGTCGGCGCGCCGGAACCGGTTCAGGTAGTCCTTCTGCTCCGGTGTGAGCCGGGCGACGCGCTGCGCGCCGACGTCGAACGCGACGAGTTGGGTACTGGCGACGACTGCCGGTTTCGATGCGGGGTCGGCACCGGCGGGACGGACCTCGTAACCGACGGTGAAGTCGACGGCGCGCAGGCGCTGGACGTACATCGTGACCTCGATCGGCCCCTCGGAGTGCCGCAACTGTGCCTGATACCTCACGTTCAGGTCGGCCACGAGGCAGCCGTCACGCAGCGGCGCGGTCGGGCGGCCGTCGAGGAACAGCCACGGGATGCGCGCCTCCTCGAGCAGCGTGACCATCCGGGCATGGTTGATGTGCTGGTAGACGTCCATGTCCGACCATCGCACCGGGACCTTCACCACGTAGCCGTCGGCCGTCGCGGTTCCCGAGTCCTCGTTGAGCACGTGCGCCATCCCCTGTTCGATCCGAGATCTCCGGTACGACGCCGCCGGGCGCCGCGGATTCAACCCTACGCACGCCGTCCCGCCGCGCTCGCCGATGGGCGGTCGGAACGTCGCCGGCTCAGGCCGGACCGATCTCGACCCGCAGGCCGTTGAGGACGGCGGTTCCCGACAGCGGATCGAGTCGTGTGCCGTCGTTGAGGTTGTTCACGTTGACGCCGGGCTCCACGGCTGCCACATGGAGACGGGACCCGGCATCGTCATGCCCCCAGCCGTGCGGCATCGACGCCACGCCGGGTTTGATGTCGGCGGTGATCTCGACCGGGACGGTCAGCGATCCGCCTGCTCCGCGGACCGTCGCGAGCCCGTCGATGCCCAGCCGTGACGCATCGTCCGGGTGGATCTGCAGCGTGCACCGATTGGTGCCGCCGGTGAGCGCGGGCAGGTTGTGCATCCAGCTGTTGTTGGACCGCAGGTGCCGGCGTCCGACGAGGAGGAGCGACGCAGGGTCGTCGTCCGCCGGATTCTCTGCGTCGACGGCGGCGCGCAGCCGGGCGAGATCTGCGATCAGCGGGTCCGGCGCCAACTCGACCTTCCCCGAGGCGGTGCGGAGCACGGTGAGCAGACGCGGCCGCATGGGTCCGAGGTCGACGCCGTGCGGAGCCGCCAGGACGTCGGCGAACGTGAGGCCCTCCCGGGCGCCGAACCCGTCACCGTAGGCGCCGATGCGCAGCATCATGTCCAGGCGGCGCTGGTGGCCCGGGGCGTCGGGCAGCATCGCCACCAGCGACTCGACGTCGCGACCGGCGACCGGCGAATGCGGATCGGTCACCTCCTTGGCCAGTGTGGCGGCGATGACCTGCTCGTCGACCAGACCCGGATCGGCGTCGACGCCGACTCCGGACAGGCCCAGGATCAGACGACAGACGATCTCGATCTCGTCGGGCCGCCCGTCGGGAAGCGGCAGCACCGGCAGCGAGTAGCGGGCGGTGGCCCGCACGGCCAGGTTGTTGAGGATCGCATCGAAGTGCGGCGTCTGCGAGGGGCGCGGGGGCGGCAGGATGATGTCGGCGTGCCGGGTGGTCTCGTTCAGATACGGGTCGACGCACACGACGACGTCGGCGGTGTCGAGTGCGGTCGCCAGCCGACCCCCGTCGGGCGCGGACAGCACGGGATTGCCCGCCAGGGTCACCAGTGCCCGTAACCGTCCCTCGCCGGGTGTCTCGAACTCCTCGGCCATCGCGACCGCGGGCAACTCCCCCGCCACCTCGGGATGTCCCGACACCCGGCTGCGCCAGCGTCCCGTCCGGAAGCCCCGACCCGGGTGTGCCGGACGGGGTGCCGGCGCGGTCGGCGCCATCGGGAACAGAACACCGCCCGGTCGATCGAGGTTGCCGGTGAGGATGTTCACGACGTCGATGAGCCAGCTTCCGAGAGTGCCGAATTCGACCGCCGTGGTACCCAGGCGCCCGTAGACCGCGGCGGACGACGACGCCGCGATCGCACGGGCGAGCCCGCGGATGTCCTCCGCCGGCACATCGCAGTACGGCGCGACCCGCTCGGGTGTGAGATCACCGATCTCCCTGTGCAGTTCGTCGACACCCTGCACATGGGGCCCGATGCCGCCGAGGTCGTCGGCGACGAGTCCCTCGTCGAACAGGCACGTGACGACACCGGCCAGGAGCGCGGCGTCGGTACCCGGTCGAGGTGCCAGATGGGTGTCGGCGAGCCGGGCCGTGCGGGTCCGCGCCGGGTCGATCACCGTGAGACGACCCCCGCGGTGCCGCAGGGCGTTCAGTTTGCCCGGGAAGTTCGCGGCGGTGGTCATACTGCCGTTGGAGACAACGGGATTCGCGCCGATGATCACCAGATGGTTGGTGCGGTCGAGGTCGGGGACGGCGAAGGTCCCGGCGTGACCGTAGAGGTAGCCCGAGGCGGCCTGTTTGGGCATCTGGTCGAGCGTGCCGGCGCTGAACACGTTGCGGGTGCGCAGCGCCCGGACCAGCAGGGGCGCGTACAGCGTGCCCGCGATGGTGTGGACCGACGGATTGCCGAGGTAGAAGCCGACCGACGATCCCCCGTGATCGGCGATGACCCGCCCGAGGCGCTCGACCGCGAGCTCGAGCGCCTCGTCCCAGCCGACTTCGACGAATCGTCCATCGCGTTTGACGAGCGGGTTCCGGAGGCGGTCGGGGTCGTTGTCGAGCTGCGGGAAGCTCGCCCCCTTCGGACAGATGTAGCCGTGGCTGAACACGTCGTCGGCGTCTCCGCGGGCACCGGTGACGAACTCCTCGCCGCCGTCACCGGGATGGTGGTGGGAGTCGACCACGAGGGTCAACCCGCAGGTCGCCTCGCAGAGCGGACAGATTCGCGGTGCCGTGCGCGTCATGTGCCCAGGCTAGGCCCGGGGATCGGGTCGGCGGGGGCGAAACGGATCAGCGAATCACCGCGGCGAAGCCGCTCACCTGATCACACTGCGAAGCCGCTCACCTGATCACACTGCGGAGCTGCCGCGCGGCGACCGACAGCGTCGCGAGGTCGAGCGTCCCGGTCTCCTCGATCTCCTCCAGGATGCTGCGGACACGGCTCAGCCGGTTCGACTGGGAGGACTCCCATTCCGCGATCTTGTCGGCGCTCGGTTCGTCGGGTTCGCTGACCTCCAGGATCTTGAGCGTGAGGGCCCGCAGCGCGCCGTGCATGTCGTCGCGCAGCGCCAGCCGGGCGAGCGCATGCCAACGGTCGCCGTAGTCGAGTCGGGACACCGCGGTGAGCAGTTCCTCGAGGCCGAAGTGTTCCATCACGGCGAAGTAGAGCTCACCGACCTCCTCGAGGCCGCGGTCGGAGATCTCGGCCGCGTCGATGATGTCGAGCAGGCAGAACCGGTGAAGGCTGACCGCGACGGCCTGCGCGAGGTCGGCGGGGACGCCCTTGTCGACGTATGTGTCCACCCGGTCGGAGATCTCGCGCAACGAGCTCTCCCCCAGCCAGCCGTCGATCAGCGCGGACAGCTGCGTGATCCGGCCGGAATAGCGCTTGATCTCGGCGGCCATGGCGAGCGGCTGCGGGCGGAACGCGAGCAGCCACCGCGACGACCGGAACAGGAGTCGACGGACGTACAGCATCATCTCGTCGACGACCGCCGCCGGCGCCGGCGCGTGCCTGACGCTCTCGAACACCTCGCGCATACCGAAGATCTCGTTGGAGACGACGTACGCCCGGATCCCTTCCTCTGTGGTGCATCCGGTGCCCTCGCCGAGCCGGAACAGGTGGGTCATCCCGGCGTGATCGATGACGTCGTTGACGAGGGTGGTCGTGACGATCTGACGGCGCAATCGATGCGCGTTGATCTGCTCGCCGAACTTCTCGCGCAACGCCTCCGGAAAATAGCGGGCCACGCGTGCGGCGAAGACATCGTTGTCGGGGAGGTCGCTGTCCAGCAGATCCGATTTCGCCTCGAGTTTGACGTGCGCCATCAAGGTCGCGAACTCGGGTGAGGTGAGTCCGCGATGCAACTCCCCGTCGAACCGTTTACGGAGCTCGCGCGCTTGCGGGAGGGCTTCGAGCCGCAGGTCGACGCCGCGTTCACGCGAGAGCTGGTCGAGCATCCGCGCGTGAACCTCCACCCGGGTCAGCTCGAAGGTGCGGCAGAACCCCAACTCCGAGTTCTGTGAGATGTTGTCGGCGAGAACGAGATCGGCGACGTCGTCGGTCATCGACTCGAGCAGCGGGTCCCGGTCGTCGGGATCGAGCACACCGCTCGACACCGCCGAGTCGAGCAGGATCTTGATGTTGACCTCGTGGTCCGAGCAGTCGACGCCTGCCGAGTTGTCGAGCGCGTCGGTGTTGATCCGGCCGCCCGCGAGATCGAACTCGATCCGGCCGCGCTCGGTGACCCCGAGGTTGCCGCCCTCCCCGATCACCTTGGCCCGCACCTGATCACCGTCGACGCGGATCGCGTCGTTCGACTTGTCACCGACGCTCCCATGGGATTCCGTCGACGCCTTGACGTAGGTGCCGATCCCGCCGTTCCACAGCAGGTCGACCGGCGCGAGCAGGATCGCGCGGATCAGTTCGGGCGGTGAGAGCTCGTCGATGCCCTCCTCGATGCCGAGCGCGACCGCCATCTCCGCACTGACGGGTATCGACTTGCGGTCACGGGACCACACCCCGCCGCCCGCACTGATCAGGCCGGTGTCGTAGTCGGCCCACGACGACCGCGGCAGGTCGAACAATCTGCGGCGTTCGGTGAAGGACCGGTCCGCGACCGGGTCCGGGTCGACGAAGATGTGCCGGTGGTCGAAGGCGGCGACGAGGCGGATGTGCTCGCTGAGCAACATCCCGTTGCCGAACACGTCCCCGCTCATGTCGCCGATGCCGACGACGGTGAAGTCCTGCGACTGGGTGTCGACGCCCATCTCGCGGAAATGCCGCTTCACCGACTCCCAGGCACCACGCGCGGTGATGCCCATGGCCTTGTGGTCGTAGCCGGCCGACCCGCCCGAGGCGAACGCGTCACCGAGCCAGAAGCCGTAGGACCGCGACACCTCGTTGGCGATGTCGGAGAACGCCGCGGTGCCCTTGTCGGCCGCGACGACCAGGTAGGTGTCGTCCTCGTCAAGGCGGACCACACCCCGCGCCGGGATGACCTCCCCGGTCGAGCGATCGATGTTGTCGGTGATGTCGAGCAGACCCGCGATGAACTGGCGATAGCAGGCGATCCCTTCCTCGCGCTGCGCATCCCGGTCCACCGCGGCGTCCCCGGTCGGTGCCGGCAGCCGCTTGACGACGAAACCGCCTTTCGCGCCGAGCGGGACGATGACGGCGTTCTTCACAGCCTGCGCCTTGACCAGCCCGAGGATCTCGGTGCGGAAGTCCTCTCGACGGTCCGACCAGCGCAGGCCGCCGCGGGCCACTGCACCGAACCGCAGGTGGACGCCTTCGACGCGGGGCGAGTACACGAAGATCTCGTGCAGCGGACGGGGTTCGGGGGTCTGCGGGATCTCGCGCGGACGCAGCTTGAACGAGATGACCGGGCAGTACTCGTCTGGTCGGCTGTCGCCGGAATCCCGATCACCGCCATCCCGATCACCGACCGTGACGAAGTAGTTCGTCCGTGATGTCGCACTCATGACGGCGGCGAAGGCCGACACGATGCGGTCGGCGTCGAGACTCAGCACCGTGCCGATGTCCGCACGGAGTTGTTCACTCACCCGTTCCCGGTGTTCGTGATCGGCGGCGGACGGATCGAAGGAGGCCACGAACAACTCGACCAGCCCGCGCGTGATCCGCCGGTTGCGGCCCAGCACGTTCGCGACATGGGCTGTGCTGTAAGAGAATCCGCACTGCCTCAGGTACTGGCCGTAGGCGCGCAGCATCGCCGCCGAACGCCAGTCCAGTCCGCACCGGATGATCAGTTCGTTGTAGTCGTCGACTTCCGCGGCGGCGAGCCAGATCTGTCGGAACGCCTCGGTGAAACGCTCCTCGAGGTCGTCGGCGTGATCGAGGTCCACCGACATCCCGGCAGCCAGTTCCACGATGAACTCGTACGCCCAGCAGACGGTGCCGTCGGCCCGGCGGATCTCGTACGGATGCTCTTCGAGAACGTCGAGGCCGAGACTGTGCAGCACCGGTAGGACGTCGGTGAGGGTCGCCGACTCCCCACACAGATAGAGGGTGAACCGCCAGCGGGAATGGCCGTTCGGCCCACGCTCCTCGGTGGCGTCGAGTGTCACCGCCAGTGCTCCCGGCTCGAGTGCGACGACTCGTATCAGGTCCTCGAGGGCATCGTGCGGTTCACGGAGTTCCTTGTAATCGTCGGAGAGCGAGGGCAGTTGTCGCAGAAGGAGTTCGGGGCCGCCGCCGAGGGTTTCCGAGCGATCGCCGAGGTCCGCGGCCAGTTCACGGACACGTTCGTCCCATCCGCGGATCGCCGTCGCGAGCGCCGCCTGCATACGGGCGTGTGCCGGCGATCCGGTGTCGACCGAACCGAGCTCGGACGCGGTGGCCGGCTCGATACACACCAGCACCTGCAGGAGCGCGAGTGGCATCTCACTCACTCGAGCGGTGTATTCCAGTGCGCTGCCGTGCAATTCGTCCATCAGGGCCCGTTCGAGGGCCAGTCGGCTCTGCGTGTTGTACCGGTCTCGCGGCAGGTAGACGAGGGCCACCGCGGTCTTACCGTCGACGCTCGTGCGCACGAACAGCCGCAACGACCGGGTCGCGACCGCGTCGAGCATCTCGGTGACGCGCCTGGTGAGCTCCTCGGTGGTGGAGGCGAACATCTCCACCAGCGGATAGTTCTGCAGCAACTCGATCATGGACTGGCCGGCGAAGGAATCCTCGTCGACCCCGGCACCTGCGAGGACGTCGTGCACCTTGGTGCGCAGCACCGGGACGTCGAGCACGGTCTGGTGCAGGCCGGACGAGGTGAGCGTGCCGAGGAAACGGTGTTCGCCGTCGTGGTTTCCCTGCCGATCGAACGCCGGGACCTGGAGCAGCACAGGAAAATTCGACCGCTGGATACCGGTGGCGACGAAGACACGACTCGCTTGCGGCAGCAACGGTCGCGCGGTGACCGACGGGAAGTCGCGAGTGATCGAGTCGGTACGCCACACGCCGAGTCGTTCATCGGCGTCGCCGAGACCGTCGCTTCCCACCCGCGTGTAACCGAGCGGGTGGAAGTGGTTCCCGGAGAACCACTCGAGGAGCTTCGAGTATTCGAAGCGATCCGAGTCGGAGATGCCGGTCGACCCGCCCAGCGGGGCGACCGACAGATCTGCCGCGCACGACGTCATCCGCGATCTCATCCGGGTGGCGTCGTGATCGACGTCGCCCACCCGGGACACGACCTCGAGGAGATCGGAGCGGAGCGCCTGCGGATCGACACCGGGATGCCCGGCGAGGCCGCCGACGAAGATCCACGACTCCCAACCGGCGCCGGGTACGTCGTCGATCGCCGCGAGCCGGCCGTCAGTGTCGCGCCGGACCGGCATGATCGGATGATCCATCTTGCCGATGGCGAGGTCATGCGCCTCGACGGTCGCGAGCACCGCCTCGACCAGGAGTGGCATGTCGTCGTTGACGACGACGATCTCGACCGCGCCGCTCTTGTCGACGACGACGTCGACGAGCGCCTGACCGGGGTCGCGCTGGGTCGCGACGTCAAGGTGACGCACCACCTGCTCGGCGGCGCTGTCCGTCGCCGAGCCGTCGGCCCGGGACTTGAAGTAGTGGTTCACCGCGTCCGGCACGAGTGACGTCACATCGCCGATGCTAGTCACCCGTACCGGACGGGGATGGGATTAATCGCGGGTGAGTTTGCGGTGCGTCACCCGATGCGGGCGGGCCGCGTCGGCGCCGAGGCGCTCGATCTTGTTGGCCTCATACGCCTCGAAGTTGCCCTCGAACCAGAACCACTGTCCTTCCTCGACGTTGCCCTCCCACGCCAGGATGTGGGTACAGGTGCGGTCGAGGAACCAGCGGTCGTGGCTGATGACCACGGCACAGCCGGGGAAGTTCTCGAGCGCGTTCTCCAGCGATCCCAGGGTTTCGACGTCGAGGTCGTTGGTCGGCTCGTCGAGGAGGATCAGGTTGCCGCCCTCTTTCAGGGTGAGCGCGAGGTTCAGGCGGTTGCGCTCGCCACCGGAGAGGACCTCGGCCTTCTTCTGCTGATCCGGCCCCTTGAAGCCGAAGGCACTGACGTAGGCGCGCGACGGCATCTCGTTCTGGCCGACCTCGATGTAGTCGAGTCCGTCCGAGACGACCTCCCAGACGTTCTTCTTGGGGTCGATGTTGGCGCGCGTCTGGTCGACGTAGCTCAGCTTGACCGTCTCGCCGACCTTCACGGTGCCCGAATCGGGCGCCTCGAGACCGACGATGGTCTTGAACAGCGTCGTCTTACCGACACCGTTGGGGCCGATCACGCCGACGATGCCGTTACGCGGCAGGGTGAAGGACAGGTCCTTGATGAGGACGCGTCCCTCGAAGCCCTTGTCGAGGTGGGAGACCTCGACCACCACGTCGCCGAGGCGCGGCGGCGTCGGGATCTGGATCTCCTCGAAGTCGAGCTTCCGCGTCTTCTCGGCCTCGGCCACCATCTCCTCGTAACGGGACAGGCGAGCCTTGTTCTTGGTCTGACGGGCCTTGGAACCGGAACGGACCCAGGCGAGCTCTTCCTTCAGGCGGCGCTGCAGCTTCTGGTCCTTCTTGCCCTGGACCTCGAGACGCTCGGCCTTCTTCTCCAGGTAGGTGGAGTAGTTGCCCTCGTAGGGGTGCAGCTTGCCGCGGTCGACCTCACAGATCCACTGCGCGACGTGATCGAGGAAGTACCGGTCGTGGGTCACGGCCAGGACGGCGCCCGGGTAGCTCGCGAGGAACTGCTCGAGCCACAGCACCGACTCGGCGTCGAGGTGGTTGGTGGGCTCGTCGAGGAGCAGCAGGTCGGGCTTCTGCAGCAGCAGCTTGCACAACGCGACACGGCGACGCTCACCACCGGAGAGATGCGTGACCGGCGAGTCCGCGGGCGGGCAGCGCAGCGCGTCCATGGCCTGCTCGAGCTGCGAGTCGAGGTCCCAGGCGTCGTTGTTGTCCAGATCTTCCTGGAGCTTGCCCATCTCCTCCATCAGCTCGTCGGAGTAGTCGGTGGCGAGCAGTTCGGCGATCTCGTTGAAGCGGTCGAGCTTGACCTTGATGTCGCCCATACCCTCTTCGACGTTCTCCTTGACCGTCTTCTCCTCGTTGAGAGGGGGCTCCTGGAGCAGGATGCCGACGGTGGCGTCGGGGTCGAGGAAAGCCTCACCGTTGGACGGCTGGTCGAGGCCGGCCATGATCTTCAGGATCGACGACTTACCCGCGCCGTTGGGACCGACGACGCCGATCTTGGCGCCCGGGTAGAAGGACATGGTGACGTCGTCGAGGATGACCTTGTCGCCGTGCGCCTTGCGCACCTTCTTCATCGTGTATATGAACTCTGCCATGTCTTAGCCTCTCTACCAGCGAATATTGGCTCATCTGCCGCGGCCCCTCCCGCAAACCTCCCGCGTCGGGAGTCGTCAGCACACTGGAGGTGGGCCCTCGTGGCACAACAGCAACCCAGTCTAGTCACCGCCTCCGCAGTCCCCGCCGATGGGCGACGGCCGAGCCGAATCGCCCGGAGTGAAGTCGCGCGCGACGTCGATCAGGCCTGACGACCTCGGCCGGAGTCGCGTGGCCGGATCGAGCTCGCGTGCGACCTCGTTTCGCCGTCGGGCGTCGGCACGATTCCTTACGCCGCAGACGGGGTCGTCTCGCTGGTGACCGATTTCTCGTCTGTCAGCGGCACGCCGACGGCGACGCCGCGTTCCGACGACGGCGTCCCCCGGTAGGTGACGATGCACCGGCTCAGGTCGAGGCCTACCGCGACGGCGGTCATCTCGAGGTCGGAGCGGCGTGAACCGTCCGCAGCGGGATACTCGTTGGTCTTGATCTGACCATGCGCCATGACCGGGCGGCCCTTCGCGATGGCGAGGCCGACGCCGGCGAGTAGTCGTCGCCAGCAGCTCACCGTCAGATACAGCGTGGGCCCGTCCATCCACTCACCGGTGCGCTTGTCGATGCGGCGCGAGGTGCAGGCCACGCGGAACGAGATCACGTCCTCGCCGGTGGTGGTCTGGCGTCGGCGGGGCTCGGACACAACGGTTCCGATGACGGTGGTGTACGTCTCAAACATGGTCGTCTCCTACTGGTGTCGGCCACGGGAAGTGTGGCTGCATCAGCATCTCCCCCGGCGTGCTGCGGAGACGGCGACCCGATGTCGTTGTGGAGAACTCTGCGGGTTACCCACAGATCGGCGGGTACATGTGGCGCGTCCGACCATAGAATCGCGGAATGCGGATGCGAGTGTTCCTGGTCGGTCTGATCGCGGCGGCCATGATGCTGGTGGCGCCGCCCTTCTCTACAGCGGCACCGAGCGCACAGCATGCGTTGACGGGCCTGACCGACGCCATCGCCGGGCGCCTCGCGCTGGCCGACACGGTGGCCGCGACGAAGTGGGCATCCGGCGCGGCCATCGACGACCCGGCCCGCGAGCAGGTCGTCCTCGAGACGGTGTCGCAGCTGGCTCTGGACCGTGACCTCGATCCCGCCTACGTACGCACGGTGTTCCGTGACCAGATCGAGGCGAGCAAGACCGTGCAGCGAGGGCTGTTCGCCCAGTGGCGGCTGCCCGGACAGACAGCACCCGCTGCGACACCGGATCTCGGCGCGGTCCGGACCGCGATCAACGAGTTGAACGTCGCGATCGTCGACCAACTCGCGACCTCACGCGGCATCGTGACGACCCTTCGATGCCCGCCGGAGCTGGTCGCATCGACCACGCACACGGCCGCCGATCTCGGTTTCGACCCGCTCCATGTCGCCGCCCTGGTCCAGGCCGGGGCGTCCGTCTGCGCGGTCTCGACGGGGTCGAGCTGAGTCCTGTTGCAGGTCAGCCGCGCTTGTTGAGCTCCTTGAGCATGTCGTTGTAGCTCTCGAGTTCGGCGTCGTGATCGCGGACCGCGTTGCGGTCGTAGCGTTTGGCCTGCCGGGTGTCGCTGCGCTGCCACTGCACCAGGAGGGCCAGCATGATGACGACGAGCGGGATCTCGCCTGCGGCCCAAGCGATTCCGCCACCGACGCGCTGGTCGTCGAAGAGGTTGTAGGTCCACGGCAGGTTCAGGCCGCGGTAGTAGCTCTCGGCGATGACGGCGGTGGTCATCATCAGGGCCACACCGAAGAAGGCGTGGAAAGGCAAGGAGCCCAGCACGATCCCCAGCTTGGCCACGGGTCTCACCTGACGCGGCGCGGGGTCGATGCCGATGACGAGCCAGTAGAACAGGTAGCCGCTGAGCAGGAAGTGCAGGTTCATCAGCAGGTGTGCCGCGTGGTACTGGACCACCGACTCGTACAGGCCGCCGAGGTAGAGGATGTAGAAGCTGCCGACGAACATGACGGCCGCGATCAGCGGGTGCGTGAGGATGCGCGACGGCGCCGAGTGGACGCCCGCCTGAATCCACTCGCGCGGCCCGGGTGGGTTGCCGCGGCCGGCGGGTGGCAGCGCGCGGAGTGCCAGGGTCACCGGACCGCCCAGGACCAGCAGCACGGGGATCATCATCGACATCAGCATGTGGGCGATCATGTGAATGCTGAACATCGCCGGGCCGTATCGACCGAGACCCGACGAGGTCGCCAGGAGAAGCAGCAGACATCCGAGGAGCCACGCGACGGTGCGGCCGATCGGCCAGTCGTCGCCGCGGCGCTTCAACCGCACGACGCCGCGGATGTACACGACTGCCAGGACGATGGCGGCGAGACCGAAGATGAGGTCGAAACGCCAGTCGGTGAAGAACCGGGCGAAGGTCGGCGGACTGTCGATGTCGTAGCCGATGGTGTTCTCGACCGCGGAGACGTTCGCGGTGTCCAGGGCCGGCGGCGGGGTCCGGCTCAGGCCGACCGCAAGACCGAAGGTGGCCGCGAAGACGGCCAGCTCCACGAGTCCGAACCGCACGAACAGCGAGGGCCGTTCGTCCGATTCGAGCTGCGCGATGGTCACGCGGCGGTGCCACGCACCGAGAGCGCCGAGGACGACGAGTGCCGCCACCTTGGCGATGACGAGCCGGCCGTAGGTGTCGGAGAACAGCTGATCGAGGGGCACTCGCACCAGTGCGTTGATCACGCCGCTGACCCCGACGACGATGATGCACCAGAACGCGACGCGCGAGAAGCGTCGAACGGCCAGCCCTCGCCACCGGCCGGACGCGAGTGCGTAGACCACGACGGCGGCGAGCCCGCCCAGCCAGACGGTCGCGCCGATCAGGTGCAGGATGAGGCTGTTGGTGGCGATGTCATGGTTGCCGCCCGACGACGAGTGCCCGGCCAGCGCGGACGGCATCAGGCTGAGGATCATGAACACGATGACCGCGACCGTCGGCCCCCACTTGAGGACCATCCGCGCGATGACCGCGCCGACCAGCGCGAACACCGCCGTCCAGAACCAGGTGCGCACCTCGGCGACCTGGCCGTATGCATTGATCAGGTTGGCCGGTTTGATCGCCTCCGACAGCGGCGACCCGCTGACCTCCGACGCCGAGAGCGGCATCAGCAGCAGCGCGCACACCGACCACACCAGTGCCGATGAGGCTGCGATCCGGATGGCACGATAGCCGCCGACGTCGAGCACGTGGTCGGACTGCGGGGGCACGAAGAACGCGGCGAACACCGCACACCCGAGGGCGATCGCAGCCGCGAACTCACCGATCGCCGTGAGCGTCGGGAGACCGTAGGTCGTGAGCGGCCCCGGGTCGGGGACGCCGGTCAACTTGAGCGCGGTGGACGCGGACACGGCGGTGACGGCGACGGCCACGATCGCGGCGAGCCATCCCGACGCCCAGAGGACCGCGGAGACGACGCCGCGTGGTTCGTTCATCGCGTCGCGATTCTGATCCGGCGAGGCGGACGTCGACGTGCGGGTCATTACTCAACTGTAGGTCCGGGCGCGGACCGCACACCGTCCGACCTGGTGACGCCGTGGTGTGCGGCACACCTGCAGCGGGGGTGGCGACATGTCGTAAACTCCATGTGCCCGACGCCACGTGCGCCGGTCAGCCTCCGTAGCTCAGGTGGATAGAGCAAGGGCCTTCTAATCCCTAGGTCGCAGGTTCGAGTCCTGCCGGGGGCACTGTGACTCCGTTCAGATGCCGAACGGTGCCGCGTAGCGAACCGTCCCGGCGGGGATGTCGGTCCCGTCGAGGCTGAGCACCATCAGGGCCTCCTCGGGCACCTCGATGCTCAGCCGGACGCCGTGGTCGACGGCTCGTCGGAAGCCGAACCGCGGGTAGTAGTCGGCGTGGCCGAGCACGACGACGGTGCTCTCCCCCATCTCGCGGGCCGCGTCGAGGGCGGCGGCGATCGCGGCCGAACCGGCGCCCGTCCGCTGCAGTGCGGCGACCACCGCGCAGGGCGCGAGGCAGAGCGCCGGGGCATCACCGATGTGGCAGCGCGTCAGCAGTGCGTAGCCGACCGGTCGATCGTCGTCGTCGACGGAGACCATGGACAGTCCGTCGATCCATGCCGGGTCGGTCCGGAGCGCGTCGACCAGCTCGGCCTCCGCCGGCGTCCCGAAGGCATCGGCGTTGATCTCGTGGACGCGCGTGACGTCGTCAGCCCGCTCGGCTCTCGCACGCCAGGCCTGCTGCGGCATCGGTGTCTCCCTGTCCGGTGTGGCTGAGTGTCCCCAACGTAGCCCGCGGACACTTTCGCGGCGAAACCCTTTTCGGAACCGGCGAGGCGCGCCGCGCGTCCAAGAATCGCACCACCTCTCCGGGTGGTCGCAGTCCTCGAGGATCACGCCACGGAGGATCATGACGCTCCCGCTCACCATTCCCACTCTCCCACTCCGGATTCCATCGTCCGACCGCGGAAACCGGACGCCCGACGACACTTTCGGAGTGTCGCCGGCCGAGATCGAGGGAGTCGTCGCCTCGTGGCGCGCCAACGGCATCGCCGTCCACGCGATCGACACCGCGGCCATCGGCGACGCCCGGGGCTCGTCGAGTCGGGTCGCGCATGCACTTCGCGACACCGCCGAACCCGCGCGACGCGCCGCCGAGTCGATCGGAAACCGTCTGATCGCGATGAGCGAGATCCTCGACGCCTTCGTCTCGACGACGATCACCACCGACACCCGAGCCGCGTCGAAGCTCGACTCCCTGCGGAATCGCTGATGCGCCCGACGATCTCGGCGTTGCGCACGTGGAACCCGCAGTCCTTCTGCGACGCGGGAACGGCGGCCGCAGTCACCGCCGAGTCCCTCGACACCGGACTCGACCGCGCCGTCGCGAGGTTCGATTCCGCCGCGGCTTGGCGTGGCCGAACCCACGACGCCGCACATCGACGGATCTGGCAGGAGCACGATCACGCCGGCGAGGTCCGCAACGTCCTGCAGATGATCGCCGACGAGGCCTCCGACGCCGGGACCGATCTCACCCACGCCCGCGATCACGTCCTGCGACTCGTCGACGCCGCGACCGATGACGGGTTCCTCGTCGCCGACGACGGGACCGTCACCCATCCCGATCCCGTTCGCGACCCGACCGCCGCCGAGCTCACCGACAGCATCGACTCGGGACTCACCACGATCGACACCCTCGACGAACGCTACGGCGCCCGACTCGTCGGGTTCGCCGCCGATCTCGCATCGATGGTCGACGGCCAACCCGAGGTCACTCTGCCCGGCAACCGGACGATGGACGCCGACGCCGCGGTGCGCACCCTCGAGAGCCTGACGCCGTCCCAGATCCGCACCGTTCTCGAACGGATGGCACCCGATGACGTACGCCGCCTGGTGCAGGCGAATCCACATGTGATGGGCAACCTTCCGGGCGTTCCCTTCGACCTCCGCATCCAGGCCAACGAGATCAACATCCGCAACGCCCTCGTCGGCGAGATCCAGGCCGGCCGGGGCGAGGGCCGTCGAGCGCGAACGCTGCGAGACATGTTGACGCAGACAAGCGATCCGACCGCTCCGGTGCCTCACGCCGGTGACGACGGCCTGGTCGAGCGGCAGTTCGTGACCTTCGTGAACACACCGCAGGGTCGCACCGTCGAGATGATCGGATCTCTTCGGCCCGGTATCAGGAACGTCGCCACGTATGTCCCGGGAACGGGCACCACCGTCGACACCGCCGGCGGCGACAACCGTCGTGCCGCAGCCGAACTCACCGCCCAGACCAACGGCCCGGTGTTCCTCTACCTCGACGGTGATCTGCCGAGAGATCTTCGCGCCGCCACGAGTCCGGCCTTCGCCGCCGCCATGGCGCATCGGCTCGCGCTGTTCGGATCCGAACTCGACGCCGAGATCGCCCACCACGCGCCCGGGGCGAGCACCACCTACATAGGCCATTCGTACGGCGGATCGGTGGTCGGCACGGCGGAACAACTCGGACTGACACCGGATCGCGTCATCTATGCGTCGTCGGCCGGCACCGGAGTGCACGATCTGCCCCACCCGGGCGGCGTCGAACGTTATTCACTGACCTTCCCGGGCGATCCGATCCACTATGCGCAATCCCTACCCGGCAATCCACACGGCTCCGACCCCGATTTCGCACCCGGCGTGCGGCGGTTGGACACCGGCTCCGTCGAGATCGACGGCCGCCGGTATGACAGCGGGGTCAAGACCCATGGCGGCTACTGGAACGACCCGGACTCGACAGCCTTCCGGAACATGGTGAAGGTCATCACCGGTCAACCGCCCGAACTCTATGTCCCGCGTAAACCCGATGTGCCCGAGCTCCCGCCACCTCCACCCGGTGCCGCGTTCGCCCCACTGTGGTGGCTGTATCTGCTCAACGACCGCGCCGACGGCGACGTGGACCTGCCGGGCCCCATCCCCGACATACCACTGCGACTCCCGTGGTGACCGGCGACTACCAGACTTCATCGGTCGATCAGCTCTTGTCGGGGACCACCGTCCCCCGCCAGCCACCGATGATCCGCATGGAGTGGTAGATCACCAGCGCGGCCACCGAACCCAGAGAGATCCCCGCGAACACGAGATCGCCGATCTGCCAGGTGTAGTCGGCGATGCCGATGATGAGCGGGATCGCGGCGGTGAACTGGTTGATCGGCTTGGAGAAGTCGACCTTGTTGCTCACCCAGATCTGGACGCCGATGATGCCGACCAGACCGTAGAGCGCGGTGGTGACGCCGCCCAGGACGCCCGGCGGGATGGCGGCGATCACGGCGCCGATCTTCGGCGAGAGGCCGAGCAGGATCGCGGCCGCACCGGCCACCCAGTAGGCCGCCGTCGAATACACCTTGGTCGCCGACATCACGCCGATGTTCTCGGCGTAGGTGGTCGTCGCCGACCCGCCACCGCTGCCCGCGAGCATCGTCGCCAGGCCGTCGGCGGCGAGCGCACGGCCCATCGTGTCGTCGTAGTTCTTGCCGGTCATCATCGCCACCGACTTCACGTGACCGATGTTCTCCACCACGAGCACCAGGACCACGGGCAGGAACAGCGGCAGCACACCGAGATCGAAGGTCGGGGTCTGGAAGTCGGGCAGGCCGATCCACGCGGCGTCGGCGATCCCGGAGGTGTCGATGTAGTCGTTGTCGGAGTCGATCCAGTCGAGCAGGAGTGCCAGCAGATAGCCGACGGCGACGCTGAGGAAGATCGCGAGACGACCGAGCAACCCGCGGAACATCACCGCCGACGCCACGAGCAGGACGAGCACGATGGTCGCGAGGACGGGGTCGGCGACGAAATTGTTCTTCGCGGCCGGAGCGAGATTGAGTCCGATCAATGCCACGATCGCGCCGGTCACCACCGGCGGCATCAGCGTCTCGATCCACTTCACACCGGCGAAGTGGCTGATCAGGCCGATGATGACGAGCAGAGCGCCGACGGCGACGAGGCCACCGAGAGCCGACGACGCACCGTCGGAGGCGACCGCGGCCGTGACCGGGGCGATGATCGCGAAGCTCGAGCCGAGGTAGCTGGGCAGCCGGTTACGGGTGATCAGCAGGAAGAGGATGGTGCCGACACCCGAGAAGAACAGGGTCGTCGACGGCGGGAACCCGGTCAGCACCGGCACCAGGAAGGTCGCGCCGAACATCGCGACCACGTGCTGCAGTCCGATGCTCACGGTCCGCGGCCACGTCAGGCGTTCCTCCGGTGCCACCACGGTGTTCGTCGTGAGCGTCCACGACAGCAAGTTCTGGGATCTCGTCCCCGGTTCGGTCATGCGCAATAGTTTGCGGTACTCACGGCTCGCCCGCTCTCCTCACCCCGGCCACGACTCCCCGCGCATATGCAACAAGACTCATATACACCTTGTTGCATAGTGCACTGTTGCAGTGTTAGCGTGCCCACATGGCGCTCGAACATGCGATCCTCGTGTCGCTGGCGGAGCGGCCCGGCACGGGTTACGAGATCGGTCAGCAATTCGACCGGTCCATCGGCTACTTCTGGTCGGCCACCCACCAGCAGATCTACCGGACGCTCAAGAAGCTCCTCGACGACGGACTGGTCAGCGTCGAGTCGATCAGCCAGGACGGCCGTCCGGACAAGAAGGTCTACACCATCTCCGACGCCGGCCGGGATGCGTTGGCGCAGTGGGCGATGAGTCCCACTCCCCGGCAACCGTTGCGCAGCGACATCGGCGTGAAGCTTCGCGCCGCGGAGTTCGGCGACCTCGCCGCCATCATCGGCGAGTTCAAGGCACACCGCGACGAACACCTCGCACTGCTGAAGCTGTACAAGGGTTTCCAGGCGGACTACTACCCCGAGCCCGATGCCCTGACGGGCCGCAAGCTGCACCGGTACCTCGTCTTGCGCGGCGGCATCCGCCAGGAGGAGAGCTACATCGAGTGGTGTGACGAGGTCATCCCCGCACTCGAACGCGAACTCGCCGGCAGGTGAATCACGTCACCCGACGGCAACTGCACGACAGCAACCCCCACCCGAAGCGATACGACGACACCGAGATGAAAGGTCGCGCCATGTCAGCCCACACGGCACAACCCAATCCGCATTATCCGCATCTGTTCACCCCGCTCCAGATCGGCGGCATGACCATCGAGAACCGTCTCGTGATGGGGTCGATGCACACCGGTCTCGAGGATCGGCTCTGGGACACCGACAAGCTGGCCGCCTACTTCGCCGAGCGCGCCAAAGGTGGTGCGGGACTGATCATCACCGGCGGTTTCGGGACCAGCCGCACCGGTCTACTCGCCTTCGCCGGCGGCAAGATGACCAACGTCGTCGACTGGAAGCGTCATCAGCGCGTCACCAAGGCGGTGCACGACGAGGGCGGCAAGATCGCCATGCAGCTCATCCACGCCGGACGCTACGGGTACACCCCGTTCAAGGTCGCGCCGGGCAAGGAGCCCTCGCCGATCCACCCGTTCAAGCACCTGCGCATGACCGAGCCGATCATTCGGCATGTGATCAAGTCCTTCGGCCAGTCGGCGAAGCTGGCGCGCAAGGCCGGATACGACGCGATCGAGATCATGGGCGGCGAGGGCTACCTGATCAACCAGTTCCTCTGCCCCCACACCAATGACCGCACCGACAAGTGGGGCGGCAACACCGAGAACCGGCAGCGCTTCCTGGTCGAGGTCATCAAGGAGATCCGGCGTCAGGTTCCCCGCGACTTCCCGATCATCCTGCGCCAGTCCGTCGCCGACCTGATCCGCAAGGGACAGACCTGGGACGAGATCGCCCTCATGGCACGCAAGGCCGAGGAGTTCGGTGTCGACGCGATCAACACCGACATCGGCTGGCACGAGGCACAGGTTCCCACCATCGTGACCTCGGTCCCGCGTGGCGCATTCGTGAAGTTCACCGAGCGTCTCCGCGACGAGGTGTCGATCCCGCTGATCGCCGCCAACCGCATCAACACCGCAGAGTTCGCCGAGGAGATCCTCGGCAACGGCCGCGTCGACGCCATCCAGATGGCCCGCCCGTTCCTCGCCGACCCGCATCTGGCGAACAAGGCCCGCGAGGGACGCGCCGACGAGATCAACACCTGCATCGGCTGCAACCAGGCCTGCCTCGACCACGCCTTCGTCGGCAAGAAGGTGTCGTGCCTGGTCAATCCGCGCGCCGGGCGTGAGACCACGCTGATCCTCAGCCCGACCCGCAAGGCCAAGCGGGTGGCCGTCGTCGGCGCCGGACCGGCCGGCCTGTCGGCTGCCGTGGCGAGCGCCGAACGCGGCCACAAGGTGACTCTCTTCGAGGGCGGCAAGTCCATCGGCGGCCAGTTCTCCATCGCCGCCCGCATCCCGGGCAAGGAGGAGTTCAACGAGACGATCCGCTACTTCACCCGCAAACTCGAGGTCCTCGGCGTCGACGTCCGACTCAACACCCGGGTCGACGCGGACACGATCATCGCCGAGAAGTTCGACGACGTCATCGTCGCCACCGGCGTCGTGCCGCGTATCCCGAACTTCCCCGGCGTCGACCACCCCATGGCGATGTCCTACGCCGACGCCGTGCTCGGCCACCGCGAGATCGGCAAGCGCGTCGCCGTCATCGGTGCCGGCGGTATCGGCTTCGACGTCAGCGAATTCCTCACCACCGACGAGTCGCCGACGCTGAATCTGAAGGAATGGGAACAGGAATGGGGCGTCACCGACGATCCGGAGAAGCCCGGTTTCGTCACCAAGCCCCGTCCCCTGCCCGCCGTGCGTCAGGTCTACATGGTGCAGCGCAAGTCCGGTAAGCAGGGCAAGACGCTCGGCAAGACGACCGGCTGGGTGCACCGTGCCACGATGAAGATGAAGGGCGTCGAGCAGATCAGCGGCGCAACCTACGACAAGATCGACGACCAGGGACTACACCTCAGCTTCCGCGACGACGAGGGCAACGTGAAGGAGACCCGGGTCCTCGAGGTCGACAACGTGGTGATCTGCGCCGGCCAGGAATCGGTGCGCGAGCTCATCGATCCCCTGACCCTCGCCGGGGTCACGACCCATGTGATCGGCGGCGCCGACTACGCGGGCGAGCTCGACGCCAAGCGCGCGATCCGGCAGGGCACCGAGGTCGCCGCCGGTATCGACTGACCTCACACGACATCGACGTCGCTGTGCTCCGGCTTTCCGGGCCGGAGCACAGCGACGGCTACGATTGCCCCATGCCGGTACCGCCGCCTTCAGCAAACGCCCGCGCCGTCGTCACCGGAGCCTCGTCGGGCATCGGCCGCGAGCTCGCCCGGGCACTGGCCGCCCGCGGCCATTCGGTCATCCTCGTCGCCCGTCGCGGCGACCTCCTCGAAGAACTCGCCGGCGAACTGCGCACAGCGCATCAGGTGGCCGTCGAGGTCCGCGCCGTCGATCTGTCCGACCCCACCAATGTCGCGGTCCTCGCCGCGGAATTCGCCGGCCGCGAGATCTCGATCCTGTGCAACAACGCTGGCATCGCCACCTTCGGCCCCGTCGCCGACCTCGACGCCGAATACGAACGGGCCCAGGTCCTGCTGAACGTCAACGCCGTGCACGACCTGACCCTCGCGGTGCTCCCCCAGATGGTCAAGCGCGGTTCCGGCGGCATCCTCATGGTGGGCTCGGCAGCCGGCAACATGCCGATCCCCAACAACGCCACCTATGCGGCGACGAAGGCCTTCGTGAACACCTTCAGCGAGTCGCTGCGCGGCGAGGTCTCCTCGCAGGGCGTCCACGTCACGCTTCTCGCGCCCGGACCCGTCCGTACGCACACCCCGTCGCCCGACGAGGCGTCGATCGTGGACAAGGTCGTCCCCGATTTCCTCTGGCACTCGTCGGCCAAGGTCGCGGAGATGAGCCTGGACGCGTTGGCGCACAACAAGATGCGTATCGTGCCGGGAACGCTGTCCAAGGCGATGTCGGTCGCCGGTGGGTACACCCCGCGCGCCGTCGTCGCACCCATCGTCGGCGGTTTCTACCGGAAGTTCAGCGCCGAGTAGCGAGACTCCTCACCGCCGGCGGCGTCGACCCGTACCGAAGATCGCGCGACTGAACTCGCGTCCCGCGGCACTGGCCGCCGAACGCAGGAAGCTCTGGACCGGCTTGCTGGTCAGCACCTCGGTGATGATGTCCGGCTCCTCGGGTGCCGGCTTCGGTGCCTGCGTCGGTGCCGGAGCCTGCTTCGGTGCAGGGGCGGGTGACGGTACCGGCACGGGGGCCGGTGCGTCGGCGGACTCCCCGGGTGACAGGGTGTTCGCGGCGAGCACCTCGTAGGCCGACTCGCGATCTATCGACTGCCCGTACTTGGCGTACAACGGACTCGTCGTGGCCGCAGCCGTGATCGCCTCCGCCCCGATGGCATCCATCGACGAACGCGGCGGGCGCACCACCGTCCACGCGACCGGTGTCGGCGCACCCTTCTCCGACAGCACCGTCACCACGGCCTCGCCCGTACCCAGCGACGTGAGGACCTGCTCGAGCTGGTAGATCTCCGAGACCGGATAGGTCTTGACCGTCTTCTTCAGCGCCTTCTGATCGTCAGGGGTGAAGGCGCGCAACGCATGCTGGATGCGGGCGCCGAGCTGCGAGAGCACCTCGTTGGGGATGTCGGTGGGCAGCTGAGAGCAGAAGAACACGCCCACGCCCTTCGAGCGGATCAGCTTCACCGTCTGCACGACCTGATCGACGAACGCCTTCGACGCGTCGTCGAACAGCAGATGCGACTCGTCGAAGATGAAGACCAGCTTCGGCTTGTCGAGGTCGCCGACCTCCGGCAGGAACTCGAAGAGGTCGGCCAGAATCCACATGAGAAACGTCGAGAACAGGGCCGGACGGGTGGCCTGCGCACCGAGTTCGAACAGCGTGATGATGCCGCGGCCGTCGGCCGCGAGCCGGATCAGATCGGCGGGTTCCACCTCGGGCTCACCGAAGAAGGTGTCACCCCCGCCGGCCTCGAGATTGGTGAGCGCACGCAGGATCACGCCCGCGGTCTGGCGGGAGACCCCGCCGATGTTCTTCAACTCCGCCTTGCCCTCGTCGCCGGTGAGGAAGGCGATGACCGACCGCAGATCCTTCAGGTCGAGCAGCGGCAGGCCCTTCTTGTCCGCCCAATGGAAGATGAGCCCGAGAGTGGACTCCTGGGTGTCGTTGAGTCCCAACACCTTCGAGAGCAGGATCGGACCGAACGACGTGATCGTCGCCCGGATGGGCACACCGATGCCGGTGGACCCGAGCGAGACGAACTCCACCGGATAGGAGGCCGGCCGCCAGGCATCGCCGGTCTGCTGTGCGCGTTCGACGA
This sequence comes from Gordonia sp. GONU, assembly GCF_024733855.1. Taxonomy (NCBI): domain Bacteria; kingdom Bacillati; phylum Actinomycetota; class Actinomycetes; order Mycobacteriales; family Gordoniaceae; genus Gordonia; species Gordonia sp. GONU. The sequence continues at coordinate 425,094 of NZ_JANRHB010000001.1, forward strand.
TCTTGTCGCTGCCGACGCCCTCGCGACTCAGTCCTGACAGGTCGCCCTTGATGTCGGCCATCACCACGGGCACCCCGTTGGTGGAGAGCTGTTCGGCCAGCAACTGCAGCGTTTTCGTCTTGCCGGTACCCGTGGCCCCGGCGACCAGGCCGTGCCGGTTCATCATCGCGAGCGGGATGCGCACCGAGGCGGTGGCGTCGACCTGTCCGTCCACCGACACCGTCCCCAGTTCGAGCGAGGTCGAGGTGAAGGCGTAGCCGGCGGCGATCGTCTGAGCAGGGCTGAGGGCTTCGGTCACGAGGGACACGATAGCCCGGGTCGGTTCGCTGTTCCGCGTCTCACGCGGGCTTGTCGTGACGGTTGGCTAAGGTTGTCGGGTGCAGGACAAACTGGTGTGGATAGATTGCGAGATGACCGGCCTCCGACTCGAATCGGACAAGCTGATCGAGATCGCGGCCCTGGTCACCGACGGTGACCTCAACATCCTGGGTGACGGCGTCGACGTCGTCATCCACGCCGACGACGAGGCTCTCGCGTCGATGCCCGACGTCGTGACCAAGATGCATGCGGACTCCGGCCTCACCGACGAGGTACGCAAGTCCACCGTCACGCTCGCCGAGGCCGAGAAGATGGTCCTCGACTACATCCGCAAACACGTGACGACGCCCGGAGCCGTCCCGCTGGCCGGCAACTCGATCGCCACCGACCGCGGTTTCATCGCCCGCGACATGCCCGAACTCGACGCCTACCTGCACTATCGGATGGTCGACGTCAGTTCCATCAAGGAACTGTGCCGCCGCTGGTACCCGCGCGTGTACTTCGGCCAGCCCGAGAAGGGCCTCGCCCACCGCGCACTCGCCGACATCCGCGAGTCGATCCGCGAGCTCCGTTACTACCGCGCGGCGGCGTTCGTGCCGACGCCCGGCCCCGACGTCGACGCGTTGGCGAACATCGTCAAGGATCTCGGACCTGCCTGAAAGCCCAGGTCAGAAAACCGATTGGAGTTCTGAGGCATCGACCCGCTAGAGTGTTCTTGGCTCTGAGGCCCGGGCGAGAGCCCAGGTTTCCGGCGCCGATGGTGGATGTAGTTCAGTTGGTAGAGCACCAGGTTGTGATCCTGGCTGTCGCGGGTTCGAGTCCCGTCATCCACCCCGACGAGTGGGAGGTCCGTTTTCGGACCTCCCACTTCTCGTTTCCCGGACTCGTGCGTCGGAACCCGCGACACCGGCGCGTCGACCGCTCCATCCACCGCCGCTGCCTCGGGCTGCAATCCGCCCCTGTAAACCACCCTCCACAGACCAGCCGATGACATCGCGTCGTCTATACCGCTGGTCAGGACACATACGGAGGCCAGTTTTCAGAGGCGGATTTCAGGGTGAGCGGCCAGGTCGTCGCCGTCGACGACGACTCCTCGGTCGTGGTGGGCCGGGCGCGGCCGTCGCGAGCGGCCGGTCGACTGTTATCCGGCAGCTGTCGATATCGCGTCTGCCCGTACGTCACCATGGTGTCGGGCCACTCCGGTCCGGCGGCAGATGACTGGAGGAACGATGAAGTACGCACTGCTGCTCATGGGCCATGTCGACGACCCGGCGTGCGGCGAGGACGGCGGCGCCACGCCCGAGGAGTTCTTCGCCTTCGACGAGGAGATCACCAAGGCCGGCGTCGTGGTCAGCTCGTTCGCCCTCGAGGACGAACGCGCAGTCGTGCACACGGACGGGAGCGGCGAACGTGTCGTGGCATCGTCCGGCCCGTTCGCCGAGGTGCGCGAGTTCGTCGGCGGCGTGTACGTCATCGACGTCGCCGACATCGATGAGGCGATCGACTGGGCCCGTCGAAGCCCTGGTTCGGCGCCGGGAGGGCACGTGGAGATCCGGCCGCTCGCACCGTACTGAGCATGACCGGACCATCGGACCGCTCGACGGGCGCGGAGTTCGTGACCCGTCGAGCGGTGGCCGCTGTCGACCGCGACGTCCGCACGCGCGTCATCGCCACTCTCACCAAGAGATTCGGCGACCTCGATCGTGCCGAGGACGCCTTGCAGGATGCTCTGGCACAGGCGTTGGTGACCTGGCCGCGGACCGGCGTCCCCGAGTCGCCGGAGCGTGGCTGACGACGACTGCCAAACGTCGGGTGCTCGATGCCTTGCGGCGGGAGAACGTGCTCGCCGGGAAACTCGCGCAGCTGCAGACCGATTCGGATCGCGCACCCATTCCGGCCGACTTCGGCGACCCGGCCGACACCGTGCCGATGCCACTGCCCGACGAACGCCTCGGCATGTTCTTCGCCTGCACCCACCCGGTGCTGCGGGTCGACGATCGGATCGCTCTCATGCTGCGATTCGTCGCCGGTCTCACCACACCCGAGGTCGCGCACGCACTCCTGATCCCGGTTTCCACCGCACAGCAACGACTGGTGCGCGCGAAGAAGCGGATCAGAACACTCGGTGTCCCCTTCCATCCGCCGCGTCCCGAAGACTTACCTGAACGACTCGGTGGCGTCTTACGAGTTGTGTACCTGACGTATTCGGAAGGCTACGCACGGTCCACGGGCAGCGAGCACATCCGCGACGACATCACCGCCGAGGCCATCTCGCTCGCGCGGACTCTGCATGGCCTACTCCCCCGCGCCGAGACGACCGGGCTGCTCGCGCTGCTGTTGCTCACCGAGTCGCGGCGGCCGGCACGGGTGGAGCCTTCGGGTCGTCCGATTCCGTTGTCCGACCAGGACCGGACCCGATGGGATGCACGGCTCATCGTGGAAGGGACGATGCTCGCAGAATCGGTTGCCGCACAACGGGACGCGGGTGCGTACACGGTCCAGGCGGCAATCGCTGCGGTCCACGCCGAGGCGGCCACCGCAGACGCCACCGACTGGGCGCAGATCGCGGTTCTGTATCGCATGCTGGAAACCCACGACCCGGGACCGGTTGTGCGGGTGGGACGAGCCGTCGCCGTCGGCCGGGCGTTCGGTCCGACGCGCGGACTGGCGATGCTCGACCGCCTGGCGTCGAACCCCGCTCTCGACCGGTATCGCCCGTTCCACGTCGCACGCGCGCTCACGCTCGAAGAGCTGGACGACCATGACGGTGCGGCCGACGCCTACCGACACGCACTCGAGCTGCCCGGCAACGAGGCCGAAGACGACTATCTGGCAAGCGCTCTCGCCGGGTTGGTGCAGACAGACCATCCTGGAGACAACTCACTGCGATAGCGAATCCTGTTGTGTATTGGCCCGGTTCGCGAGTCAAAGCGAACGGGATCGAGTCGGCTACTCGGCGTCCGACGAGTCCGCTGAGTCCTCGAAACCCGACCCTGAGCTGGTCTTCTCCGGGGTGGGTACCGGGTCGGAGTCCTCGGGCTCGGACGCGTCGGCCTCCGGGGCGTCGGCGGTCGGCTCACTCGTTTCCGGTGCGCCCGTCTCCGGTGCCTCGGCAACGGGTGCGGGCTGCGAGGTCGTCGACGTCACCGGGACCGTGGGCTCCGGCAGGACGAACGTGAATCCCGATGTGCCCGAGACCTTCCAGATGGCGCTACCCGCAGCGCTCGGCACCGTGAACGCCACCCATCCGGTGTAGGTCTCGCCGGGCTCGAGTTGCGCCGGTAGCGGCGGCCCCTCGGCAGCGGCTTGTCCGGCCGCCTGTTGCACTCCCCCGACCAGCGGGGCGAAGTCGTCCCAGGCGATCGACGACAACCGTCCGTCGCCCTCGGCGTCGGATGTCGTGACCGTCATCTTGACCGCGATCGTCGCCCGGGCCCCGTCCGACGGTGCGGTGGACTCTATCTTCTGGAAGGTCGCCGTACCGAGATCGGTGCCGTCGGTGGCGATCACCGGGAAACGACTCCCTACGTCGACGTCGGTCGGTGTCGTCGGCCCCTCCTTCAGAACCGGGGCGCCTGCACTCTCGCTGGCGGAGGTCGTCGACGAAGACCCCTTGGACTCCGAGTCGGCTGCCGAGGAACTCTCCGACCCCGAGGACGCAGATTCACTGTCGGGACTCGGTTCCGAAGTCTCCGCACTGGAACTCACCGCCGACTCCGAGGGCGCTGTGCTCGACGAACTCGGCGCGAGGCGGGCCATCCGTGCCGCCGCACTCTGGACGCCGGCGCTCGGAAGCGGTTCACCGATGCCGCACTCGGCGCGGACGAACTGCACAGTGACCGTCCACACGGTGGTCAGTGTGATCGCGGTCTTGATGTCCACGTCGAGGATCAGGGTGGACAGTGCATGTTTCGCGGTAGTGGTCACCACGCTCTTGAGGGTTCCCTGCACCCGAAACCCAACGGCGAGCGAATCGATGGTGGTGGTCTGGTTCGCGGCCGGAACAGCGTAGAAGTTGGTGAGCCCGACCCGGAAGTTGCCTCCGGCCGGGACCACTGCATTGGTGGAGACGGTCCCGCCCCAGTTGCTGGACGAGCAGCTCACCGAGGCCGAATACTGGCTGTTGTCGGTGTTCAGCACAGAGGCGAAGCCGGTCGGGAAGAGCTCGATGTTCTTGGCGTTCGACGCAGCGGTGGCCGTCACGACACTGCCGTTCATCGTGTACGTCGCCGACGACCGGCCGTCCGCCGCCACCGTTCCCAACAGCAGGATTCCGGTACTCGAGGCATGGGTCCAACCGGTCGCGCTGGGAATCAGGGTGGAGCCGGGATTCACGTGGGTGTGGGTCGCGTTCGTCGCCGTGAACTCGCCACTGGTGATCGCACGGTTGGTGTATGCGTGTGCGGTCGTCGACCGTGCATACCCCTCGAGATTGGCAGCCCGCGTGAAACTCGAGTTGCCCCAGACCTTGTCGTTCCACGCGGCCAGCACGCCGGTGGCCTGCGCGATGACGCCGAGGATCGCGACGACGCCGACGATGGCGACAAGGATCTTGCTGCGCTTGGTGAGATGCATGCTCATACGCCGTTGTGTTTCCGTGGTTGTGGTGTGCCGGTGAGGTGCCGGTCAGTGTCTGCGTCGAGCGGTCTCGGCTCTCGGCCAGAACGCCCACAGCACGAGGAGCGCGGCGCCCAGGGTGATGCCGCCCAGAACGTAGGGATTCGACAACCAGACGACCTGCTTCGCGAGACCCGGTATGTGCCAGACGACTTTGCGCACCGTGCTCTCGCGGTACGGCTCCGGATCAGGATTGGGATTGGCGTCGCCCTGCATCGAGATGAGCGCCTCGCCGCCGCCCAGTTGCTCTACCGCGATGACGCGGTGGGTGATCGGCTTCAGGCCGGGTTCACGATCGACGGTGATGATGTCGCCGACCTTCACCTCCGTGGCCGGAATCTCGTGGACGACAGCGACCGACCCCTGCGGGATCGTCGGATCCATCGAGCCGGTCTTGAACAGGATGATCGTGTAATTGCCGACGAAGGCGAGGATGGTCAGCGCGATGCACAGCACGCCGAAGACGGCGAGGATGTTCAGCACCCAGGAGCTTGGCGATCGCCGAGTGCGCGCCGGACCGGGGAACGGTTGCGGCGACCGGTGTTTCGGCAGGCTCCCCCGGGACCGCTGTCGGCGGGGGTGTGACGAGGAGAAGCGGCTGGGTGACCGCGTCCGACGCGGGGATGAACATCCGAGGAGTCGATGGCCAGGCCGAGTTCGAGTCGGGTGTCCCGATCCGCCTCGGTGCGGTCACGGTCCACGAATCCCGAATCCCCGACGTGTACGTCTCGGACTCGTCGGTGCCGGGCTTCGCGGTGGTCGTCATCGGGCCGCCTCTCTGAGGTCTCGGGGCCAGGATTCGTTGGCGGGCAACACAACTACGGGACGGACGAAAGCCTCGATCCGACGACGAGTCGGGGTGGGAAGGAACGCCACGCCACCGGATCGAGGCAGCTCATCATGCTTCCGCGCTCTGTGCCTTCATCTCCCAGATCGCCTGAGTGGTCGTGTTGGTGATCGCGTTCGGGTTGGCATTCGCCGGCAGGGTCACCTGGAACTCGAGCTCAGCGGTGTCACCTGCGACGATGACGAAGGGTGTCGCAGTTCCCGAGGCGCTGAGCGCCTGATTCGAGACCACGGGCACACCGTCGGCGGTGATGGTCACCCGGAGGGCAGCGGCGAGGGAGTTGGCAGCGGGATCGACCACAGTCGGCTGGATCGTTATCGTGGCATCCAGATTGCCCTTGGTCTCCTTCAGCCAGAACTTGCCCTTCGCGGTCTGTCCGGGCATCAGGTTCGACGCGTCGACCGCGGGGTCGACAGTGAACGCGACGGTGCCACCGGGGCTGGTCTCGTACTCCAGGAAGTCCGTCCCGTTGACGCTGCCCTGCACGTTCCAGGCGGTGTCGCCGATACCGAAGGTCCCGTTGCTGAACACGGTGTCGTTCCACGCGGCGAGGGTGACCACGGCGCCGACGCCGAGGACCGCGCCCGAGGCGAGGATGGCCTTGCGCTTGCGACTCTTTCGGTTGCGCTCGTCGGTCAGAGGGGCACTGGTGGGGGTCTGGTTGTCAGTCATCTTCCGTCCATCGTTCTGCGGGGGGGCAGCCTATTGCTACCGAGGAGTAATTTAGATCTTCTGGCGATTGTTATTGCCGGTTTCTCGACAATAGCCACGTGAAGTCGATCACCGCATCTAGGTCATTCGTTCCACTATTGCGAATACATCTGTCGCCCTTTTTGTAGATCGTTTGAACTAATCACCCAATGGACATTCGACCCAGTTCGTTAGTGGCCCGAAATTTGCGACAACAATCATTGCAATAATGACAACGACCGATGGAAAACGACAATGGCCGTTGTCATCCAGGTGGACGATCAGTGTGAACTCGCGACAAAGGCCCTCGAAGAATCGGGCCGTAGGGCCCGTGCAGACGCCACCGACTCGTGCTGACCCCTACCGGGAACCGGCTTCCGACCTCGAACCGGCCTTGTCGATGGCCTCGGCGAGCCATACCCCGAGCCAACCGATCGCGCTGCGACCGACCTCGTCCACGACGAACTTCGCGTAGTTCGTGTGCACGTTGCCCGAGTAGAAGTCCTTCGCCGTGACGACGTCACGGATCAACGACGCCGGGTCGGTGATGGCCTGCTTCGTGACGATCTCGGCCAGCTCCTTGCCGAGTTCCCTGAAGTGGGGCGAGATCAGCTCAGACAACACCCCGGTGCCCGATTCCTCTTCGCCCACCCCGTTGCCGGATACCTCGACCGACGAGTCCGAGACCAGCGACACCAACTCCTTCCCCAGGCCCAGGACCTCCTCGACCGAGACCTCGGATGCGGGCAGCGACGCGGCACCGACCCGTGCCCCCACCGCCCCTGCCGCAGTCCAGGTGAGCTCCTGAACGTCGCCGACGAGGTCCGCGGCACGCACGATGTCGACGCGATCGAGCACCCGGCAGATCGAGGCGCCGACCTTCGCGAGACCGGTCCGGTCCGGGATGAGGTCGAGGACTCGTGCCGTTCGCGCGTAGTCCACCATGTCCGCGAGCTTGACGAACGGACGCATCCGAGTGTTCAGACGGCCCGCCACCCGGTGGGCCTGACGGAGGTCTCCCATCCCGATGAGCTGCGGCAATCGGCCGATCTCGGCCCCGAGCGCGGCGTAGTCGATCTTCGTGACCGTGCCGATGACGTCGATGGCGGTCTCGACCGCGTCCGCGACCTCCTCCGCCCCCTCACTGAGAACCGTGCCGATCTTCCCCAGGACGGGATGACGTCGCTTGTCTATCGAGCAGTACAGGTCGGCCGGAGCACAGATACTCGTCACCCTGCCGGACAGGTCCCCCATCCCTCTCGGGCGCGGGTCGGCGATCCCCGTGCCGCGAGCCGTCGGGCCGACCGTCTTCTGACCGGCGGTTCCGTTACCCGGGTCGGCCAGGAGACCGACTGCAAGAACCCGGTCGGCAGGGATCGGTCCTTCGCCATTGCCGATGGCCTCGGCCAGGTCGCCGGCGGCGTCGGCACCCTGGCTGTAGCCGCTGATCGTGAACTTCAGATCCGGGTCGGCCTCCGCACGGTCGGCGAGCACCCGCGATGCATTCGCGATCGCCGTGGCCTTGCTGTCACCGTATGTCCGCCCGTTGTCGAAGGCGCGCGCCATGTACGGCAGGAAGTAGATGGTGGCCGAGTCGCCGTGGCGGCGCGAGATCGAGTCGGCGACCGCTGCCAGCGCGCCGGTGGCGCGGGTCGGATCAGCAGCAGCATCCGTTTCCCATGTCCCGGGAATGAACAGATTGAAAGTGGGAACGGTCGGCGACGCGAGCGCAGCGCCGACGCCGCCGAATCCGGTCACCACGACGCTCGCGGTCATGGTCACCCCGATCAAGGCCGACGACAATTGTTTGATGGTGCCGCCTCGACGACGCCGCGACACATTTGCTGATGTGCCACATGCGTGAGGTGTGGCGTGGGTAGGGAAGCTGCAATTCATGAGTAGATGTCACAAATCTTCGCATCGATGAGTAGGAACGGGGCGGGTGCCCGAAGACGAGACATTTTCAACCTCCTATTTCTCGTCGTGTCACCGGCCAGCAAATATCAATTTGCGCGTCTTGCGGCACGATTCCAGGAATCGACAATTGCGGTTTCGGCATCCGAAACGCCCGCTGTCATATATGAAATCGAAACCCACTGCCACACAACGGGTCTCATCACCGACTAAACGGGTGCACACCTTGGACAAATGACCCCATGTGAGTGACATCACTTGAGTAATCTCGTCATTTCGGATGGCGAACCTGCGGTCGGAGCCATCCCGGCCGACGACGAAGGGCCCGGATCCCGCCGGTGGACAGCGGGTCCGGGCCCTCAGAGGAAGCGCTCGGTCAGTTCATCAGTCGCAGTTCACCGGGACGGTTGCCCACCTGGGGACAGATCGAGTCGGCGGAGCAATTGAGCGTTGAGCGCGACGACGACCGTCGACACCGACATCAGGATCGCGCCGACGCCCATGGGCAGCACGAATCCGACCGGCGCGAGGACGCCCGCGGCGAGCGGAACCGAGATCAGGTTGTACCCGGCTGCCCACCACAGGTTCTGCACCATCTTCCGGTAGCTCGCCCGCGACAGTTCGATCACCGACAGCACCGACCGAGGGTCCGAGGACGCCAGGATCACACCCGCGGAGGCGATGGCGACGTCGGTACCCGCGCCGATGGCAATACCCACGTCAGCCTGCGCAAGTGCCGGAGCGTCGTTCACCCCGTCCCCGACCATCGCGACCCGCTTGCCCTCGCGCTGCAATTCGGCCACCTTCTCGGCCTTGTCCTCGGGCCGGACACCCGCGTAGACGCGCTCGATCCCCAGATGGCGAGCCACGTCGTCGGCCACGGCACGGGCGTCCCCGGTGACCATCACCGCCTCGATCCCACGCCGACGCAGGCCGTCGACGGCGTCCCGCGATTCCGGACGCACCTCGTCGGTCAGCGCGAGGGCGCCGACAACCTCACCGTCGGCGACGACGTGCAGGATGATCGCCCCGTCGTTCCGCCAGGTCCCGGCGACCGGGAGTTCCACAGCCGCGTAACTGTCGAGCAATCTCGGCCCGCCGACCGCCACGACGACTCCGTCCACTCGTGCCGAGACACCCACGGCCGGTGACGAAGCGAAATCCTGTGCCGGCGAGACGATCAATCCCCGATCTCGTGCGGCCTTGACGATCGCGACAGCGAGCGGATGCTCACTGTCGGCCTCCGCCGACGCGGCCAGCGCCAGGACTTCGTCGGCCGTGCGGCCGTCGGCGGGTTCGACGTCGCGGACCGTCGGGGTTCCGCGGGTCAAGGTCCCGGTCTTGTCGAACAGAACGGCGTCGACCGACCGCATGCTCTCGAGGGCGAGCCGGTCGGAGATCAGCACTCCCCCACGCGCGGCACGCTCTGTCGCGATCGACACCACCAAGGGGATGGCAAGACCCAGCGCGTGTGGACAGGCGATGACGAGCACCGTGATCACACGTACGACCGCCGAGTCCGGCATTCCGACCGCGGTCCAGACCACGGCGGTGGCAGCCGCCGCCGCGACGGCGAACCAGAAAAGCCACCCGGCGGCGCGATCGGCAAGTCGTTGGGCACGCGACGATGAGGCCTGGGCCAGAGCGACGAGCCGTTCGATCCCGGCCAGCGCCGTGTCGTCACCAATTGCGGTGACCTGCACCCGAACCGCCGAATCGGTGGCTACCGTCCCGGCGACCACGTGCTCCCCGACCGATCGTCGCACCGGGCGCGACTCACCGGTGATCATCGACTCGTCGATGTCGGCGGCACCGTCGAGGATCTCACCGTCGGCCGGGATGGAAGCGCCCGGCCGGACCAGCACCACATCGCCCACCACCAGCTCGTCGACGGCGACGGCGACCGTTCCGGCGCCGTCGACCTTCTCTGCCTTGTCGGGCAGCAACGCGGCCAGCGAGTCGAGAGCCGATGTCGTCTGTGCCAGCGCACGCATCTCGACCCAATGCCCCAGCAGCATGATCACGACGAGGAGCGCCAACTCCCACCAGAAGTTCAGCTCGGCGGACAGCAGGTCCAGACTCGCACCCCACGACGCCACGAACGCGACGGTGATGGCCAGCCCGATCAGCAGCATCATCCCCGGGGCGCGGGAACGTATCTCTCCTACCGCGCCCATGAGGAACGGGCGACCGCCCCAGAGATAGATGACCGTGCCCAGCACCGGTGAGATCCACATGACCCACCCGTGATGCGGTAACGAGTAGCCGATCAGATGGGCGAACATCTCGTTGAACGCCACCGTCGGTACCGCGAGGACCAGCATGATCCAGAACAGTCGGCGGAACTGCCCGACATGGTCGGCGTGACCGCCGTGTTCGCCACCAGCATGCTGGTGACCTTCGTGCATCTTCGCTTCACGCCCGGAATGGGTCATCGTTGCACTCATGCCGTCGACTATATACCCCCTACCGGTATACCGTAAGGGTCATTTTTCTCGAGCCACTGGTCGGACACCTCCGACCCGGATGGGGATGCCCATATCACGCACCACCGACAATGCGGGATGGCTGGAATGGCGGCGATAGTCGTTGCACGGCAGCGTGATTGCGCGTACAGTCGAACACACATTCGCATCAACGAGTTCCGGGGGTGACCGTCTTGACCGATATCTCCGAGTCCGGTGTCGCCGACGGCCCGCCCTCGCGCGCAAAGGAACTGGTGAGTGAACTCCATCGGATCACCGCCGAACTACAGACCGTCGACCTGACGCAGTGCTCGGATGCCGAACTGGTCGATGTCGCCGCCGACACCGAACGCGCCATCGCCCGACTCACTTTCGCCGGCGACCGGCAGATCGTCGAGATCGCCGACCGCGACCTGCCCCACAAAACCGGGCACCGCAGCATCACCCAGTTCA